>JBBQZE010000239.1:0-4315 GCA_038207985.1 Solirubrobacterales bacterium
CGCCGCGGCAGCGGCGTCGGCCAGCGACGTGGGGCCCTGCGGGCAGCGGGCGTCGAGCGTCGCCGCCGGGTCGTCGGCGACGGCGAAGGCGACGCCGGCGAGGATCGCCGCGAGCGAGCCGCCGGTGGCGCCGAGGGCCCGCGCGCGGCGCATGGTCCGGGTGTGGCGCCGGCCCGCGATCCGCTCGGGGACGGTGGGGATGCGCTCAGCCATGGCTGAGCCCGTGCACGATCGAGATGCCCGCCGGGGCCAGGATGATGATGAGCAGCGCCGGGAAGATGCAGAAGACGAGCGGGAAGAGGATCTTCACGGGGGCACGCTGTGCCTTCGCCTCGGCCGTCGCGCGGCGCCGCTTGCGCATGTCGGTCGCGATCGCGCGCATCGTCTGGCCGATCGGGACGCCGAGCCGGTCGCCTTGGACGAGGGTGCGGACGAACGTGCGGACGGCGGGGGTGTCGCTGCGCTCGACGAGGTGCGCCAGCGCCTCGGCCGACGTCGCGCCGAGCCCCTGCTCCTGGAGCACGAGCCGCAGCTCGGCGGCCAGCGCCCCGGTCATCCTGGTCGCCGCGCGGTCGAGCGCCGCGCCCAGGCCGAGCCCGGCCTCGATGGCGACGACCAGCAGGTCCACCAGCTCCGGCATCTGCCGGTCGATCGACTCGATGCGAAGCCGGGCCCGGCGCGACACCAGCGTCAGCGGAACAGCGAAACCGACGTACCCCGCGAAGAGCGCGAAGAGGACGACGACGGGGACGGCGAGTCCCTTTGCCGCGCCGACCCAGAACGCGAAGGCGACGCCGCCGAGCGTCAACGCCGCCTGCGCGCCGAAGAACGTCTCCGGCGCAAAGGAGTACATGCCCGCCGAGCGCAGCTTCGCCCGCAGCACCTCGACGCGCGCCACGCCCAGGCGGGGCAGCACGTGCTGCCCCACGACGTCGAAGAGGCCGGCGCCGCGGATGCGGGCGGGCGTCTCGCTCTCGAGCGCCAGACCGCGCTCGGTGCGCCCGAGGCCCTGATAGTCCGAGATGTGGTTCAGCCGCCGGCTGACCCTCGGGATGGTGGTGCCCTGGGCACGGAGGGCGAGCAGCACGGCGACGGTGGCGAGCACGACGCTCGCGAGGGGCAAGAGCGGGCTCATGGCTAGACGTCGATCTCCACGATGCGGCCGATCCACGAGGAGCCGGCGGTCACGAGCAGGAGGGCGAAGACCGTGATGCTGCGACCGACCGCGGTCTGGGCGAGCGGCGCGAGGTAGCCGTGCCCGATGACGAGGAGCACGAGCCCGAGCGCGACGGGCAGGGCGGTGAGGACCCAGCGGCTCATCCGGCCCTGCGCCGTCAGCGTGGTGATGAGCCGGCGTACGTCGTCACGCGCCCGGATGGTGTCGACAACGCGGTCGAGTGCCTCCGCGCCGTTGCCGCCGGTCTCACGCTGCAGCGAGGCGACGAGCGCCACCTGCTCGAGGTCTTTGCTCGCGGTGCGGCGGACGGCGTCCTCGAGGGCCTGGTCGAACGGGACGCCGATTCGCTCCGCGCTGACGACCGCGCGCATCTCGGACTGAGTCGGCTCGGGCAGGTCGTCGACGAGCATCGCGAGCGACGAGGAGATGCCGTGACCGGCGCGCATCGCCGATGCGATCGCCGACACCGTGTCCCCGAGCTGGTCGGCGAACTGCAAGCGGCGCTTGCGGATGCGCTTGCGCACCCGCGAGCGGACCAGCAGCGGGACGCCCGGGAGGACGACGAGCGCGGTGAGCGGAAAGACGAGGAACGCGAGAACCGCCAGCACGACGGTCGCCACCCCGGTGCGCGCGACGAGTGCCCGCGCGTCAAGCCGCATGTCGGTCAGGTCGAGCGCGTCCTGCACGCGCCCGAGGAGCCCGCTGCCGTCTTCGGCCACCAGCACGTCGTCCGCCGTGTCGTCGTCGGTGTTCGCGACGTGGTCCGCCGGGCGGGTCCACTCTTGGATGCGCCCGGCGACGACGCCGACGGCGACCGGGCGGCTCCGTACGACCAGGCCCCCCGCCGCCAGCGCGAAGACCGCCGCCAGCGCCACGAGGGCCGTCGGGAACGCGGTCGGGGGGACGGCCTGGGCGGTCACGGCAGCGGCGCGGCGCACGGGGACCGTGTCGCGCGGAGCGGCTGCGCCGACGCGCTCGCGGCGCAGCGCGGTGGCGAGGTCGTCGAGCCCGAGGGCGACGCCGGCCACCCGGGCCTGACGGGCGGTGGCGGCTGCCAGCTGGGCGCCACCGTCGCCCCGGCCCGTGAAGACGACGGAGGGTGAGGGGCTGCCGAGGCGGGTCGCGAGGGCGAGCACGGCGCGTGCGCCCGCGTCCGCGCTCAGCCGGTGCATCGACGGCAGCGGCGCGGCGAGGGCGTCGCCCAGCGCGGCCTGCGAGCGGGTGGGCGGGACGAGGACCGTCGCGGGGCGGCTGGTGACCAGGACCGTGACGATGCCGTGCTGTGCCCTGGCGGTCAGCAGCGCGCGCACGTCCGCGCGGGTCGTGGCGCCCGCGGCACCCGGCTGCAGGATCACGACGGTCGCCCGCGGGGCCGGCCGGTCGCCAGCGGCGGGACCGGCGGCCACCGTCGCAGCGAGCGCCGCCGCGGCGGCAGCGAGCCCAGCGCCCACGCGGATGCGCAGGCGGGTGCTCACCGCGCCACCATCCGCACGTTGCCCTGCGGCGTGCCCGCGTCCACGTTGAACAGCGAGGCGGGGAGGTCGACACCGTTGAGCACGAACTTCTCGCGCAGGCCCGGTCGCAGGCCGGTGGCGACCAGCCGGCCCCCCGGCGCCTCGCCTTCCATCTTCAGCGTGAAGAGCTCCTGGAGGGAGATGACCTCGCCCTCCATGCGCTGGACCTCCGTGATCGAGGTGACGCGACGGCCACCGTCGCGGGAGCGGTCGAGCTGGACGATGAGGTCCAGCGCGCTGGACATCTGCTGGCGGATCGCGCGCAGCGGCAGGTCGTAGCCCGCCATCAGCACCATCGTCTCCAGGCGCAGCAGCGCGTCGCGCGGCGTGTTCGCGTGCAGGGTGGTGAGGGAGCCGTCGTGGCCCGTGTTCATCGCCTGGAGCATGTCGAGGGCCTCACCGCCGCGGACCTCGCCGACGATGATGCGGTCGGGACGCATGCGCAGGGCGTTGCGGACGAGGTCGCGGATGGTCACGGCACCGTCGCCTTCGACGTTCACGGGCCGGGCCTCGAGGCGGAGCACGTGCTTCTGGACGAGCCGCAGCTCGGCCGCGTCCTCGATCGTGACGATGCGCTCGGACTCCGGGATGGCCCCGGAGAGCCCGCCGAGCATCGTGGTCTTGCCCGTGCCGGTGCCGCCCGCGCCCCTGATGTTGAGCTCGGCGAGCACGCAGCGGCCGAGGAAGTCGGCGGCCTCGGGGGTGAGGGTCCCGAGCCGGACGAAGTCGGCGAGGCCGAGGCGCTTGGTGGAGAACTTTCGGATCGTCACCAGCGGGCCGCTGAGCGACAGCGGCGCGATGATCGCGTTCACGCGCGAGCCGTCGGGCAGCCGGGCGTCGACCATGGGGGAGCCCTCGTCGATGCGCCGGCCGACCGCCGCGACCATCTTGTTGATGATGCGCCGGAGGTGGGACTCGTCTACGAAGCGCAGCGCGGCGCGCTCGATGCGGCCCGAGCGCTCGACCCAGACCTCGTCGTGGCCGTTGACCATGATCTCGGTGATGCTCTCGTCGGCCAGGAGCCGCTCGAGCGGGCCGTGGCCGAGGGCCTCGTCGGCGATCTCCGTGACCAGACGGTCGCGGTCCTCGCGGGCGATGCCCGTCTCGGCCTCGAGCTCGGCGCGGATCGTCGCGATCACGCGGCTGCGCAGCGCGTCGCCCTCGATGTTCTTCTGCGACAAGCGGGGGCCCAGGGCGGTGATGACCGCCCCGTGGACCCGGTTCTTCAGCTCGTTGAAGCCGCTCAGCGGCTCGACGTCCATGCCATCGACGCGGAGACGCTCGTGCAGTTGCACGTCAGGCCCCCACGGTGGGCCGGGGCCCACCGCGACGCAGGCGGCGACGGCGGCGCGCGCCATGGCGGCCGGGGGCGGCCGGGTCGGCGGTCTCTTCCGGCATCACGGTGGCCGCCAGCGCCATGAACGCCTGCGAGGCGCTGCACGACGGGTCCTGCATCACGATCGGGCGCCCTTCGTTGACCGCGCGCACGATGTCGCGGTGGCTCGGGACGAGGATCTCCGGCTGGCGGCCGAGCAGCGCGTGCACGTCGGACGGCGTGACGCCGACCCGGGTGTCCGCGCGGTTGAGGACCAGGCGCATCGTGTCCGACGCGCAGCCCATGAGC
>JBBQZE010000240.1:0-4287 GCA_038207985.1 Solirubrobacterales bacterium
CCCTCGGCGTCGCGATGCACCGAGGACGCCGGCGCATCGGGAGACGCGGGCAGGTCCAGCTCGAGCCCGAGGTCGGCGAAGGAGCCACCGCCGGCGGGCGCGGGGGCGCCGTCGCGGCGCTGGCGGCGGGCGCGCTTGCCCACGGCTCAGCGTCCGCGCGCGCCGGCGGGAGGCCGGCTCACGTCGTCGCGGCCGCCGTTTCGAGCGCGGCGCGCACGTCACCCCGGAGGGGCTCGGCGTGCCCGGGCCAGGCGGCGGCCGGCTCCAGCGCGGCGAGCTTGCGGATCGACGCGCGGGCCTGCTCCGTGTCGAGGTTGAACGCCGGGTGGGGGACCCGGGGGGCGCCGTGGAGACCCGTCTGCGGATCCAGGGTGTAGAAGCAGTCGCTGGTCAGCGCCACGCGGTCGGCCTCGCGCCACAGGCCGATGAGCCCCGGGGCGTGCCCGGGGAGGTGCACGACGGTGAAGCCCGCCACCTCGTCCCCCTCCTCGACGGTCTGAGCGATCGCGACCGGGCCGCCGTCCCACGCCGCGAGCAGGTGGGGGAACAGGACTCGGCTCAGCGGGTTGAGCTTCGTGAGGTCGAACGAGGCGAAGCCGCCGTCGCCTTCGGCGAAGGCGCGGTCGGCCGGGTGGCAGAGCACCGGCACGCCGAGGCCGGGCGCGGCACCGCGGTGATCCTGGTGGGCGTGCCCGAGCACGACGCGGGTCAGGCCGCCGAGCTGGGCGGCGGCGCGCGCGATGCCGCGGGTCATGGCCGAGATGCCGGCGTCGAAGCAGAGGACGCCGTCGCCGGGTGCGCCGCCGGGCGGCGCCACCTGGGTGTCGCGCACGAGGTAGACGTTCATCGTCTTCGCCGGGAAGCCGCCGCGCACGAGCCACACGCCGTCGGCGACGGGCTCCGGGCCCGAGCTCGCCAGCCGCGCCGCGACCCGGCTCTTGGCGTTGAAGGCCCGCAGGACGCGCCGGTCGGCCGGCGAGTCCTCGGCCGGGAGCATCCCGACCTGCCGGGCGAAGGTCATCGAGTCGGTGAACGCGTTGTTCTGCGTGATGAGGCCGTCGCGGACCGTGAGCTCGTCCATCCCCTCCAGGCGGATCCGCGCGCCGGTCGGCTCGATCCCTCCGAACGGCCCGCCGCCGAACGTGCCCTCGAGCGTCCAGCGCACCACGGCGCGCTCCCGGTCCACGGTGATCGCCTCGACGTCGAAGCGCAGGTCGGGCATCGCGGTGAAGAGCTCGGTGAAGTAGGCGCGGACGCCGTCGGGCGCCGTGGTGTCGACCTGACCGCGGATGTGCTCACGCCCGCCGGGGGCCCAGCAGGCCACCATCGCGTCGACGTCACGGCGCGACAGCGCGGCGAAGTAGGCCTTGGCGACGGCCCTCGGTGTGGATGGCGTGCTCATGGCGCTCGATCCTACGGAGGCCGGCCCCGCCCGTAGGATCGTCCGGATGCCCGATCACACCCGCAAGCGCGAGGTGGGCCGCGGGGAGCGCGTCCTGCCCGGCGTGTGGCGGCTCCGCCTCCCCCTGCCCTGGCCCGGCGTTCCCCACTGCAACGCCTGGGCGATCGCCGCCGGCGACGGCATCGTCATGGTCGACACCGGGCTCCACGAGCCGGGCTCCGAGCGCCAGCTCGACCGGGCACTGGCGCAGGTCAACCTGCGGGTGGAGACCACGCGGCTGTTGGTCTGCACGCACGCGCACTCCGACCACTACGGGCAAGCCGCGACGGTGGTGGCCCGCGCGGGCTGCGAGCTGTGGATGCACCCGGACCACCGCCATATGAGCGCGACGGCCGCCGACCCCGACGCGGCGCTCATGCAGCGCATCGAGATCGCGCGCCAGAGCGGGGTTCCGGAGGCGCCGCTGCAGGCCTACGCGGAGGCGCGCAAGGGCCAGTCCTACGGGGTCGCGGCGGTCATCGAACCCGATCGGGAGCTCGTCGAGGGCGTGCAGGTGCACACCGACCTCGGTTCCTGGGACGTCGTGGAGACCCCGGGCCACGCGCCGTCCCACGTCTGCCTCTTCCAGCCCGAGCGCCGGCTGCTGATCTCGGGCGACCACCTGCTGGGACGGGTCTCGCTGTACTACGACTACGGCTGGTCGGAGGATCCCGCGGGTGAGTTCCTCGCCTCGCTCGACCGCATCGAGGCGCTCGACGCACGGCTCTGCCTCGCGGGCCACGGGCGCACCTTCGCCGACGTCCAGTCCCACATCGACGCGAACCGCGGGCTCGTCCACGAACGCGTCGCGAAGGCCGAGGAGGTCATCGCGAGCGGGCCGACCACGGCGTTCGACGCCGTCCCGCTGGTCCACGGCGACGTCGTCACCGCCGTCAACGTGAACTGGTGGCTGTCGGAGACCCTGTGTTACCTGCGCCACCTCGAGGTCACCGGGCGCGCCGCCCGCATCCCGGGGGAGGACGGAGGCCCCGAGCGCTGGACGAGCACCTAGGCTTCGCAGCGGCCATGCGCATCGACGAGCTCCTCACCTCCCACGACCGGCCGCTCTTCTCCTTCGAGTTCTTCCCCCCGAAGACCCCCGACGGACAGATCAACCTGCAGCGGGCGCTGCGCGAGCTCGAGCCGCTCGGCCCGGACTACGTCTCGGTGACCTACGGCGCGGGTGGCACGACGCGGGAGACGACGATCGACATCGTCGCGAGCCTGAAGGAGGACTTCGGGATCGAGGCGATGGCGCACTTCACCTGCGTCAACGCGACCCGCGAGGAGCTCCGCGCGACCCTCGACCGGATGCGCGACGCCGGCGTCGAGAACGTGCTCGCGCTCCGGGGCGATCCGCCGGCGGGGCAGGAGCGCTGGACGAAGACCGAGGGTGGCCTGGAGTTCTCGCGTGAGCTCGTGGAGCTCATCCGCGAGGAGTACCCCGAGTTCGTCGTGGGCGGCGCGGCGTTCCCCGAGACGCACATCCACGCGACCTCGCCGGAGGACGACATCCGCTTTCTCAAGGAGAAGGTCGACGCGGGGATGCAGTTCCTCATCACCCAGCTCTTCTTCGACAACGCCCACTACTTCGACTTCGTCGAGCGCGCCCGCGAGGCCGGCGTGAGCGTTCCGATCATCCCTGGCGTGATGCCGATCACGAGCTACGAGGGGGTCAAGCGGATGACGACGCTCTCGGCCGCCGAGCTGCCGGCCGGGCTCGAGCGCGAGCTCGAGGCGCGCCAGGACGACCCGGAGGCCGTCGCGGAGCTCGGCGTCTCCTACGCGACGCTCCAGGCCGCCGACCTGCTCGCCCGCGGCGCGCCGGGCATCCACTTCATCACCCTGAACCGCTCGCCGGCCACGCGGGCGATCCTCAGCGCCCTGCGGCTCATGCAGCCCTGGCGCGCCGCGGACCCCGTCTGACGCGGGCGCCTCACCGCGCGGCGGTGAGCTCCGCGCGGACGCGCTCGAAGCGGCGGGCGAGCTCCGGGGCGTCCGGCGGCTCGGCGCCCGGCGCGGCGACCACCTGGAGCACGGCGGCCAGGCGGGCCGTGACCGGCTCGCGGCGGGCGGGCTTCGCGGGAGCCGGGGCCTCGGAGGGCGCCAGGACGCCGCGCGCGACGCGGGCGACATCGGCCGCGGCGGCGGCGATCGCAGCGCCCCGGGCGCGCTCGACGGCCAGGGCCGCCTCGGCCTCGCGCCGGGCCGTCTTCGCGGTGACGAGCTCGGCGCGCGTCTCCTGGTGGCGCCGCACCTCCTCGCCCCAGCCCGCCCGGGCGCGCTCGCGGCGGCGCGTCTCCTCCGCGAGGGCGTCGTGGAGGGCGTCGAGCCGGTGGCGCAGGGCTGCCGGGCCGGCGCCCGGTGCGGGGCGGCCCGGCGGTGCACCGTGCGCCGTGGGCGGGTCCTCCATCGGCCCCGATCCTGGGTCACCCGGTCGGAGTGGTCAATCCTCCGATAGGACGATCTCGAGCCCCTCGGCCAGCCGCACCTTTCCGTGGCGCTCGTAGCGGACGTCCACGGAGTCGTCCTGGCGGTAGATGCCCACGCCGAACGCCCCGAGCAGCCAGCGCCAGCCGCTCACGCGGTCCTTGCGCAACTCGCGCGCGAAGTGCAGGGCGCCCGCGGTGACGTCGTAGTCCTCGCCCTCCGTCTGGAGGACTCCGTTGAGGTACACGGTGAACGGCGGCTGGACCGGTGGCGGGAGGGGCACGCGGGAGCCGGGCACAGGCGCGACCCTATCCCCGTGAGCCGGGGGCGGGCGAGCCGCCGCCGGGCCGCCTACGGTGTCCCGACCATGGCCGAGCCGCTCCGACAGGACCCCGCCGCGATCACCTACGAGGTCC
>JBBQZE010000241.1:0-4277 GCA_038207985.1 Solirubrobacterales bacterium
ACCGTGAGGCCGTCCGCCAGCGCGGCGGCGTCGCCGGGGTCGACGTAGCGGGCGGCGTCCCCGCAGACCTCCGTCACCCCCGGGTTGCGCACGGCCAGGACCGGCGTGCCGGCGGTCATCGCCTCCAGAGCCGTGAGGCCGAAGCCCTCGTGGCGGCTCGGATGCACCAGCGCGGCCGCGGCGGCGTGGAGCGCGGCCAGCGCCCCCGCGTCCGGCCGGGCGACCTGCTCGACGCCGGGTGCGCGCGGCGCGTGGGCGGTCCCGGCGAGCACGAGCGCCAGCGGCGCGGCCGCGGCGGCGCGGTAGCGGGCGTAGGCCGCCAGGAGTCCCGGGACGTCCTTGCGCGGCTCGTCGTCGCCCACGTAGAGGAAGTGGCGCGGGGCCTCGGCCCGCGCCAGCAGCGGGAGCGCCTGGCCCGGCCCGTGGTAGGCGACGACGATGCGCCCGCGCGGCACCCCCCAGGCCCGGTGCACGTCGTCGGCGGTCGCCTGCGAGACCGCGACGACGATCGCGGCGCGCCGGGCCGCCGCGCGGTGGGCCCCGCGCGCGTAGCGGCGGAACGCGGGGGCGAAGTCCGCCGGGTGATGCACGAAGGCGAGGTCGTGCACGGTGACCACCTGGGGGACCCGCGCACGTGCCGGCACCGGGAGCGGGTGGTGGAGGACGTCCGCGCCCACCCGGGCCGCGCGGCGCCCGAGCTCCGCCGCCCACCGCAGATCGCCCGCGAGGTTCGCGGCGGAGCGCAGCGCCGCCGGCCCGCGCCGGTGCTGCGCGTCCTCGCCGGAGGTGCCCGGCCCCGCCTCCGGGTCCTCGCCGTAGCGGCCGGGTCGGGCGGCCTCGACGACCTCCACGCCCTGGGCGCGCAGCGCCGGGAGGAGCCGCTCGAGATAGACGCCGGTCCCGCTGTGGCCCCTGGAGGCGAACGTCGTGTCCACGAGCACCCGCACCCGGCGCATCATCCCGCGCCGGCCCACGCTGCGGCCCCCAGAGCACCGCGAGAGGATGGCCCGACCGTCTAGCCTCCGCCGCAATGGGTCGCTGCGCCGTCCTCATCCCCGTCGGCGCGGGGGACGCCGAGCACGCTCGCGCCCTCGACCTCCTCGGTGCCCTGGCGGTCCACGAGCCGCGGGCCCCCGTCCTCGTCGTCGACGACGGCGCGCGGGCGGGCACGGCCTGGCCGCCCCGCGTCGACGTGATCGCGAACCCCCGGGCCGGCCGCGGCATCGGCATGCTCGGCGGGACCGCGACCGCCACGCTGGCGGGGCTCGCCCGCCTGCACGCGACCGCCCCGGGCGCCTGGGTCCTGCGCCTCGACGCCGACGCGCTGGTCGTCGGCCCGTTCGCCGAGCGGCTCGACCGGGCGTGGCGACGCGGCGACGGGATCCTCGGCTCGTGCTCGCGAACGTGCAACGGTCAGTCGCGCGACGTGCGCTGGTGGGCGCGCGAGGTGCGCCGCCACGAGCGCCCCGTGTGGGCCGCCCGGCACCCCGCACGCCGGCCGCTGTGGGTCCGCCCCGCCGACCGCCGGGTCCGCCGGGTCCTCGCCCAGGCCAGGCGTCACGGTTACGCCCCGGGCGAGCACTGCATGGCCGCGGGCTGCGCGCTGTCGGGCGAGCTCGTCGGTGCCCTGGCCGCGCGGGGATGGCTCGAGGGCCCGGAGCGCTGGATCGCGGCACGCCTCGGCGACGACGTGGTGCTCGGCGCGATGAGCCGGGCCTGCGGCCTCGCCCTCCGGGACTGCCCGGAGGTCTTCGGCCTGCAGCACGTCGGCCTGGCCGACACGCCGGAGCAGCTGCTGGCCCGCGGCTTCGCGGTCGTCCATTCGACCAAGAACGACCCCCGGCACGCCGAGGCCGACGTGCGCTCCTTCTTCGCGGCGGCGCGCGCGTGATCCCGAGCCTCCTCGGCGTCAACGCCGTCGACCACCCGGGCGGCGCGGAGATCGGGCTGCTCCGCCTCGTGGAGCGGCTCGACGCGCAGGGCTGGCACATCGGGCTGACCACCCCGGTCGACTCCGGGCCGATGACCGAGCTGGGCTACGAGCACGTGAAGCTCGACGTCGGCGGCCTCGGCGCCCGCGAGGGCGCGCGCGCCGTCGCCTCGTTCCCCAAGGCGCTGCTGCTCGGGTCGCGCTGGGACGTCGTGTACCTCAACTCCACGGTCTGCGGGCGCCTGCTGCCCGCGCTGCGCAGCGCGCGGACCGTCCTCCACGTCCACGACGTCGTCGAGCGCGTGCCGCGGCACTGGAGCGGCGCCGACCTCGTCCTCGCCGACTCGCAGGCCGTCGCGGAGCGCCTCGAGGGCCTCGACGCGCACGTCGTCCACTGCCCCGTGGAGCTCGACCCGCCGGCCGCGCCCGTCCCGTGGGCGCCCGGGGACGGCCCGGTGATCGGGTGCGTGGGGCGCATCGAGCCGCGCAAGGGGATCCTCGACCTCGTCGAGGCGACGCCCGCGATCCGGGCCGGGATCCCCGGCGCGCGGGTGGTCGTCATCGGTGACGACCCCTACGAAACCGACCCGGCCTACCTCGCGCGGGTCAAGGAGGCCGGAGGCGTCGAGCACCTGCCGTGGGTCGAGAACGCCGCCGGGGTGATGCGCCACCTCGACGTCCTCGTCGCCCCCTCCCACCAGGAGCCCTTCGGGACCGTGTTGTCGGAGGCGATGGCCGTCGGCACGCCCGTCGTCGCGACCCGCGTGGGCGGCTTGGCCGAGGTCGTCGAGGACGGCGTGACCGGCCTGCTCGTGGAGCCGCACGACCCCGCGGCGCTCGCGGCGGCCGTGGTGCAGGTCTACGCGCGCCGCGAGGCGATGGGCGCCGCCGGCCTGGTCGCCGCGCGCCGCTTCGGTGCCGACGCCTACAGCGAGCGCGTCGGCCGGCTGCTGCTGGAGCTGCTGGGCGACGAGGCGTGAAGGTCGCCTTCGACGCCCGCGGCGCCGGCGATCAGCGCGGCATCGGCCGCTACGTGCGCTGCCTGCTCGAGGCGCTGCGCGAGACCGCCGGCGACCACTCGGTGGTCGAGAGCCACGACCCGCGCCGCGGCGAGGTCTTCCACTCCCCGTGGATCGACGGCGCGCGGGTACGCCCCGGCGTCCCGCAGGTCGTGACCCTCCACGATCTCGTGCCGCTCAAACGCCGCTCGGAGTACCTGCGCACCGGCGTTCGCTTCCGGCTGCGCTACCTCGCCGTCCAGCGCGCCGACCGCGTCGTGGTCCCCACCCAGGCCGTGGCCGACGACGTGCTCGAGCACCTTCACGTCGCGCCGGAGCGGCTGGTCGTCATCCCGGAGGCGGCTCACGCCGCGATGCGCCCGCGCCCAGCGGCCGAGGTCGCCGCCGTGCGGGCCCGCCACGGGCTGCCGGACGAGTACCTGCTCTGGGTCGGCGGGATGGAGCGCCCAGATCCGCGCAAGCGCGTCGCGGCGCTCGCGGCAGAGCCCAGGGAGCTGCCGCTGGTCCTCGTCGGGCCCGCGAGCCCATGGGCCCATGCGCTACCCGGCGTCACCCTGACGGGCTGGGTGCCCGACGACGACCTGGCCGCGATCTACAGCGGCGCCCGGGCGCTCGTCTTCCCCTCAGACGACGAGGGCTTCGGGCTGCCGACCGTCGAGGCGCTCGCCTGCGGCACCCCCGTCGTCGCCTGCGACATCCCGGCCCTGCGCGAGGTCCTCGGCGACCGCGCCACCTTCGTCCCCGTCGGCGACCTCGCCGGCCTGCTGGCCGCGGGCGCCGCGGCGCAACGCCCCGCCCCGGCGCCCCCCGCGTTCACCTGGCAGGACGCCGCGCGGGCCACGTGGCGCGTCTACGAGGAGGCACTCGCCGGGAGCTGACGACGGGTGCAAACGAACGATTGAGCGATTCGCCTCCCGTGAGGGGCCGGACGGCGCAACCGTCGCCTCGTTCCGCTGTTTGCCCGCGGTCACGGGTCGACCGCGAGGAGTCGGCCGCGGGTACCGTCGCGGGCGGCGACGTGCAGCGCAGCCCCGTCGGAGCGCAGCTGGGGGACCAGCCAGCTGAAGGCAGCGTCCGTGTCGTAGACCGCGAAGGGCGTGCCTCGCGCCAGGGACGGCCGGTAGGGCTCGACGTGCGTGCCGGCGACCGCCTCCATCCCGACCACACCACGGTCGACGGCGTCGGTGCCCGTCCGCGCGAGGGCGCGTCCTGGATCTGCGAGGTACAGCGGGAGCGTGCCCCCGTCGCGCCTGATGCGGTCGCTGACCTCGAAGAACAGCAGGGGATCGGCGACGACGATCGGCACACCGTCGGCGTGATGGCGCTCG
>JBBQZE010000242.1:0-4268 GCA_038207985.1 Solirubrobacterales bacterium
CGACGAGCGACCCGATGGTGGAGATCGCGTACAGCCGCCCGGCCGTCCGCCCGGCGCCGTCCACGCTCTCCACCGCGAGCCGGATCGCGTAGGGCGCGACCATGCCGAGCAGCAGGACCGGCGCCGCGATCAGCACGCTCACCGCGAGCAGCGAGCCGACGAACGCCCCGGCGCTGATCGAGTCCAGCGCCTTGACCGATTCCCGCAGGAACGGGCCGGAGACGAGCGGTACGAGCGCCATCAGCACCGCCGCGGCGAGCACGAGGCGGGCGAGACCGCGCTGCGTCGGATCGCGGTCGGCGAGGCGCCCGCCGAGCGCGTAGCCGACGCTCAACGCGACGAGCACGGTGGCGATCGTGTTCGCCCAGACGATCGTCGAGGCGCCGAACCACGGCGCCATGAGCCGCGCCGCCGCGATCTCCGCCCCGAGGCTCGCCGCCCCGACGACGAAGACGGTCAGCTCGAGCGGGCGGCGGCTGTGCACCGACTCGAGGCTACGGCGTCGTCGCTGCCCGCAGGCCGGTCAGGCGCCGACACCCTCCCGGCCGTGCGGCCCGTCGAGGTCCAGCACCGGGCCGACCGGGACGATGCCCGTCGGGTTGATCGACCGGTGGGTGACGTAGTAGTGGCGCTTGATCTGGTCGAAGTCGACCGTCTCGGCGATGCCGGGGCGCTGGTAGAGGTCGCGCAGGTAGCCGCTCAGGTTCGCGAAGTCGGCGATCCGCCGCAGGTTGCACTTGAAGTGGCCGACGTAGACCGCGTCGAAGCGCGCGAGCGTCGTGAACAGGCGCCAGTCGGCCAGCGTCGGCTCGTCGCCGAAGAGGTAGCGGCGCGTCGCCAAGCGCTCGTCGAGGCGGTCGAGGGCGGCGAAGAGCGGCAGGACGGCGGCCTCGTAGGCTCCCTGCGTCGCGGCGAAGCCCGACTTGTAGACGCCGTTGTTGACGTCGTCGTAGACCCAGGCGTTCAGCTCGTCGATCTCCTCGCGCAGCGCGGCCGGGTAGAGGTCGACGTCGGCGTGGGCCGCGAGGGCGTCGAACTCGTCGTTGAGCATCACGAGGATGTCCGAGGACTCGTTGTTGACGACGCGCCCGGTCTGGGTGTCCCACAGCGTGGGGACCGTGATCCGCCCCGCGAACGAGGGATCGGTGGCGGCGTAGGCCTCGGACAAGTAGTCCCAGCCGTGGCCGAGCGGGTCCGGGAAGTCCGGGCCGAAGCGCCAGCCCCGCTCGTCGCGGATCGGGTCGACGAGGCTCAGGCCGATGACGTCCTCGAGGCCCTTGAGCTTGCGCACGATGATCGTCCGGTGCGCCCACGGGCAGGCCAGCGAGACGTACAGGTGGTAGCGACCGGCCTCGGCGGGAAAGCCGCTCGAGCCGTCCGCGGTGACCCGGTCACGGAACGCGGACGCCTGGCGGACGAACGCGCCCTTCGCGTCGGCTTCCTTCGGGAACGGTGCGGTGCTCATGCGGCGGACCTCCAGGCGTCGGGCAAAGTGATTGCATGCACAACTATACCGCGCCCGCCTGTTGAACTGACTCGTGTTGTGGGTCCTATGCGACCCGAAGTCGAGTCAGTTCGCTCTCGGCGGGTCAGCCTGAGGCTGCGGCGGCAACGACTGCACGGGCGATCGCGGCGACCTCGTCCGGGGTGCTGGTGAACGGCGGCATCGTGTAGACGAGGTCGCGGAACGGGCGCAGCCAGACGCCCTCGGCCAACGCCGCCGCCGTGGCGGCGGGGACGTCGACAGGGTGGTCGAGCTGCGCGACGCCGATCGCACCGAGCACGCGCACGTCGGCGACGCCGACAAGCTCCCGCGCCGCCGCGAGGCCGCCGCGCAGCCCCTCCTCGATCGCGGCCACGCGGCCCTCCCAGCTTCCGTCCAACAGCAGGTCCGTGCTCGCGAGCGCCGCGGCGCAGGCCAGCGGGTTGGCCATGAACGTGGGCCCGTGCAGGAGCCCGCCGCCCTCCCCCGCGGAGATCGCCTCGGCCACCGCCGGGGTGCACAGCGCCGCCGCCAGCGTCATGGTCCCGCCGGTCAGCGCCTTGCCGACGCACATGACGTCGGGGCGCACCCCGGCGTGCTCGGCGGCGAAGAGCGCGCCCGTGCGCCCGAAGCCCGTGGCGATCTCGTCGAGGACGAGCAGGAGCCCGTGGCGGTCGCAGAGCTCGCGGAGGGCCGGCAGGTACGCCGGCGACCAGAACCACATCCCGCCCGCGCCCTGCACGACGGGTTCGACGACGACCCCCGCGAGCTCGCCGGCGTGGCGGTCGAGCAGCCTCTCGTCCGTGGCGACCCAGGCAGGGTCGACGGGCGCGTCGAAGCCGCCCGGGGGACGGTCGGCGAAGACGTGCTCCGACAGCGAGCCCGCCCACAGCCGGTGCATCCCGCCGTCCGGGTCGCAGAGCGCCATCGCCCCGAACGTGTCGCCGTGGTAGCCCCCGCGCAGCGCGAGCAGCCGCGTCGGCGCCGGGCGGCCCGGCGCCGCCCGCGCGCGCGCCGACTGGAGCACCATCTTGATCGCGACCTCGACGGCCACCGAGCCCGAGTCCGCGAAGAAGACGTGCTCGAGCCCCTCGGGCGTGAGGGCGACGAGGCGCTCGGCCAGGCGCACCGCCGGCTCGTGCGTGAGGCCGCCGAACATCACGTGCGGCATGCGCGCGAGCTGGGCCGCGACGGCCGCCTGGATGTGCGGGTGACGGTGTCCGTGACACGCGCACCACCACGAGCTCATCCCGTCGATCGCCCGGGTGCCGTCGGCGAAGGTCAGGTGCACGCCCTCCGCCTCGCTGACCACGCGGGCGGGCAGCGCGGACGGCATCGCGCCGTAGGGGTGCCAGACGTGGCGCCGGTCGAGCGCCTCGAGCTCGCCCGCGCTCACGGTGGCGGCGCGCGGCGCGCTAATCCTCGTAGAGGACGAAGTCCCGCTTGCGGGCTCCGCATACGGGACAGAACCACGTGTCCGGGATGTCCGCGAACGCCGTCCCCGACGGGATCCCGCCGTCGGGGTCGCCGTCGGCGGGCTCGTAGATGAACCCGCACGCCTCGCAGATCCAGCGTTCCGTTGCCTCCTGGGTGCTCATCGCGGGCAATGTACCCACCCACCCGACGCGCCCGCCGCCCGGCCGGGGCACCGCGCTCGTCTAGGGTCGGCGCATGGCCTCGGATCCCTCTGGGCACCCCACCGCCGACGACCTCCGCAGGACCGGCGAGTCGCTCAACGAGACCGGCGTCGACGTGGTGCCGCGCCAGGCGGCCACCGTGATCCTGCTGCGCGGCGGGGACGAGGAGCTGGAGGTCCTGCTCGTCCAGCGCACGCACGCCGCGCGCTTCATGGCGGGCGTCTGGGTGTTCCCCGGCGGTGCGGTCGACGCGGGCGAGGGCGAGGGCGACGCCGCCCACCGCCTCGCGGCCGTGCGCGAGCTCGAGGAGGAGGCCGCCGTCACCGGCGTGGCCCCGGACGAGCTCGTGAAGTTCTCGCGCTGGATCACCCCGCGCGAGGTCAGCATCCGCTTCGACACGCACTTCTTCCTCGCCCCGGTCCCCGAGCGCGCCGAGCCGGCCGTCGACGGCGACGAGTGCGTGGACCTCGGCTGGTTCACGCCGGCCGCCGCGCTGGAGGCACACGCCCGCGACGAGCTCCCGCTCGTGTTCCCCACCATCAAGCACCTGCAGCAGTTCGCCGCCTTCACCTCCGCCTCGGAGCTCCTCGCCCACGCCGCCGGCCGCGAGGTCGCCCCGGTGCTCCCGCGGGTAGTGGTCGAGGGCGAGGTGGCGCGGGTGCTGCTGCCCGGCGAGGACGGCTACGACGACGAAGGAGAGCAGCGAGCATGAGCAAGGGTCTGCGGGTCGCGGTCACGGGGCCGACGGGGGACATCGGGCGCGCGCTGCTGCGCGGGCTCGAGGAGGACGACCGCGTCGCCTCCGTGGTCGGCATGGCGCGCCGCCCGTTCGACCCCGCCTCGCTCGGGCTGACCAAGACGACCTACCTCCAGGGCGACATCATGGATCGCGAGGCGGTCGACCGCCTCGTCGACGGCGCGGACGCGGTGGTCCACCTCGCGTTCATCATCCTCGACGCGGCCAACGCCCACGAGGTCAACGTCGAGGGCTCGCGCACCGTCTTCGAGGCGACGGTGCGTGCCGCGGTGCCGCGGCTGGTCTACGCGTCGAGCGTCGCTGCCTACGGCTTCCACGAGGACAACCCGCAGCCGCTCGTCGAGGACGTGCCGACCCGCGGCACGAGCAGCCACCCCTACTCCGCGCAGAA
>JBBQZE010000243.1:0-4237 GCA_038207985.1 Solirubrobacterales bacterium
GGCGGCGGCGGCGTCGACGGACTCGTCGAAGTCGATCGTGCCGACGACGAGCGAGCGCTTGGCGCTGTCCGCGACGAAGGGCGTGGCGAACGCGGAGTCCTGCGCCCAGCCGTAGAGCGTCCGGGCGCTCTGGCGCGTGCGGCCGGTGGCCCACTCGAGGCCGCCCTGCGCGTTCATCCAGTCGACCTGGTCGGCCAGCATCAGCAGCGTGGCCACCGCCGGGGTGTTGTAGGTCTGGTCCTTGCGGGAGTTCTCCAGCGCGGTGGTCAGCGACAGGAACTCCGGGATCCAGCGGTCGGTCGCGCCGATCTCCTCGATGCGCTCCTGCGCGGCCGGGCTCAGCACCGCGAGCCAGAGCCCGCCGTCGGAGGCGAAGCACTTCTGCGGGGCGAAGTAATAGGCGTCGGCCTGGCTCGCGTCGAGCGGGAGGCCGCCGGCACCGGACGTGGCGTCGACGAGCACGAGGGCGTCGCCCTCGGGGCGCTCGACGCCGACCATCACGCCGGTGGAGGTCTCGTTGTGCGCCCAGGCGACGGCGTCCGCGGACGGGTCGGACTGGACGGCGGGCGCGTCACCGGGCTCGGCCTTCACGACGATCGAGTCCTGCAGGAACGGCGCGCCGTTCGTGACGCTTGCGAACTTGTTGGAGAACTCGCCGAAGCTGAGGTGCAGCGCGCGCTCGCGGACGAGCCCGAGCGCCGCGGCGTCCCAGAAGGCCGTCGTCCCGCCGTTGCCGAGCATGACCTCGTAGCCCGCGGGGACCGAGAAGAGCTCCTTGATCCCCTCGCGCACTCGACCCACGACGGCCTTGACGGGCTTCTGGCGGTGCGACGTCCCCATCACGGGCACGCCCCCGACGGTGGCCGACAAGGCTGTGAGCTGCTCCGGGCGGACCTTCGACGGCCCGCAGCCGAAGCGGCCGTCGGCGGGCTTGAGGGCTTCCGGGATGGTGAGCGCTGGGCTCTGCGGCGTGGTGCTGGACGACATGGGCTGATCCTCGCAGGGTTCGTTTTCGAAGCGAACGGCGGTGCCCAGGCGCGCGGCGGAGGTGCTGCCGTCGGTCGCTCCCCGGTGGTTGTGCCCACCTCGCGTGCGCCAGTCGCGCCGACGTCGGGAGCCTAGCGCGCCCCCCTGCGGGCCTCGGTAAGTGCCGGATCGCAGTCAACCCTCGGCCCCGGATCCGGCACTCAGCGAACCCCTGGGCTAGAAGTCCGGGTTGATCCAGTCCATCTGGGCGCGGAGCTCCTTGCCCGTGGTCTCGACCTGGGAGGCGGCCTGGTCGGAGCGCATCTTGAGGAAGTGCTCCTGGCCCGCGCGGTTCTCCGCGATCCACTCGCGGGCGAAGGTGCCGTCCTGGATCTCGCCGAGGATCTTCTTCATCTCCGCGCGGGTCTGGTCGGTGATGATGCGCGGCCCGCGCGTGTAGTCGCCGTACTCGGCGGTGTTCGAGATCGAGAACCGCATGCCGGCGAGGCCCTTCTCGTACATCAGGTCCACGATCAGCTTGAGCTCGTGGAGGCACTCGAAGTACGCCATCTCCGGCGGGTAGCCCGCCTCGACGAGCGTGTCGAAGCCCGCCTGGACGAGCTCGGAGGCGCCGCCGCAGAGGACGGCCTGCTCACCGAAGAGGTCCGTCTCGGTCTCGTCCTTGAAGGTCGTCTCGAAGACGCCGCCGCGGGTGCAGCCGATGCCCTTGGCGTAGGCGAGCGACAGGGCGCGCGCGTTGCCCGTGGCGTCCTGCTGGACCGCGACGAGGCCCGGGACGCCGGAGCCCTCGAGGTACTGACGACGGACAAGGTGCCCCGGGCCCTTGGGGGCCGCGAGCGCGACGTCGACGCCCTCGGGGGTCTCGACCTCGCCGTAGAGGACCGAGAAGCCGTGGCCGAAGAGCAGCAGGTTGCCCGGCTCGACGCCGTCGCGGATGTCGGACTCCCAGACCTCGTGGTGCTTCTCGTCGGGCAGCAGCACCATCACGACGTCGCCCTTGTCGGCGGCGTCGGCGATCGACAGGACCGTCAGCCCCGCGTCCTCGGCGGCCTTGACCGACTTGGAGTCCGGGCGCAGTCCGACGACGACGTCGACGCCGGAATCCTTGAGGTTCTGTGCATGGGCGTGGCCCTGCGAGCCGAAGCCCAGGATGGCGACGGTCTTGCCGTCGAGCAGGGTGAGGTCCGCGTCGTCGTCGTAGATCATGAGGCGGCGGACTGTACTCAGGCGCCGCGGTCAGGCGCTGGCCGCGCAGACCAGCGTCCGCGCGGGGATGCGAAGCGTGCCGTCAGGCTCCCGGAAGCGCGCGAGGTCGGCGTCGACCGCGTCGCGCAGCTTGTAGTGGTCCCCCGGGCTCAGCTCGCGGACCCGGTCTGCGAGCGCCAAGGAGCAGTCGAGCTGCTGCGCCCACCAGGCGTCCGCGTCCGGTGCGGTGAAGGCGAAGTCGAGCGCTTCCACTTGCACGTCGTCCACCCATCCCGCGTCGCGCAGCAAGTCCTCCACCAGCGCCGGATCCCCGAGCGCGAACGGCCCTGGGGTCCCCGGGGGGCTCGCCTCGACGAAGCCGAGGTCGACCAGGCGCCGTCCCATCGACCAGGGGTTCTCCTCGGCCGAGGCCCAGACCGCGAAGGCGAGGCGGCCGCCCGGCTTGAGCACCCGCCGCGTCTCCCGCAGCGCCGTCTCCGGGTCGGGAACGAGCATGTACCCCCAGCGGCAGAGCACGGCGTCGACGGTCGCGGTCCCGAGGTCGATCCACTCGACCTCCATGGGCCGCACCTCGACGACGTCGGCCAGGCCGAGCTCCTGCGCGCGCGCCTTGGCCACCTCGACCATCGCGACGGCGCCGTCGGTCGAGATCAGCTTGCCGCCCGGCTGGACGAGCTCGGCGGCGAGCATCCCGGTATCTCCTGGGCCGGCCGCCAGCTCGAGCACGACGTGGCCGGGCTGCGGCGCGATGGCGTCGACGAGCCAGTGCGACACGGGCGCCGCCGCGCGCTGGAACGCCTCGCGCGCGCTGGCCCACCCGCCGGCGGCGTCCTCCCAACGGCCGCGGCTTGCCGCCCGGAACGCGTCGGGGTCGTCCACCACGCGGAAGCCGCTCATGCGCCGAGCGTAGAGGCTGTCCGAGAACCGACGGCGCAGCGCGGCGAAGGACCGTGGTCGGCGCGGCGCTGCCGGCGCTTCGCCCGATCAGAGCCCGCGCCGCAGGAGCTTGCCCGAGCGAGTGCGGGGCAGGGCGTCGGCGAAGGCGATGGACTTGGGGACCTTGAACGGGGCCAGGCGCACGGCGCAGTGCGCGCGGAGCTCCTCCGGGGACGCCGCCGCGCCCGGCCTCAGCACGACCGTGGCGACCACCGCCTCCCCCCACTCGAGATCCGGGCGGGCGAAGGCCGCCGCCTCGGCGACCGCGGGGTGCTCGGCGAGCACCGCCTCCACCTCGGTCGGCGCGACGTTCTCACCCCCGGTGACGATCGTGTCGGCCTTGCGGCCAGTGACCGTCAAGCGGCCCTCCGCGTCGAGCGCGCCGAGGTCGCCCGTGGCGAGCTCCTCCCCGCCGGCGATCGTGGGTCCGCTCAGCAGGATCTCCCCGTCGGGTGCGATGCGCACCCGGGTGCAGAACAGCGGTGGCCCTGCGTCCGCCGAGCGGTCGCCAGGCGTCTGCGTGGTCGCCTGGGAGCAGCTCTCGGTCAGGCCGTAGGTCTGCGCGACGGGGATCCCGGCAGCAGCCGCCCTCTCGAGCAGCGCCGGTGGGACCGGGGCGCCGCCGAGCAGCGCGCAGCGCAGCGCCGGCGGATGGTCGAGGCCCGCGTCGAGCAGCCGGGCGAGCGTCGTCGGGACGAGCGAGACGATCGTCACGCCCCCCGTCTCGAGCTCCGCGAGCGCACGCTCCGTCTCCCAGCGCTCGTGCACCACCGCGTGGGTGCCGGCGATCGCCGAGCGGACCACGATCGACAGCCCCCCGACGTGCGACAACGGGAGCGTGCACAGCCAGCGGTCTCGCGGCTCGGTCCCGAGCGCCACCGCGGAGCCGAGCGCGCTCCAGAGCAAGTTGCCGAAGGTCAGGGTCACCGGCTTCGGCGTCCCGCTCGTCCCGCTCGTCTGGAGCCCGAGGGCAGGGACGGCGAGGTCGTGGCCGCTGACGGATGTCACGTCGGCGGGCACGCCGCGCTCGAGGCTCTCGACCACGACGTCGGCCGGGGGGCACTCGGCCGGGGTCAGGCGCAGGTCGTGCGGGACGACGACCGCGCCG
>JBBQZE010000244.1:0-4210 GCA_038207985.1 Solirubrobacterales bacterium
GTTGGGGACCGCAGAGCGATCGGCGACCCCTTGCAGGCCCATGAGCATCCGGAAGGCCGGCTTGGAGAGCGCCCGCAGGTAGAGCTCGCCGACCCCGCGTCGCGCGAACGGCTCCATCGACCACGGCCTCTTGAACGTGTCTACGTCGACGATCGTGTTGAGGACTGTCAAGGACTTCACCCGGTCTGGCACCGCGGCGGCCAGCTCGAATCCGACCGGACCGCCGAGGTCGTGGACGACGAGATGAAAGTGCTCCAGCTCGAGCGCGTCGATGGCGGTTGTGCAGTAGCCGCCGAGCCCGGTCCACGTGTAGTCGAAGTTCTCCGGGCGGTCGGCGAGGCCCAGGCCGGGCAGGTCGAACGCTACGCCGCGCAAGTCGCGGGCTGCAAGTTCGTTGAGCACCTTGCGGTAAAGGAAGGACGACGTTGGGACGCCATGCATGCATAGGACCGTCTCGCCGTCGCCGGCCTCCCGCACGAAGCCGGTCATGCCGGCGGCGATGAAGGCGCGGCCCGCGGCACGATGGTCCGCGACGACGTCAGTGCTCGTCATCAACCGACCCTACCGTCGGCGCCAGTCCCGACCTCGCGCCTCGGCCGCTGAGCAGGCCGAGGTTCGACACGACTAAGGGGATCAGGAAGTTGGCCGCGCTGCGCACCCACGTCAGCGTCGATGCGTCGCCGCCGAGTATCACGGCGCCCTGGTTGACGGCAGTCAGAAGGAGACCGACGACGAACGCGATCCGTGTTGTCCGGCGCAGGTGTTCGCGACGCAGGCAGTAGGCGAGCGCGTCGTGCGCGCCATCCACGAATGGCGAGCCAGCAGTCATCGCGGGGGATTGTGGCGCTTTGGCGGGACGGCGCATCCAACCGGTGAGACCAGCCGGCATGCGATCCGATTCATGTCGCGTACTCGGCTTCAGTGAACCCTTGAGCCGCGGGCAAGGTCGGACGCCGAAGATCACCGCCGAAGCGCGGCCGCAAGGCTGCCGTTCCTGCGCTGGCGGCATGCGCGTTTCGATTTCTCGAAGCGCTGGGTATCGCCGGCCCCTTGGTAGTCGGCGGCCATGACATCGGCGGAGCGGTCGCCCAGCACCTCGCCGCCCATGAGTCGCGGGTCGAAGTGCTCGTGCTGATGAACTCGGTGCTCTATGACTCCTGGCCGGTCCCGGCGGTCGAGCGCTTCCGCGATCAGGCCGTCGCGGACGCCGTTACCGTCGAGGAGCTCCTCGAGGCGCGCGGGCAAAGCCTCGCCAAGGCGGTCGCCCGTCCGCTCGACGACAGCAAACGCGCAGCGTGGCTCGCACCGTGGCACAGCGAGGACCGTGTGGGCTCATGGACCGCCATGGCCGGTGCCGCCGACGCGCACTGCACGCTGGACCTGATCGAGCGGCTCGGTGAGCGGGCGCTCCCGACGAGGGCTCGCCTGGGGCGAGCAGGACGAGCTTCTAGCTACAAGGCCTCCAACGGCTCGTGCTCCGGCGTCAGCCCTCGAAACCGGTGAGGTCCAGGCGGGCGATGCGCTCGGGGTCGGCGAGGATGTCGAGCTCGGCGATGCGGCCGTCGGCCACCGTGAAGCCGAGGATCGCCGCTGGTTGCCCGTCGCGAAACGAGACGACGCCGACGGCCCCGTTGACGGTCGCGGGCCGCGTCGTCGCACCTGCGCCGCCGAGCCGGGAGAACATCAGCGCCTGGTTGGCGACCGCTTCGGCGCCGTGCAACGGGCCGGCCGCGGCCGGCCCGGCGTCCGCGCGCAGGACGGCGTCCGGGGCGAGCGTGGCGAGCAGTCGCTCGAAGTCGCCTTCGCGCGCGGCCGCGAGGAATGCCTCGACTACTTCTCGTTGTCGCGCGAGGTCTGAATCGGGGGTCGGGGCCGCGCCGCGCACGCGACGGCGCGCACGGCTGGCGAGCTGACGGGTGGCGATGGGCGTGCGGTCGACCATCGGCGCGATCTCGTCGAAGGGGACGGCGAACATGTCGTGGAGCACGAACGACAGGCGCTCGGCTGGGGTGAGCGTCTCGAGGACCACGAGCAGCGCCAGCCCGACGGCATCGGCCACCTCGGCCTCATGCTCGGGGTCGCCTCCAGCCGCGGGCGAGACGATCGGGTCGGGCACATGTGTCTCGAGCGGATCCTCGCGCCGGGTCTGACGCGAGCGCAGCATGTTCAGGCAGACCCGCGCGACGACGGTCGTCAGCCAGCCCCCGAGGTTCTCCACCGTGCTCGCGTCGCTGCGGCTGAGACGCAGCCATGTCTCCTGGACGGCGTCCTCTGCGTCGCTGAGCGAGCCGAGCATGCGGTAGGAGACCGTCTGCAGGTGCGGGCGGTGCTGCTCGAAGCACTCGGCCAGGAAGTCGGCATCGTCCATCGTCACGTACCCGCCGTTCACCACTCCTGGCCCACCACCTGCCTGGTGGCGACGTTTATCCGGTTCCACACGTTGATGCTCGCGATGGCCATGACGAGCGCCCCGAGCGCCTGCTCGTCGTAGTGGCGCACCGCCTCCTCCCAGATCCCGTCGGGCACCGGGTCTGCCTGGTCGCTGAGACGCGTCACGGCCTCCGTCAGCGCCAGCGCCGCGCGTTCGGCGTCATCGAAGTACGGCGCGTCCCGCCAGGCCGCAACCGCGTAGAGCCGTTCGTCCGTCTCGCCCAGCTTCTTGGCCATGCGCGGATGCTGCACGGCGCAGACGCCACAGCCGTTGATCTGGCTGGCGCGTAGGTTGATCAGCTCAAGCGTCTTGGCCGGGACGCCGCCCTGCTGCACGGCCTTGCCAAGTGCCTGAAGGGCGGCCATCGCATCCGGCACGACGAACGCCGGGTTGCCCATGCGGGCCTGAAGGGTCGCTGTTTCCATCGGGTCCTCCTTTGGTGGAGCTCTGGCCGGGGACGCACGTGACATCGCTGTCCGTCACATCGACGCCCGCTTGGCGGTTAAGACGTTGACCCCCCACCGGTCGGAAACGTGACCGTCTTGCCTCTCATCCCGATGACCTAAGCTTGGAGCTGCTGTAGGCGGGTACGCGCTCTTCGTCGACGCTGCCGCCACCGGGAGAGGAGAGGCCATGCGGAGGGGAACTCGGGTGCGCATGTACTGGTGGACGACGCTCGTGGTCGCGGCGGTCCTGCTCGCGCCGCCGGCCGCTCACGCCACGATCGGCAGTGCGCTCGGGGTGTCGTGCACCGTCCAGAGCGACGGCGTGCGCTTCTGCGGGTCGACCTCGCCGCGCAGCACCGCGCGGGCGTGGGACGGGGTGCCGATCGACGTCAACGTCGCCTTCCCGCCGGCTCGGCCGGGCAGGGACGGCAGGTACCCGCTCGTCATGCTCTTTCACGGCTATGGCGGCGGCAAGCTCGACCTCTCCAACATGCGCCCCTGGCTCGACCGCGGCTACGCCGCGTTCTCGATGAGCGACCGCGGCTTCAAGGAGTCGTGCGGGTCCGCGGCCTCGCGTGCCGCCGCCGGCAGCGCGTGCGACAAGGGCTACATCCGCCTGATCGACAACCGCTACGAGGTTCGCGACGCCCAGGAGTTCGCCGGTCAGCTCGCCGACGCCGGCCTGATCAAGCCGCGGCGGATCGGCGCCGTCGGCGGCTCCTACGGCGGTGGCATGTCGATGGCGCTCGGCGCGCTCAAGGATCGCAAGGTGCTGCCTGACGGCCGACTCGTTCGCTGGCGCAGCCCGGGCGGCAGGCGCATGCGGATTGCGGCGGCGGCGCCCAACATCCCCTGGACCGACATCGCCTACTCGCTCACGCCCAACGGCAGCACGCTCGACTACCTCGCCGACTCCCCGTACCGGGGTCGTGTGGGGGTGGAGAAGCAGTCTTTCGTCACCGGGCTCTACCTGGCCGGCCTGAGCGCTCCGGGCGTCTATGCGCCCCAGGGGAGCGACCCCAGCGCCGACGTGACCGGCTTCAAGGCGGCGATCGAGGCGGGTGAGCCCTACGGGGCCGACGTCCAGGCGGCCCTGCTGGAGCTGACCGCGAACCACTCCTCCTACTACATCGACCACTCGGTCTCGCCCGCTCCCATGCTGATGTCGAGTGGCTTCACCGACGACCTCTTCCCCGCCGACGAGACGATCCGTTACTACAACCGCACGAAGACGCAGTACCCGCGCGCCGATCTCGCGCTGTTCTTCGGCGACTTCGGCCATATGCGCGGCCAGAACAAGAGCGACGTCACCGGCGCCCTGCAGGGGCGCGTG
>JBBQZE010000245.1:0-4082 GCA_038207985.1 Solirubrobacterales bacterium
GGTTGCGGCAGCGCGCTTTCGGCCCGCACCGTACCGTCGCGGGTCGATGGCACGCCGCCGCGCCACGGCAAGCGGGACCGACGCGAGCGTTGCGTGTCCGGCGGCGTGGCTCGGGCCCGATCACCGTCTCGGGGTTTCGGCGTGAGCAGTCGCGAGCGCACGCAGGCCTTCTGGCGGCTGTTCGCCGGCCGGCGCCGGCTGCTCGCGCTCGGGGCCGGACTCTCCACCCTCCAGGCCTTGGCGCTCCTGCCGATCGGCGCGCTCGTCCTGCAGATCTTCGACCAGCGCATCCCGGCCCGCGACAGCCAAGGCATCGTCGTCAAGGGTCTCGAGATCCTCGCCCTCTACGTGACGGCGACCGTGCTCTCGCTGGCTGCCCGCCGCATGGTCCTCGTGGCCGCGGCCGACAGCGTCGCGGCCCTGCGCGTCCGCGTGCTGACACGGCTGCACGAGCTGCCGATGTCCTGGCACTACCGCCGGGACATCGCCCGGCTGCAGACCACGGTCACCCAGGAGACGGAGCGCATCGAGTCGGTCGCGCACCCCATCGTGTCGCTGGCCCAGGCGGGGATCGTCGGCGTGCCGCTGCTCGTCGCTGTCGTGGTAGTCAGCCCGCTGTTGGCGGGCCTTCTCGTGCTCGTCGTGCCGGTGCTGCTCGTCTTGAACGTCGCGCTGGGCCGCAGGGTCCAGCGGCGCACGCGGCGGTGGATCGACGACGCCCGGACGGTGAGCGCCCACCTCCGCACGACGCTGCACACGATGACCCTGGTGCGAACGCGCGGGGCGGACGCCGCCGAGGAGGAGAGGGGGCGGGCGCTGATCGTCGAGCTCACGCGGTCCGGCTTGCGCAAGACGTGGTTGCAGACCTCCTGGGCCGTGACGCAGGGTGCGGTTGCGGCCGTGGCCGGCGCCCTCGTGCTCGTCGTGGGTGGCGTCGCGGTGGCGCAGGGGCATCTCAGCCTGGGGGAGCTGCTCGCGTTCTACGCGCTGACCGCACTGCTGCTGCGCAGCGTCGCCGGCGGGTCGGGCGCGGTGGCGGAGCTGATCAGCGCCGCTGAGTCCCTGGCCGCGGTCCAGGCCGTCGCGGACGATCCGACCCCGTCCCCGTACGCCGGGACCCAGCCGCCGGCCTTCGACGGGCGGGTCGCGCTGCACGGCGTCACGTTCGGTCACGGCGCCGCGCCGGTGCTGGAGGACGTCGACCTGGCGATCGCCCCCGGGGAGCGGGTGGCGCTGCTCGGGCCGAACGGCGCCGGGAAGTCGACCGTCGCGGCGTTGCTGCTGGGGCTCCACCGGCCGTGGTCCGGCACGGTCACCGCCGGCGGACGCCCGCTGGACGAGCTCGACCTGGCGGCTCTGCGGCAGCGCATCGGCGTCGTCCCGCAGGAGCCGACGCTGCGGCCGGGGACCATCGGAGAGAACATCGCCTTCGGTCGCGAGGGGCTGGACGCCGACGCGCTGACGCGGGCGCTCGCGCACTCGGGATGCGATGCGCTCGTCGCGGCCCTGCCGGAAGGGCTGCAGACGGGCGTGGGGGACGACGGCGTCCGCCTAAGCGGCGGGCAGCGGCAGCGGATCGCGCTGGCCCGCGCGCTGCTGGGCGACCCGCTGCTCCTCGTGCTCGACGAGCCGACCAACCACCTCGACGTGGCCGCGACCCGCTCGCTGCTGCAGACGCTCGACGAGCTGCAGCCGGCCCCGGCGATCCTGCTGATCACCCACGCGGCAGATGTCGCGGCTTGGGCCGATCGGACCGTGACGCTCGACGGCGGCGTCGTGGTCGCCGGGTCGCCGGCCTGATGGCGGCCGAGGACGGCGCGTTCCCGACGCTGGTGCAGCTCGACCTGCTGCGTGCCGCGCTGCTCCCCGCAGAGCACGCCGGGCCGGCCTGGCGGCGCTGGCGGGCGGCGGGCCTTGCGCTCGAACGGCTCGACGACCCGTCGCGCCGCATGCTCTCGCAGATGTGGGCCAACCGGAGGGCTGCCGGGGTCGAAGCGGAGGACGAGGTGCTGCTCAGGGGCGCCTACCAGGAGGTGTGGGCGCATAACGCCTTCGCGATGGCCGCCGTCGTGCCCGGCGTCCGGGCTCTCGAGGCGGTCGGCATCCCGGCTGTGCTGCTCAAAGGCGCCGCGCTGCTCGCCGTAGCCGGCGACCGGATGGGTGTCCGGCGCTTGGCCGACGCCGACGTCCTGGTTCCCGAGGCGCGGGCCGGCGACGCGCTCGAGGTCCTGCGGCGCGCCGGGTTCACCCCCGTGCTGCCACCGGTGCCCGAGGTGCGGCGCACCCGGCACGCCTGGGGCTTGAGCAACCGCCGGGGGGGTGACCTCGACCTGCACTGGTGGGCGTACAAGACGCCGGGCGATGACGCCGAGGTCTTCGCGCAGGCCCGGTCCGCGAGCCTGCTCGGGGAGCCCGTCCAGGTACCGGCGCCTGCGGAGCTCCTGCTGCTCACGGTGGTCCACGGCCTCGGCCCGCACCCCGCGGCGATGCGATGGATCGGCGACGCCATGCTGCTGCTGCAGCTCGAGGGGGCAGTGCTGGACTGGGACGCGCTCGTGCGGCGCGCGCGGGCGCGGGAGGTCACGGTCGCCGCCGTGGCGGGGCTCGGCTTCCTGGCCCGCGAGCTGCACGCTCCGGTGCCGGCCGAGGCGCTGCGTGCGCTCGGCTCGCCCCCTAGCCGGCGTCGCTCGCGGTGGGCGCACCACGCGGCGATCTCGCCCTCGGGCCGCGGGGCGTTCTACGCAATGGAGCTGGAATCCCACCGCCGCCGCCGCCGGCACGACCCGGCGGGCACGCCGTGGGACTTCCCGGGCCACCTCGCGCAGGTCGTGGGCCTGCCGAACCGGCGGGCGCTGGCCCGCCTCGCGCTCGCTCGGGCGCTCCGCAGCCGCGGGCGGCGAGCGGTGACCTGGGAGCAGGCCGTCGCGGAGGCCACGGGGGTCGGGCCCGGAGCGCCGCCCGGCGCGGGCTAAGGAGCGAGCAGCGCTAGGTCGGCGCGGGTCATCAGGCGGATGAGCTCCTCGAACGTCGTGGTGGGCGTCCACCCGAGCTCCCGCTCCGCCTTGGCGTAGGAGCCCTGGAGCTGGTCGACCTCGGCCGGGCGCACGAACGCGGGGTCGATCTCGACGTACCGCTCCCAGTCCGGGATGCCCGCCTCGTCGAAGGCGACCTGGACGCAGTCGCGGACGGTGTGCGTCTGGTTGGTCGCGATGACGAAGTCGCCGGGCGTGTCCTCCTGCAGCATCAGCCACATCGCCATGACGTAGTCCTTCGCGTAGCCCCAGTCGCGCTCGGCGTCGAGGTTGCCGAGGGCGAGCTTGTCGCGCTTGCCGTGCTTGATCGCGGCGGCGTGCCAGGTGATCTTGCGCGTGACGAACTCGATTCCACGGCGAGGGGAGTTGTGCACGACCAGGCGGCCGATTCCGGCGCAGAAGACCCCGCTCTCGGTCTCGAGGTCGAAGACGAACTCGTTCTCTGCTGCGACGATCGGGTCGACGCGACGGACCGCTGCAGGGTCCTTGCGAAGGTGCTCGCCCCTGGCGCCGACCCTGACCGCGGACGCGAGGTTCAGTTGGTAGTAGGTGTTCGTCCCACGCCGCTCGACGTAGACGGAGGCCTGCTGGCCGCGCAACGCGTACATCCAGACCAAGCCCTGAGCGAGGACCGGGCTGTTCGTCTTGACCGACGCGCCGTAGCCCTGCTTGAGGCCATCACCCGCGTAGAAGCCCTCGACGAACGCGTCGTGGGCGTCGTAGCCAGCGTTCAGGACGAGCGAGGGGACCTGCTTGAAGCCACTGCGGGTGTACAGCTGCTCACGGATGAACGGGACGGCAGCGGGGGCGCCGGAGAGTCGGAGGTGGTCGACCGCCTTGTCCGGGTTAAAGCCGGAGATCCCCTGCCAATCCACTGACGCGCCCAGGAAGCATCGCGCCCAGAGCTGGCTGACGCGAGCGCGGAGGGCCGGATCGTTGTTCGCGAAGTCGATCGTGCTGCGGTCTTCCTGGATCGATCCGTCTGCGGCCAGGAACCCGAGGAGCTCGGCGAGCTCCGGTGTGATGACGCTCCACCCTGGAGCCTCGGGC
>JBBQZE010000246.1:0-4024 GCA_038207985.1 Solirubrobacterales bacterium
GGCCGCCGCCGACGCCTCCGCCGAGGAGAAGCCGAAGCGCACCCGTAAGGCTGCAACGGCTGAGCTTCCTGGCAGCCCCGCCGAGCAAAGCCCGGCGGCGCGCCCCAAGCGCGGGGCTGCCGAGACCGCGGAGGCCAAGCCGAAGCGGACGCGCAAGAAGGCCGACGAGAACGTCGCCGAGCCCGTCGAGGCGCCGGTCGAGGCCGAGCCCGAGGTGGCCCCCGAGCCCGTCGCCGAAGAGGCGCCTGCGGGGGAGCCCGCGCCCGTCGAGGAGCCGGTGGCCGAGGAGCCGCCTGCGGAGGAGCCTGCCCCGGTCGAAGAGCCCGTCACCGAAGAGGCGCCTGCGGAGGAGCCTGCCCCGGTCGAGGAGCCCGTCGCCGAAGAGACGCCTGCGGAGGCGCCCGCCGAAGAGCCTGCCCCGGTGGACGAGCCCGTCGCCGCGGAGCCACCCGTCGAGGAGGAGCCCGCTCCCGCCGAGGAAGCTGCGCCGGCCGAGGAGCCTGTAGCCGAGGCCGAGCCCGAGCCCGAGCCCCAGCCCGAGTCCGCTGTCGAACCCGATGTCGAGACCGTGGCCGCCGAGGCCGAGGCTCCCGAGGCGCCGGCGGCGCCGGCCGAAGAGGCAGCCCCCGTCCCGGCCACGCGAGGTCCCAAACCGAAGAAGAAGCGCCTCCCGCGCTCGCAGCGCCGGCAGCGGCCCAAGCACGTCCGCGCGCCCACCACGGAGCGCAAGCCGATCGTCCGCCTGCCGAAGCCGGAAGGGGAGCGCGGCCGCGAGCAACAGCGCCGCGGCGTCGTCGTCTCGGCGGCAATGGACAAGACAATTGTCGTCCGCGTCGACTCTGTGAAGGCGCACCCCAGGTACAAGAAGGTGATCCGCCGCTCGAAGAAGCTCCACGCCCACGACGAGCAGAACCAGGCCAAGGCCGGTGACGTCGTGCGCATCGTCGAAACGCGCCCGCTCTCGAAGACGAAGCACTGGCGGCTCGCCGAGATCATCGAGGTGGCTAAGTGACGACCCCCTCCCGCACAGCTCGCACCCGCTGGGGCGCGCAGGCCGGCGCCTCGCGGCGTCCTCAGTCGCGCCCGTGCTTCCCAAGCACGAGCGCTCCCTGCGTCCTTGCGAGCCACCGGCCTGCGCGGCCATCGGGCACGACCTCCGCGGAAGGTGGCCGTCTGTGATCCAGCAGGAAACCCGTGTCCGCGTCGCCGACAACACCGGTGCCCGCGAGCTGCTCTGCATCCGCGTGATGGGCGGATCGCACCGGCGCTACGCGCGGGTCGGGGACATCATCGTCGGCACCGTCAAGACCGCGACCCCGCAGGGCGCGATCAAAAAGGGCGAAGTGGTTCGCGCCGTCGTCGTCCGGACCAAGAAGGCGTACGGGCGCGAGGACGGCACCCAGATCGCCTTCGACGAGAACGCGGCCGTGATCATCGACAACCAGCGGAACCCGCGGGGCACCCGCATCTTCGGCCCCGTCGCGCGTGAGCTCCGTGAGAAGAACTTCATGAAGATCGTCAGCCTGGCCCCGGAGGTGTTGTAGATGGCGCTCGCGATGAAAGTGAAGAAGGGTGACCTGGTGCAGGTGCTCTCGGGCAAGGACCGCGGCAAGCAGGGTCGCGTGATCGAGGCCAGGCCAGACGAGCGCCGCGTGCTCGTCGAGAACCTGAACGTCGTAAAGCGGCACACCAAGCCGCGCCCGATGCGTGATGCCAATCGCATGGGCGGCGCCACGATGATGCCCGGCGGCGTGATCGACAGGCCCGCGCCGCTTGCGGTCTCGAAGGTGATGGTCGTCTGCCCGACCTGCAACTTGCCGACGCGGGTCGGCCACACGTTCAAGGAGATCAAGGGTAAGCGCGTGAAGGTGCGGGTCTGCAAGCGCCACGGCTGCGGCGGGGAGCTCGACAAGTAATGGCCAAGCAGGCGACCAACGGATACGCGCCGCGACTGAAGGAGCTCTACGTGGGCGAGCTGCGCCCCAGGCTGAAGGACGAGCTCGGCCTGAGCTCCGTGATGCAGGTTCCGCGCGTGACGAAGATCACCTTGAACATGGGCGTCGGCGACGCGAAGACCGAGGCGAAGGCCCTGGACAGCGCGATGGACGAGCTCTCGACCATCGCCGGGCAGCGCGCCCAGATGCGTCGTGCGCGCAAATCGATCGCCGCGTTCAAGCTGCGGGAGGGCATGCCGATCGGTGCCCGCGTCACCCTGCGCGGCGAGCGTATGTACGAGTTCCTCGACCGGCTCGTCTCGATCGCGCTGCCCCGGATTCGCGATTTCCGAGGGCTCGACCCCGGCTCGTTCGACGGCCGCGGCAATTACTCGCTGGGCATCCGCGAGCAGATCATCTTTCCCGAGATCAACTACGACGACGTCGCCTCGGTGCGCGGCCTCGACATCGCAATCACGACATCGGCGGCAGACGACGAGAGCGCGCGGGCACTGCTCCGCGGCCTCGGCCTCCCGTTCGCCGACGAGAGAAGGGAATCGGAGTAAATGGCCAAGAAGTCGATGATCGCCAAGGCCGCCCGCCCGCAGCGCTACAAGGTTCGCGCTTACTCGCGCTGCAATCGCTGTGGCCGCCCGCGCGCGGTCTTCAAGAAATTCGGGCTCTGCCGAATCTGCCTGCGGGAGCTCGCCCACGCGGGCGTGATCCCCGGCATGACCAAGATCTCCTGGTAGGAGGACCACCTGTGCTGACCGATCCGATCGCAGACATGTTGACCCGCATCCGCAACGCCAACAAGGCGCTGCACGAGACGGCCGTGATGCCCACCTCCCGCGTCAAGGAGGAGATCGCGCGCCTGCTCAAGGAGGAGGGGTACATTCGCGACTTCCGCGTCGAGACCCCCGAGGACGGCCATCCGGCGCTCGTGGTCGTGCTCAAGTACGGGCGCAGCCGGGAGCGCGTGATCACCAACCTGAAGCGGGTGTCGAAGCCGGGTCGCCGCATCTACGCGCGCAAGGACCGCATGCCGCGCGTGCTCGGCGGCATGGGCACCGCGATCATGTCCACATCGAGCGGGGTGATGACGAGCCGCAGCGCCGAGGAACGCGGCATCGGAGGCGAGGTCATCTGCTTCGTCTGGTGAACCCATGAGCAGAATCGGCAGATCACCCATCGAGTTGCCCGCGGGCGTGTCCGTGGCGATCTCGCCCGGCCGCGTGATGGTCAACGGGCCGCTCGGCGAGCTCGCGCGCGTGGTTCCGCAGCGCATGACGATCGAGCAGGCCGAGGGGACGCTGCGCGTCTCACGGCCGACCGATCGCGGCGAGGACCGCGCTCTACACGGGCTCACACGGACACTCGTGGCGAACATGGTCGAGGGCGTGACGAAGGGCTTCGAGAAGAAGCTACAGATCCAGGGCGTGGGCTACCGCGCATCGCTGCGCGGAACTGCGCTCGAGCTCAATGTCGGCTTCTCGCACTCGGTGGTCAAGGAGGCGCCGGCCGGCATCACCTACGAGGTGCCGACGCCGACCGAGATCATCGTCAAGGGCATCGACAAGCAGCAGGTTGGCCAGATCGCCGCCGAGATCCGCAAGGTGCGGCCACCGGAGCCGTACAAGGGGAAGGGCATCCGCTACGAAGGCGAGTACGTCCGCCGGAAGGTCGGAAAGCGCGCATGACGGTCGCCACTCCACGCCAGCTCCGCGAGCGGCGGCATCGCCGCGTGCGCGGGAAGATCTCCGGGACGGCCGAGCGCCCCCGCCTGACGGTGTTCCGGTCGAACGTGGGCATCTCCGCGCAGCTGATCGACGACCAGTCGGGGGCCACGCTCGCTGCCGCGAACTGGCAGCAGCTAAAGAAGACATTCAAGGGCGCCAAGACCGACCAGGCCAAGGAGGTCGGCAAGCTGCTCGCCGCGGGCGCGAAGCAGGCCGGAGTCGAAGCGTGCGTCTTCGACCGAGGCGGCTACCTCTACCACGGACGCGTCAAGGCGCTCGCCGAGGGCGCGCGCGAGGGAGGGCTGAAGTTTTGACCAGTGTCGAACGTGAGGTGTTCGCGCGCGAGGAAGC
>JBBQZE010000247.1:0-3991 GCA_038207985.1 Solirubrobacterales bacterium
CGGAAGCGAGGACGGCGGAGGGGAGTCGAAGGTTCATGGGCGTACTAGCGCGCCTACCCCCGGCTCGGATCACCGCCTTCCGTGCGCCCGGACACAGGAGCGGCGCGTCAGGGCGTGAACTTCACGGTGATCACGTCGCCGTCCTGCATGACGTAGTCCCGCCCCTCGAGTCGCAGCGTGCCCACGTCCCGAGCCTGGCTGTAGCCGCCCGCGGCGAGCAGCTTGTCCCACGGGATGACCTCCGCGCGCACGAAGCCGCGCTGGATGTCGGAGTGGATCTGCCCCGCCGCGTGCCAGGCCGTGAGCCCGCGCCGGAGGTGCCAGCTCTGGGCGCGTTTCCCGGAGCCCACCGTGAAGAACGCGACTTGGTCGAGCAGCGCGAACGCGCCGCGCACGACCCGTTGCAGGCCCGATTCCCCCACCCCGAGCTCGGCGCGCATCTCCGCGGCCTCGTCGTCGTCCATCTCGCGCAGCTCGGACTCGATGCGCGAGGACACCGCGACGACGCCCGCCCCGACGGCCTCGGCGTGCGCCGCGATCTCCGGCGGCACGGCGTCGGAGCCCTCGTCGACGTTGGCGACGAAGAGGACGGGCTTGGCGGTGATCAGGTGGACCGACTGGCTGCGCTCGACGTCTTCGGGCATCGGCACGCCGCGCGCGGGACGGCCGGCCTGCAGCTCCTCGCGGACCGCCTCGAGCCAGCGCTGCTCGGCCACGGCCGCCTTGTCACCGCCGCGAGCGGTGCGCACGACGCGGTCCAAGCGCTTCTCGACCTGCTCGAGGTCGGCGTAGACCAGCTCGGTCTCGATGGTCTCGATGTCCCGGGCGGGGTCCACGGAGCCCTCGGGGTGAAGGATGCCGTCGTCGTGGTGAGCCCGGACGACGTGGATGATCGCGTCGGTCTCGCGGATGTTGCCGAGGAACTGGTTGCCGAGGCCCTCACCCTCGCTGGCGCCCCGGACCAGGCCCGCGATGTCGTGGAAGGCGATGGTGTCGGCGACGACGTCCGAGGCACCGATCGCCGCGGAGACCTCGGTGAGGCGCTCGTCCTCCACCGGCACGATCGCGATGTTGGGCTCGATCGTGGTGAAGGGGTAGTTCGCCGCCTCGGCGCCCGCGCGCGTGAGGGCGTTGAACAGGGACGACTTGCCCGCGTTGGGCATCCCGACGATCCCGACCTTCATCGTGCGGCGCTCCCCAGCGCGGTCCCGAGCACGGCGCCCACGGCGATGTCCGTGGGGTAATGCACGCCGAGGTAGACGCGGGACAGCGCCATCGCGCCGGCGACGCCGTACAGCGGGCCGGCGGGCAGCAGGGCGGAGTAGGCGCGCGCCGCGGCGAAGCTCGACGTCGCGTGGGCGCTCGGGAAGCTCAGGGCGGTCGGGGTGCGGATGAGCTGCGGGAGGTCCTCGAGCGCGGGGCGGCGGCGGCGGAAGACGTTCTTCAGCGCGAAGTTCACGAGGTAGGCCCCGCCGACCCCGGCGGTCGCGCGCCGCCAGCGCGGTCGCCGGCCGGCGTCGAGCGCGATGCCCGCGCCGCCGAGCACGAGCCAGCACGCCGCGTGCTCCCCGAGCGATGAGAAGCCCGAGACCCAGCGCACGACGCCCGGCGGGCGGGCGGTGGACCGCACGGTGCGGTACACGCGGAGATCGGTGCGGGCGATCGCCCGGGCGAGCGGGCCACCGCGCAGCAGCAGCAGCCGTGAGCGCCGGGCACCCTCGTCGCGCGGCCGCGGCCGCGCTGCGGCGGGGTCCTGCGCTTCGGGGTCGGCGGTGCCTGCGGGCATGGCGGGCCACGATAGGGGAAGGTCTGCGGCGTGCGACTCGCGCTGTTCGTCAACCCCGGCTCCGGCCGCGGCACCGACGCGGACACGCTCGCCGGCCTCCTGCGCGGCCAGCGTGCCGAGGTCGACCTCCACCACTTCGACGAGCTCGGCGACGTTCCGCTAGACGGCGTCGATCGCCTCGTGGTCGCGACCGGCGACGGCGGGCTGGGGCCGGCCGCCGCGCGGGCGGCCGCGGCCCGGATCCCGCTTGCGGTGCTCCCGAGCGGCACCGCCAACGACTTCGCATCGGCGCTGGGGCTGCCGCGCGACCCGGGGCTCGCCGCCGTGCTCGCCGCGGACGCCGACGCGCGCTCGCGGACGCTCGACGTGGCGTGGGCCGGCGGCACCCCGTTCCTGAACGCGGCCTCGTGCGGCCTGGCGGTGGCTGCGGCCCGGTACGCCGACGGGCTCAAGGGCGTGCTCGGCCCCGTCGCCTACCCCGTCGGCGCCCTCCGTGCGGGGGCGACGCAGCCCGCGTGCGACTACCGCGTGGTCGTGGACGGCACGGAGCGCTTCGCCGGCCCGGCGTGGCAGGTGATCGTCGCCGGGACCGGGGCGTTCGGCAGCGGCGCGGAGCTCGACGAGGCCGACCCGGCCGATCGCCGCCTCGACGTCACGGTCGTCCGGGGCGGCTCGCGGCTCGCGCTCCCGCTGCGTGCCTGGGGCATGCGCCAGGGCGGGCTGAACCGCCAGGACGGCGTCGAGCACCTCCGCGGCCGCACGGTCGAGGTAGAGGGCGCCGAGCGCTGGAACGTCGACGGAGAGCTCTGCGACCACGCGGACGCCGGCCGCTTCCGCCTCGACGGCCGCGTCGCCGTCGTGGTGCCCTCCTCGGTGGCCTAGCCGCCGAGGCCGAAGCCCACGCGGGGCTCGTCCTTGTCGACCTTCAGCCAGAGGACGTGCTGCAGGTTGAGGCGGACGGTCCCGTCGTCCGCGGTGACCTCGTGCCAGCCGCCGCCCTCGAGCGCGCCTTGGAGGGCCGTGAGCGCGTCCTCGGAGACCCGGAGGGCGATGGGCGGGCTGGCGTGGAAGCCGAGGGAGATGCGCTGGGAAGCCATGGGGCCTTTCAGTGGGCGGGCTCGACGAGCTCGGTGAGCACGCCGCCGGAGGACTTGGGGTGCAGGAACGCCACGCGCGAGGAGCGGATGCCGACGCGGGGCTGCTCGTCGATCAGCCGGACGCCCGCGGCGCGGAGGCGCTGGAGCTCGGCCGCGATATCCGTCACCTGGAAGGCGACGTGGTGCAGGCCGCCGCCGCGCTTGGCGAGGAACTTGCCGACCGGGGTGTCCGGGCCGAGCGGCGCGAGCAGCTCGACGTGGTTCTCCCCGACGTCGAGCAGGACCGCCTCCACGCCCTGCTCCTCGACGACCTCGCGGTGGACGAGGGCCATCTCGTAGTCCCGGTCGTAGAGCGCGAGGGCGGCGTCGAGGTCCTCGACGGCGACCCCGATGTGGTCGATGCGGGCGAACATGCGCGCGCCGCAGTCTACCGGCGGGCCTCTCCGCCGCCTGGTGCCGCTCAGCCGTCAGCCGGCTCCTGGGGGCCGCGCCGGACACCGGACGCCCACGTCACGACGCCCGCGGCGATCACCGGGAACGTCGAGCCAGTCGGGTTCCGGGATCGCATCCGAATCGAGGAAGGCGATGCGCTCGCCGCGCGAGCACGTCGTCAAGCGTCGTGGCTGCAAGGTACGCCGGGATCACGACCGACGTCGTCGGGCCGGCCCGCCGAGCGGCGTTGAGAGCTGCCCTGCCGCATGCCTCGCGCCTGCTCCTCCTCCACGTCTCGTCGGGGCTTCCGTACAAGAACGTCCCAGGGACGCTTCGCGTCCTCGGCGAGCTGACACGACGCGGGCTCGACGTCGCGCTGCTTCGGGTCGGCGTCCCCTTGGGTCGGCGATCTCGCCGACGCTGTGGCCGCGGTGCTTCAGGACGCCGAGCTCGCCAGTCGACTCCGGGCCAGGGGCATCGAGCGAGCCCGGGGGTACTCGTGGGACGCGATGATCGCTCGGTACGCGAGCCTGTACGAGGCGGTCGCAACCGAGGCGGACGCGCGTGGGCGCGCCCGTTGGGCAGAGCGGGGGGGGTCCGATCACCCGTCCAGGACCGCGAGGTTCCTGCGGGCGTTCTTGTCATTCGGGTCGACGGTCAGCACCTTGTGCAGCGT
>JBBQZE010000248.1:0-3921 GCA_038207985.1 Solirubrobacterales bacterium
TTCTACTGCTACCGCCCGCTCACCGCGGACTTCATCGAGGCCCGGGGGAGCGTCGTCGCACGGCTCGCGAGCTACCTGCCGGCCGTCCATGCGCTGGCCCAGGCCGACGGGCTCGACGTCTACCTGCGCTCGCGCGTGGCGCACGGCGGGCTGCCGGTCGCGCCGCGCGAGCGAGCCGAGCTCGCGCTCCGCGCGTTCCTGGGTCGCGTCTTCGAAGACGCCACCGAGTTCGCGCTGGTGCCCCAGCGCCTGGAGGTCGCGTACGCAGAGCTCGAAGCGGTCGTGACCGAAGGCCGCGCCGAGACCGTCGTCGTCGCCCCCGTGCTCGGGCTCGAGCTCGTGTCGGGGGAGGTCGCGCTCGGAGACGGCCTCGTCCTCGTCCGCGGGGAGGTCCTCGAAGGCGCCCCCGCCGAGGCGGTGTGGCCCGACGGGACCGCGGCCCCCGCGCGCGGCGCCGTGCTCGCCGTCCTGCGCTCGCAGGCCCCCCTCGGCGAGCCCGTCGCCGCGGCGGATGCCGCCCGGGCGAAGCTCAAGCGGCTGCTGACGGCCCTGCGCCTCTGGGACGAGACGCCCTTCTGCGTCGGCCCGTCGGCCTGGACCCGAACCGCGGGCGGACCCTGGCAGGTCCTCCATCTCGGCCTCGACGGCACCCCGCCGCCGGCGCACTCCCCGGTCTCCTGCGTCACCGAAGCCGAGGAGGACGAGCTCCGCGCGTTCTGCAGCCTCATCGGCCGCCGTGCCCCGCGGGCCGGCGAGCTCGCCTGGGCCCTGCACCGCTTCGAGCTCGGCTGCGCCCGGGCATCGGCTGCGGAGGGGCTCACGGACCACCTGCTCGCGCTCCGCGCGCTGCTCGAGCCGGAGGGACCGGAGAGCGCCCGGCTCGCCGGCCGCGTCGCGGCGCTCTGCGCCCCCGAGGTCGAGCGCGCCGCGCACGCCGCGCGGATCGGGCACACGATCGGCCTGGAGCGCGCGCTCGTGGTCGGAGGCGGCCTCCCGGAGGCCGACGTCCTCGCCGACCTCGCCGAGGAGCTCGCCGCGGACCTGCGCGCCATCCTCCGCGACGTCCTCTGCGGCCACCTCGACGCCGACCTGCGCAGCACCGCGGACCGCTTGCTGGCGCCGGCCTGCGGTGACGTCGACGTCGAAACGCGAGCGACCGCTTAGCGGTCGCGAGGTTCACCGGCGAAGCCGGTATGTGGTTTGTGCGAGCGGCCGCTAGCGGCCGCTCGCGTTTCGACTGACGACGTCGGCCGGACGTCAGCCCTCTGCGAGCAGGCGCTCGCGGTCAGCGGCCGCGGCGAAGAGGTGGCGCTGGACGGTCACCAGGCCCGTCACGTCGTGGACGTCCGCGTCGAGGTAGGGCACGAGGATCGGCTCGCGCTCGTCGAGCTCCGCCCGCAGGAGGGCGATCGAGGCGACGTCCCGGTCGGCGAGCACCTGCGCGTCGGCGAGCGTGCGGCCGACCTTGCCGGCGAGCTCCGCTCCGAGCACCTGGGTCAGCTCGTCCTCCACCGCCTCGGGGTCGAGCGGCTCGGCTTCCCCGACGCCCGGGTCGACGCGGTTGATCACCAGCCCGCCGAACGGCATCCCGGCCTCGCGCAGCTTGCCGCGGAAGAAGATCGCCTCCTCGACGGGCTCCTTCTGCGGTGAGGTCACGATGAGGAACGTCGTGCCGGGGTCGGCGAGCAGCGCCTTGACGCCCGCGGCTCGCTCCGTGAAGCCGTCGATGATGCCGCCCAGGGAGCGGAAGAAGACGCTGAGGTCGTTCAGGAGGTCGACCCCGGTGACCCGCTTGAGCACGGAGAACACGACGCCGGTCCCGCGCCCGACGACCTTCGCCGCGATCCCCGTCGGCGCCATGAACAGCTTCAGCGCGCGGCCCTGGAAGAACTGCGTCAGGCGATCGGGCGCGTCGAGGAAGTCGAGGGCGTTGCGCGACGGCGGGGTGTCGAGCACCAGGACGTCGAAGCCGCCCTCGCGGTCGAGGTCGTAGAGCTTCGCGATCGCGGTGAACTCCTGGGAGCCGGCGACGGCGCCGCTGAGCTCCTGGTAGATGCGGTTGGAGAGGATCTCGTCGCGCGTCTTCGCGTCGGGCGCCAAGCGCTCGATGAGCGCGTCGAAGGTCGCCTTGGCGTCGAGCATCATCGCCCACAGCTCGCCCTTGATCTCGAGGCCCTCGGCCCCGAAGACGGAAGGGTCGACGAGCCGAGGCTCGTTGCCGAGCTCCTCCACCCCGAGCGCGGTCGCCAGGCGCTTGGCCGGGTCGATCGTGATGACCGCCACCCGCTGGCCGGCCGCGGCGAGGCCGAGCGCGAGCGCGGCCGAGGTCGTCGTCTTCCCGACGCCACCCGAGCCGGCGACGATGCAGATGCGCTTGCCCTCGAGGCGGTCCGCGATGCTCATCGCGACGGCCCACCTTCCGTGGTCGCGGTGACGAGCGGGGAGCAATGACGCGCTGTCACGTCAGGCGCCCCGCGAGCACGCCGAGGTCGTCCGGGCCCATGCGCGTGCGGAAGAGGTAGGGCAGCGTGAGCAGCGGCACGGCGCCCGCGAGCGCGCGCTGCAGGCGGCCGGCCTGCGCCCGCTGGCCCTGCGCGCGCCGGTCGTGGTGGCGGGCGACGCCCAGCGCGCGGCGCACGTCGGCGCGTTCCGCGGTGGCGGCTTCCAGGCGCGCCGCCTCCGCGCGGGTGAGCCGCCCGGGGAGCACCGCGTTCAGGACGACGGCGTCGAGCTCGAGGCCCAGCCCGGAACGCAGGCCCTCCTGCAGCGCCAGGGCCTCGGTCACGGGCAGCTCCTCGGGGGTGGTCACGGCGACCACGCCGGTCCGCTCGGGCTCGGTGAGCATCCCGTGGATCGTACGGCCCTGCCGAGCGACGGGCCCGACCCGGGCGGCGTCCGCGAAGGTCCGTGGCGCGTCGAGCAGCGCGAGCCCGTGGCCGGTGGCGGGCGCGTCGAGGACGACGAGGTCGTAGGGCGTCGCCCCCGGGGTGCGCCGGTCGGGCTGCGCGAGCTCCCAGACCTTGCCCATGGTCAGCAGCTCGCGCATGCCGGGCGTGGCAGCCGCGAAGTAGGCGAACATGCGCGAGCGCACGAGCACCTCGGCCAGCGCCCGGGAGGGCAGCTGGTCGGCCAGGTACTCCTCGAGCGCGAGCTGCGGGTCGATCGACACGTGGTGCAGGCCCGGCAGCACCTCGCGCTCGGTGAACGGGGTCGAGCCCGCGCCCGTGAACGTGCGGGCGAGCTCGTCGCGGGCGGCGACCTCCGCGACCACGACGCGCCGACCGCGGGCGGCGGCGGCCAGGCCGAGCGCCGCGGCCACCGTCGTCTTCCCCGTCCCGCCCTTCCCCGTCACGACGACGAGGTCCTTTGCCAGCAGCGCGTCGAGCCGCCCTCGGCGGGCGCCGCTCACTCGTCGTCCCAGTAGCCCACGGGCTCCACCCGCAGGCACGTCCCCTTCCCGATGAGCAGCTTGCCCGTGCGGGGGTAGTGGACGAGGTCGTGCGGCACGCGGGTGCCGAACGCGAGGTAGGTCAGCCCGTCGGGACCGGCGTGCAGCGCGTGCTCGACGCTCGTGGCCGGCGGCCGCGCGACGAGCGAGCCGGCGCGCAACGGGAAGCGCTCCGCGCCCAGCTCGGCCTCGCCCGAGCCGGCGAGCACGACGAAGAGCTCCTCCTCGGCGGTGTGCCAGTGCGGCGGGCAGGAGACGGCGCCCGGGGGCAGGACGTCGTGGCGCAGGCCGCAGAGCAGTGATCCCGCCGCGCGGCCCAGGTCGGTGTCCAGCCCGGCGTAGGGGCCGTGGGTGAACGGCTCGGCCTCGACGTCCCCTAGGGAGACGATCGTGGTGGGGCGGGCCGAGTGCGACTCGGGCTCCACCGGCCCGAGCGGCCCGGCGGCGGCCTCGAGAGCGAACGGGCTGGGGCC
>JBBQZE010000249.1:0-3902 GCA_038207985.1 Solirubrobacterales bacterium
TCCGACCTGGAGGTCCAGGTGCTTCGCGGCCTGGGCGACCCGCTGCAGACGGCGCTCGCCGACAGCGGCCTGCGGGTGCGCACCTACTGCCCCGTCGGCGACCTCGTCGCCGGCATGGCCTACCTCGTGCGGCGCCTGCTCGAGAACACCTCGAACGAGTCGTTCCTGCACGAGCAGGGCGCCGGCGTCCCGCTCGAACGGCTCCTCGCGGCGCCGGGGGTCCCGGCATGACCCTGCCGGCGTTCACGAACGAGCCGGTCCTCGAGCTGCGCCGCGCCCCCGAGCGCGACGCGCTCCTCGCCGCCCTGGCTCGACTCGACGCCCGGCTGCCCGTGCGGGTCTCCGTGCTCGTGGGCGACGACCGGCGCGACGGCGACGACCTCGTGTCGACCGATCCCGGCGACCCGGATCGCGTCGTTGCGGTCGGCGCACTCGCTACGGCGGCGGACGTTCCCGCGGCCGTCGCCGCTGCCGAGCGCGGCTTCGCCACCTGGCGCACCACCCCCGCCGAGCAGCGGGCCGCCGCGCTCGTCGCCGCCGCAGCCTGGCTGCGCGGGCGTCGCCACGAGGCCGCGGCGCTCTGCGTCCGCGAGTGCGCGAAGCCGTGGGCCGAGGCGGACGCCGACGTCTGCGAGGCGATCGACTTCCTCGAGTACTACGCCCGCGGCGCGGTGGCCCTGGAGCGTGGCGGCGCGCTCTTCACCGTGCCCGGCGAGCGCAACGAGCTGCGCTACCGCCCCCGCGGCATCGTCGGCGTGATCGCGCCCTGGAACTTCCCCGTCGCGATCCCGCTCGGCATGGTCGCCGCCGGGCTGGCGACGGGCAACGCGGTGATCCTGAAGCCGGCCGAGCAGGCGCCCGGATGCGCCGCGCTCGTCGTCGAGGCACTCCGCGCCGGCGGGGTCCCGCCGGACGCGATCGGCTTGCTCCCCGGACTCGGCGACGTCGGCGCGGCGCTCGTCCGCCATCCCGGGGTCCACACCCTCGCCTTCACGGGCTCGGGGCCGGTCGGCCTGGACATCATCCGCGCCGCGGCCGAGACGCCGCCCGGCTCGCTGCACCTCAAGCGCGTCGTGGCCGAGATGGGCGGCAAGAACTGCATCGTGGTCGACGCGGACGCCGACCTCGACGACGCCGTCCCCGGGATCGTGCGCTCGGCCTTCGCCTACGCGGGGCAGAAGTGCTCGGCGGCGTCACGTGTGCTCGTGCACGAGGCGATCGCCGACACGCTTGCGACGCGCCTCGGCGGCGCGGTCGCGACCCTCCGCGTCGGGCAGGCCGACACGTTCGGCATCGACGTGCCGCCGGTGATCGAGGCCGAGGCGCAGGAGCGCGTCCGCCGCTACGCAGAGGAGGCCGCGGCGGCCGGCACGCTCGTCGGGCGCCAAGAGGAGGGCGTCCCGGGCCACGGCTGGTTCTGCCCCCCGACCGTCGTGCGCGACCTCCCCGCCGACGCCCCGGTCCTGCGGGAGGAGGTGTTCGGCCCGCTGCTCACGGTGGAGTCGGTGCGCGACGTCGACGACGCCTGCGACCGCATCGACGAGCTGCCGTTCGCCCTCACCCAGGGCCTCTACGCGCGCAACCCGCACACCGTCGAGCACGTCATCCGGCGCTCCCCGGTCGGCAATCTCTACGTCAACCGGACGATCACCGGCGCGATGGTCGGCCGCCAGCCCTTCGGCGGCAACCGCCTGTCGGGGACCGGGACCAAGGCGGGTGGCCCGGACTACCTCCTCCATTTCGCCGAGCCGCACGTCGTGACGGAGAACACGGTTCGCCACGGCCTCGTCATCTGACGCTCTGCGTCAGGTGAGCTCGGCGGCCAGCAGGTCCATGCGCAGCGCGTCGCGCCACACGCCGTCGGGGCCGCGCTCGGCTTGGCGCTCGACGCCGACCGGGCGGAAGCCCACCTTCTCGTAGGCGCGGATCGCCTGGACGTTGGCGACGGCCGGGTCGATCGTGAAAGGGTGGTGGCCCTCGCCGGCCAGGCGGCAGATCGCCAGCCGGAGCGCATCGGGGCCGTAGCCGCGGCCGTGCAGGTCCGCGGCGAGGACGACGTCGAGCGCGGCGTGGCGGTATTCGGGCTCGAGCTCCTCGTGGACCAGCAGCCAGCCCGCGACGCGCTCACCGACCAGGATCGTCCACCCCACGCGGAGCTCCTGGCGGACGTCGTCCGGGGTGTTCGTCCCCCACCAGGCCGCGACCTCCGGGGCCCGGAGGAGCGAGACCAGCGGCGCCACGTCGGCCTCGACCGACCGCCGCAGCGAGAGAGGCTCATCCCGCGGCAGCACGGACGTCCTCCAAGAAGCGGGCGTGGAGCCGGTGGTCGCCGCCGAGCTCGGGATGGAAGCTCAGGACGAGCAGGCGGCCCTGCCGTGCGGCGACCGCGTGCCCGTCGACGCTCGCGAGCACCTCGACCTCCGGGCCGTGCTCGGCGATCCACGGGGCCCGGATGAAGACCGCGTGGACCGGCCCGCCCTCGAGGTGGTCGAACGCGAGGTCGGCCTCGAAGGAGCGCACCTGGCGCCCGAAGGCGTTGCGCCGGGCCTCGATGTCCATCAGGCCCAGGTGCGAGCGGTCGAGCAGGATCAGGCCGGCGCAGGTCCCGAGGATCGGCGTCCCCGCCCCCGCGAGCGCACGCAGCGGATCGGCGAGGCCCTCGCGCTCGATACCGAGGGTCATCGTGGTCGACTCCCCGCCCGGGATGACGAGCCCGTCGAGGCCCTCGAGGTCGGCGGGCACCCGCACCTCGCGGGTCTGCGCGCCGAGCCCCTCCACCACGCGGGTGTGGGCGGCGTACCCGCCCTGCAGGGCGAGGACCCCGACGAGCGGCGCGGCTACCAACCGCGGGTGGCCAGCACCTGCTCGGGCCCGAGCTTGCGGGCCTCGAGCGAGTCCATGGCGGAGCCCAGGCCCTCGCAGGCCGCGGCGACGCGTTCGGGATCGGCGAAGTGCGTCGTCGCCTCGACCACCGCGGCGGCGCGCGCGGCCGGGTCGGAGCTCTTGAAGATCCCCGAGCCGACGAAGACGGTCTCGGCGCCGAGCTGCATCATCAGCGCGGCGTCGGCCGGCGTGGCGATCCCGCCCGCGGAGAACAGCGGGACCGGCAGCTTGCCGTCACGGGCCACGGCGCGCACGAGGTCGAGCGGCGCGCCCAGCTCCTTGGCGAACGTCGCGACCTCGCTGTCGTCCATGAGCGTGAGGCGGCGGATGTCGCCGCGGATCGCGCGCATGTGGCGCACGGCCTCGACGACGTCGCCCGTGCCGGCCTCGCCCTTCGAGCGGATCAGCGCCGCGCCCTCGCCGATGCGCCGCAGCGCCTCGCCGAGGTTGGTGGCGCCGCAGACGAACGGGATCTTGAAGGCCCACTTGTCGATGTGGTGTGCCTCGTCGGCCGGGGTCAGGACCTCCGACTCGTCGATGAAGTCGACCTCGAGCGCCGCGAGCACCTGCGCCTCGACGAAGTGGCCGATGCGGGCCTTGGCCATCACGGGGATGGAGACCTCACGTTGGATCCCCTTGATCATCTCGGGGTCGCTCATGCGGGCCACGCCGCCGTCGCGGCGGATGTCCGACGGGACGCGCTCGAGCGCCATGACGGCCACGGCGCCCGCGTCCTCGGCGATCCGCGCCTGCTCCGGGTCGACGACGTCCATGATCACGCCGCCCTTCAGCATCTCGGCCAGACCGGCCTTCACCCCGAACGTCGCTTCGTCTCGCATCGTCATCGCATCGTAGCTACGCCGTCCTGGACGGTTTGGATGAAGCACGCGGGGTCGCAAGCTCCCCCGCGCGTTTCGACTGACGACGTCACTTGAGGCGGAACGCCTTGATGCGGTCCGCGTACTGCTCGGCGTCCCGGGCGTAGACCCCGTAGGCCAGGGCCTGGATCATCGAGAGCA
>JBBQZE010000250.1:0-3883 GCA_038207985.1 Solirubrobacterales bacterium
ACACGGCGCCCGGCGTCGCCGCCCTTCTGGCCGGCGCGCACGCGTTCTTCGCCGCGCGACAGGTCGGAGGAACGGCCGCACTGGCACTCGGGTGCGCGGTGCTCGTCCTGCTGCAGATCCGCGCGGGGCGCGACGGCGCCGAGGCACCCATGCTGTTCCTGGCAGTGGGTCCTTTCCTGGCCGGCTACGCCCTCCGGGGGCGCGACACCGTCGCCCGCCAGCTGCAGGAGCGCGCCACCGAGCTCGAGGCCGAGCGCGAGGTCTACTCCGACCTGTCCGTCCGCTACGAGCGGGCCCGCATCGCGGCCGAGCTCCACGACATCGTCGCCCACGCGATCAGCGTGATGGTCGTGCAGGCGAGCGCGGGGCAGCGCCTGGCCACCACGAACCCGGAGCTCGCCCACGAGGCGTTCCGCGCGATCGCGGACGCCGCTCGGCAGGCCGAGTCCGACATGGCGCGCCTGGTCACCATGCTCGCGGAGGAGCCGCCGGAGGGCGATGCCGAGGATCTCGTGCTCGTGCAGGAGCTCGTGACCCGCGCTGCCGGGACCGGGCTGGACGTCAGCCTCCGCGTCGAAGGCGACCGCACGCTGCTGCTCCGCGGCCCGGCGCGTCGCAGCGCCTACCTCGTGGTCCGCGAGGGCCTGACCAACGCCCTGCGCTACGCGTCGGGCGCCGCCGTGAGCGTCCGCGTCGACGCTCGCCCGGACGAGCTCGTCGTCGACGTCGTCAACGCGGCCGCGGGCACCTCGCCACTTCTCGCCGGGCACGGAACCGGCAACGGGCTGCGCGGCTTGCGCGAGCACCTCGACGCCTGCGGCGGCCGTCTGGAGGCCGGCCCCACCGCCGACGGCGGGTGGCGACTGTGCGCACGAGTACCCCGTGCGGCGCGGGCGCCGGCCTAGAGGCCGACCTCAGGGGGCGGCGGGAGCCGCGACCGGCAGGTGCTCCTTGAGCTGCTTGCGCGCGGCCTTGAGGCCGAGGCGGCCGAGGAGCTCGTCGCCGAGGAGCAGGTAGTCCTCGGCAAGGTCGGGGCGGTAGGTCAGGATCGAGACCGCGCGCTCGGCCGAGCCGGCGTAGGCGATCGACGGCCGGATCGTCTGCTCGAAGAGCTTGTCGCCCACGTGCTCGCGCAGCGAGTCGAACGCCTCGCGCGAGTGGACCGTGCGCATGTCGGCGATGTTCAGGAACACTCCGAGCCACTCCAGGTCCGGGTTGAGGCCGTCCCGGGCGAGCTCGATGACCTCCAGCGCCTGCTCGACGCCCTGCAAGGCGAAGTACTGCGCCTCCGAGCTCAGCAGGGCGTAGTCGGCCGCGACCAGCGCGTTGACCGTCAGCAGCCCGAGCGCCGGCGGACAGTCGATCATCACGACGTCGTAGGGCTCCTCGACCTTGCGCAGCGCCTTGCGCAGGGTGAGCTCGCGGCCCATCTTCCCCGCGAGCGTGAGCTCCGCCTCGGCCAGGGTGAGGTTCGCCGGCATGAGGTCGTCGTGGACGGCCTGCTTCGCCGACGCGCGGCCGGCGAGCACGTCGCCCACGGTGGGCTCGGCCTGCGGGTCGACGTCGAAGTAGTCCGACAGGTTGCCCTGCGGGTCGAGGTCCACCGCCAGGACGCGCAGCCCGGCGAGCCGCATGACGTCGGTGAGGGTGCGGACGGCCGTCGTCTTGCCGGTGCCGCCCTTCTGCGAGAGGACTGCGATCTTGAGCGCCACGGTGGCAAGGATCGCATGCCGGGCGGCGGGGACGCCCTGAGGCGGACGCTCAGGCGGCCGCGGCCTCCGGCGACGCGCCCGCCGGCCGGCCGGTGCCCGCTGCGGCGAGGAACACGAGGCGGTGGCGCCCCACGACGACCTCGTCGCCGTCACGCAGCGTTCGCCACTCGACGCGGTTGCCGTTGACGAAGACGCCGTTCAGGGAGCGGTCGTCGACGACGCGGACCCCGTCGGGCCGGCGCACCAGGATCGCGTGGCGACGGGAGACGGTCGCGTCGTCGAAGCGGATCTCGGCGGCCAGCGAGCGGCCGATGCGGGTCGACTCGCGGGTGAGGGGCTGCACGCGGACCTCGTCGCCGTCGCGGTAGGCCAGGTGGTCGCCCGGCTCCTTGACGAGTCCGCGCGCAGTGGCGTCCAGCGACGCCGTCGTCTCGTCGTCCCCGGGCTCCTCGCGCCGGGCGAAGCGGCTACCCGGGAACAGCGACGCGCGCACGAAGCGCTCCGAGGCGCAGCTGGGGCAGGGCGGCAGCATCTCCTCCGCGGTCAGGGTCAGCACGTACCCGCAGCGCTCGCAGCGGAACGAGCCCGTGCCGGCAAGAGTTCCGGAGGACAGGGCTTCCATGGGCCGAAGTGTCCCCGATGCCGCCATCAGACGAAACTTCGGTGCATGGGGCCTGTCGCGACGGCACCGGCAGGAGGGGGGCGCCGGACGGCGAATCGAGGCCCCATGCTCCGACTGCAGGGGATCTCCGAGAACGACCTCGAGCGCCAGTTGCTCCGCCGCGGCGTCGGCGAGCTCGCCGCGAGCCGCCACGCCTGCGCGGACTGCGGGCGCACGCCGCTCGTGGGCGAGCGCTACCACCGCTACGCCCGCGGCAAGGTCGTCTGCGAGCTGTGCCGCCCGCGGCACCAGGACGCCCCGCAGGCCTCCGACGTGGTGCGCCACTCCGAGCGCGGGCACGCCGTCCGCCTGCGCACGCGCCCCGCCGCCTGACGGCGGGGGGACAGGGCCTCGCAGTACCCTGCGCGGCGTGGACCCCGTCAGCTCCGACGTGCTCATCTCCCGGCCGCAGGGAGAGGTGTTCGCCTTCCTGGCCGACGTGGCGAACCACCCGGGGTTCATGGGCCACTTCACGCACGACTGGCACCTGACGCGGGAGGACACCTACGGCCTCGGCGCCGGCGTCCGCTTCGCCTTCGACCAGCGGCGCAATGCCTTCCCGTGGGTCGACGCGACGATCATCGAGCTCGAGCCGCCCCGGCGCATCGTCCTGGCCGGCCGTACCGGGAAGTTCAACCGGGTCCGTTCCCTCATCACCTGGGACCTCGAGCCGGGCGTCGGCGGGACTACGCGCGTCATGGTCACCTACGAGACCGAGACCAAGATGGTCACCGACAAGCTCGGCGAGCGCCGCGGCTTCCACAAGGCGCGCTGGGCCAAGACGGTCAAGGTGCTCCGCGACGTCCTCGAGGGCGAGCGCGAGCAAGGCCCTCGCGCCACGATCGCCGGAGGGGCCCGCAAGCCGGCGTCGGGCTATCGCTTCGTCCCGCCGGGCGCGGCGGCCACGAAGTAGGATGCGCCGCCTCATGCCTCGCTTGACCCCCGCCGTGCTGACCGTCGCCCTCGCCGCCGTGCTCGGCCTTTCCGCCTGCGGGAACAAGGAGTCCGAGACCAAGAAGTCCGCCAGCGAGGCGGCCTACCTCGACCTCTCCGGGCTCAAGTACCAGGTGCAGGTGTCGCGCCAGATCAACCCGGCCGACCCGGAGGATCGCGACTACCTCCGCGGCCTCCCGGCGGCCGACGAGACCCTGCCGGCGGGCACGGTCTGGTTCGGCGTCTTCATGCGCGTGGAGAACGAGGGCAAGGACGCGATCCCGTCCTCGCGCGACTTCACGATCAAGGACACCCAGGGCAACCTCTTCAAGCCCGTTCCGGTCGTCAACGCCTTCGGGTACGCGCCAGAGGTCGTCAGGGGCGGTGGCTACATCCCGAACCAAGAACGCTTGGCGGCCTACGCCGGCACCCAGGGCGAGCTGCTGCTCTACAAGATCCCGACCACCTCGCTCGACAACCGGCCGCTGCAGCTCACGATCCGCAGCCCGCAGGATCCCAAGGAGTCGGTCGAAGTCGACCTCGACGTCTAGCCGGCCCCTCGGACGTCAGCCGCGCT
>JBBQZE010000251.1:0-3853 GCA_038207985.1 Solirubrobacterales bacterium
GTCGCGTAGGGGATGGCCCGCGAGACCAGGCGGGGGTGATCGGGGTCGTCCATGCGGGCGAGCGCGACGGTCTCGACCCAGCGGCGCGGCGAGCGGACGTAGACCAGCCAGCGCCCGTCCGGCGACACCTGACCGCCATAGCTATGGACCCCCGGCGGATTGTGGGTCAGCTGGGTGCGCGCGCCGGTCTCGAGGTCGTGCACGTAGAGGTCGGTGTGGGCGCCGCTGGTGCGGTCGTAGATCAGCTCGCCGTTGGGCAGGAAGTCGGGCAGCTCCGAGCAGCCTGGATCGAAGGTGATCCGGTGGCTGCCGGTCACGCCCCACTCGGCGGGCGCGGGGCTGCCGCCGCGCGCGGCGAAAAAGATGGTCGTGGCGGCGCCGCCGGCGAGGACGAGCACGAGGAGCGGCAGCACCACCTTGCGCGACCGCCGGCGCCGCCGTCGCGGCGTCACCTCTGGCCGCCGCACCCGGCGGCCCGGCGGCGCCCGGCACCCCGGGGTCTTCGGCGCCCGGGTCCGCCGCCACCGCCGGCTCGGTCCCGCCGCCCTCCGCCGGGTCGCCGAACGGCGCGCCCTCGTCGGCCGGGCAGGAGACCCAGGCCATCAGCCCGGTGGACGCCGGCCTCGTCCTGCCACCGGCGCCCGGCGGCCCGCGCCCGGCCACCGCCGCGGGCTCCGTGCGGGCCGAGACCCCGCTGCCGCTCCGACCCGCGAACGCGGCCACTGCCCGCAGCCGCGGCTCGGCCGCCGCCGCGCCCGCGGCCACCGCGCCCCAGGGTCGCTCGCGCCGCGCCCTCGGGGGCATCGTCGCGGCCTGCGTCGTCGGCCTCGCACTCGTGGCCCTGCTGCTCACACAGGTCCTCGGCGGGGACTCCACGCCGAAGCGCGCCGCGACGACGAAGGCCAACACGATCGTCGAGCCGACCGCCTCCTCCGCCGTCACGCCGGCGGCGCCGACGGTGACCGCCGCCGTCCGTGGCCAGTCGACGATCTTCGTCCTCAACGGAACCACCGCGAACGGCCTCGCCGCGGAGGTCCGCAAGAAGCTCGAGACGAGCGGCTACCGCTCCGCCGCCGCGGGCGGCTCGGGCAACGCCGCGGTGAAGACGAACGCGGTGACCAAGGTGTACTACGGCGCTGGCAAGAAGCGGGCGGCGCAGGACGTCGCCAAGCAGCTCTCCGTCGCCTCCGCCGACGTGCTCGCGGCGGATCCGACGGTCACGGCGCAGGTGACCGGGCAGGGCTCGAGCGCCGATGTCGTCGTGCTGCTGGGCGCCGACAAGGCGTCCGGGTGACGGCCCGGCCGGCGCGGCCCGACCGCGCCGCGTGATCCTTCTCGCCCGCCACGGGCAGACGGTCTCCAACGCCGAAGGGCGCTTCCAGGGGCAGGACGACAGCCCGCTCGACGCCACGGGGCGCGAGCAGGCCCAGGCGCTCGCCGACGCGGCACGGGGGCGCGGCCTGGTCGCGCTGTGGTCCTCGCCGATGCCGCGCGCTCGGCAGACCGCCGACGCGGTGGCCGCGGCGCTCGGGCTCGAGGTGCGCGAGGACCCGCGGTTCGCGGAGCACGGGACCGGGGAATGGACGGGACGCCTGAAGGCCGAGGTCGCCGCGGAGGACCCCGCCCGCTGGGCCGCCTGGGAGCGCGCCGGGGAGGAGTGGACGTTCCCCGGAGGCGAGGGCCTCGAAGCGTTCCAGGAGCGGGTCGTCGACGGCCTCGTGGCGGTGACGCAGTCCGGCGTCCTGCCCGCGCTGGTGGTCTGCCACCGCGGCGTGATCCGCGCGGCGCTGGCCCACACCCACCGTCGCGGGCTGTCGACCTTCCACGACTGGGCCGTGCCGAACGGCGAACTGCTGCCGCTGTGAGCAGGGTCGCCCGGGCGGTCTTCGCCGTCCTCGTGGTGGCGACCTTCGGCGCCTTCTTCGTCGCGCAGCGGCTGAAGAACTCGCCCACGGTCGTGCAGTACCTCAGCCGGCGCCCGCAGCTGTCGCCGAACGGCGACGGGCGCTTCGACACAACGGCGTTCTCGTTCCGCCTGAAGCAGACCGACGACGTCACGGTCGACGTGGTCGACGCGCAGGGCAGCGCGGTGCGTCGCCTGGCCGACGACGTTCGCATCCCCGCCTACCGCCAGCGGCGCTTCACCTGGGACGGGCGGCGGGCCGACGGCTCGCTGGTCCCGGACGGCCGCTACCGGCTGCGGATCACGCTGCGGCGCGAAGGCCGCTCCATCGTCGCCACCAGCAGCGTCACGAAGGACACGGTCCCGCCGAAGGTCCGCGTCACGGGCGTCGGGCCCGCGCAGGAGCCGGCGCCCGAGTTCCTGCCGACCGCCGACGGGAGCCCGGTCCGCGTGCGCTTCACCGCCCCGGGCCGCAAGGTCAGCGTGTCGGTCTTCCGGACGGACACCCCGGCGGTCGAGCGCGTCGCGGGCTCGGGCGAGCTGCCCCCGGGCACTACGCGGTGGGACTGGGACGGAACCGTCGACGGGCGGCGCGCGCGGGCCGGCACCTACGTCGCGGTGGCCGAGAGCCGCGACAGCGCCGGCAACGTCGGCACCTCCGTCCCCGAGCGGCGCGGCGTGCCGGTACTCGCCTTCGGCCGCCGGCTGCCGGGCCGCGGGGGCATCACCGTCCGCGACCTCGCCGTCCGTCCGCCGTCGGCGCCCACGGTGGCAGGGGAACGCGCCGAGATCTTCGTCGACGCGCGCGGCAAGCCGTGGCGCTGGAGCCTGCGCCGCGTCGGCGGCCGCCGGCAGGAGAGCGGCTCTCGCACCTCGGCCACGGGTGCCCGGCTGCGCCTGCGGACGCCGGGGAGGACCGGCGTCTACCTGCTCACGGTGAACACGAGCACCCACCGCCAGCGCGTGCCGCTCGTGGTGCAGCGCAGCGCCCCGGTGGGTCGGGTGCTCGTCGTCCTGCCGTGGATCACGTGGCAGGGCCGTAACGCGGTCGACGACGACGGCGACGGACGGGCCAACACGCTCGACGCGGGCGTCGGGGTCCGGGCCGACCGCGTGCTGGCCGGCGACGGCCTCCCCGCGGGCTTCGCCGATCACGAGGCGCCGCTGCTCGCGTTCCTCGATCGCACCCAGCGCGACTACGACGTCACGACGGACCTCGCGCTCGCCCGCGGGACCGGCCCGAAGCTGGACGAGTTCAACGGCGTGCTGCTGCCGGGCGACGCGCGCTGGCTGACGGCGGGCCTGGGCCGCGCGCTGCGCCGCTTCGCACAGCGCGGGGGGACCGTCGCGTCGCTGGGTACCGACAGCCTGCGCCGCCAGGTGACGCTGACGCCCCGCGGCCGGTTGGTGAGCCCGACGGTCGCCACCCCGGCGGACCTGTTCGGCGCGCGGCTGCGACCGGTGGCGTCGCCCGGCGGGACGCTCGACCTGCTCGACGACCGCATCGGCCTCTTCAAGGGCGCCGCGGGCCGCTTCCCCGGCGTCGGGGCCTACGAGGCCACCGCGTCCGTCGGGCCGCAGGCGCAGCAGGTCGCCGCGGCGGTCACGGGCGACGCCAAGCCCGTCGTCGTGGCCGTGCGCTTCGGCAAGGGCCTGGTCGTCCGCACCGGCATCCCGGACCTCGCCGTGACGCTCGGGCGGCCCGAGCGCGCAGCGCTGATCAACCGCATCTGGGTGCTGCTCTCGCGCGGGGCGCCGGCATGACCGTGGGCCTCGTCGTCCTGGGCGTGCTGCTCGCCGCGGCGCTCGCGCTGCCGGCGCGGCCGCGCGCGCGGGAGGCCTGCGCGCTGGCGGCCGCCGTGCTGACCCCGATCCTGCTGGTGGCCCACGTCTCGGACACGAGCGCGTTCACCCGGCTGACGGACCGGCCGGCGGTCCTGGCCGCGCTCG
>JBBQZE010000252.1:0-3845 GCA_038207985.1 Solirubrobacterales bacterium
CGGCCAGCCGCGCGCCCACCGACTCCACCTGGACGCCGCGCAGCCGCAGCCGCGAGGCGACCGCCAACGCGACGGCGTCGGCGTCGACGTCGCCGGCCGCGTCGAGCAGCGCCCGGCCGTCCTCGTCGCGCTGGCCCACGACCCGCGGCGGCCGGCCGACGCCGTAGAGGGTCTCCTTGATCGCAGACTCGAGCCGTCCCTCGTCCGCCACCACGAGCACCTCGTCGAGATCCTTCGCCCACTCCCGCACGGTGTCGCCTTCGAGCGGCCACACCATCCCTACCTGCAGGACGCGGATGCCCACGGCCCGTCGCTGCGCCGCGTCGAGTCCGAGGTCGGCGAACGCCTGGCCCAGCTCGGCGTGGCTGCGGCCGGCGGCCGCGATCCCGAGCCACGCGCTCGGCGCCTCGGAGCTCACGCGGTTCAAGGTGTTGGCCCGCGAGTAGGCACGGGCGAGCTCGAGCCGGGTCGCCATCGTGCGCTCGGACTCGAGCGCGTCGGGCGCCATCATCACGGCGTTCGGCCGGTGGACGTAGGGGCGCCCGGCCCGCTCCACGACCGGGATCACCGGCGTGACCCGGTCCAGCCCGACTGCGGCGGTGCCCGCGGCGTCGGCGACGCTCGTGACCACCTTGACGCCCACCCACAACCCGCACGCGCGCGAGAGCGCGACGGCATGGCGGCCGAGGTCGAGGACCTCCTGCACGCTGCCGGGCCACAGGGTCGGGAGCCCCAAGGCGGCGAGCGTCGCCTCCGAGGCGCTGGGGATGGTCGAGCTCTTGCACGCCGGGTCGTCGCCGACGAGCGCGACCGCCCCGCCGCGCGGGCCGACCCCGCAGAGGTTCGCGTGACGGATCGCGTCGGCGGCCCGATCGAGGCCCGGGCTCTTGCCGTACCACCACCCGACCACGCCGTCCCACGGCGAGCCCGCGACCTGCGTCGCGACCTGCGAACCCCACACCGCGGTCGCCGCGAGCTCCTCGTTGACGCCGGGGCGGAACACGAGGTCGGCGCCGGCCCAGCGGCGCTCCACGCGCTGCAGCTCCTTGTCGAGCGTTCCGAGCGGCGAGCCCTGGTAGCCCGAGACGAACGTGCCGGTGCGCAGGCCCGCCTCGGCGTCCGCGCGGTGCTGGTCGAAGAGCACCCGCACCAGGGCCTGGACGCCGGAGAGATAGACGCGGCCCGCGTCCAGCTCGTACTTGTCGTCCAGCCCCGCGACACGCCCGACCATCGGCACCCCTCTCCCGGACCACCAGCTTGGTCAACGGAACTTACCAGGCCGGTCAGCGCCGTCGGCCGGCGCGTCGCATCGGCCGCAAGACCTCCGGCACCGCGCGGACCAGGGAGCGGCCGCTCCCCTGCTCCCAGGACCGCTCGAGCTGGACGAGGTGCACGTCCATCGCCCGTTCGATGCGGTCGTGGTCGCCGGCGCGGATGGCGTCGAGCGTCTCCTGGTGGATCTCGAGCGAGCGCGCAGCGGTGACCGGCTCGTGCAACGCCATGTCCCGCGCGATCTCGAGGCGACCGAGCAGCGTCCGCATCAGGCCGACCACGGTGGAGTTGCCGGTGGCCCGGGCGATGCCGAGGTGGAACTGGAGGTCGAGCGCCAGGAACCGGTCCTCGTCGGCGAGGAAGCGGCCGGGGCCGTCGGCGATCGCCGCCTGACGCTCGATCGTGCGCTGCATCGCGTCGAAGTCCTCGTCGCGCCCGTGCAGCGCCGCGAGCTGCGCCACGCGCGGCTCGAGCAGCCTCCGGGCCTCCAGCACGCCGCCGACCTCGCCCTCGCGGAGCTCTCGGTTGCGCCGCAGCACCTCGCGCGGGACGAACACGCTCGTGACGAACGCCCCGCCGCCCGAGCCCGGGCGCACCTCGAGGACCCCGGAGTCGGCGAGCACCTTGAGGGCCTCGCGCACCGTGGGCCGCGAGATCTCCATCTGCTGGGCGAGCGTGCGCTCCGCGGGCAGCTGGTCGCCCGGGGCGATGTCGCCGAATGCGATCCGCTCGGCGATCTGCTCGACCGCCCCTTCGAAGGTGCGCTTGGTGCGGACGGGGGAGAACTCGAGCAGCACGCTGCCCGGATCCTCCCACGCCGCCCCGACGCCCGCGACTCAGGCGATGAGGCGGCGCGAAGCTACGAGGCTCTCGCCGGCGCGGCGCAGCACGGCCTCGGCTCCCTCGGAGCGGGGACCGATCGTGGCGGTGCCGAACGTCACACGAGCGCCCTCGCGGCGGCCGAGGAGCTGCAGCCGCGCGGCGAGGCGCACGGTCACGGCCGCCGTCTCTGGCGGTCGGGTGCCGCCGGTGAGGAGCATCGCGAACAGCGAGCCCTCGATGCGGAAGAGCTGGTCGTGGCGGCGGAGCTCGGCCTCGAAGACCGCGGCGAGCTCCCGCAGCCCGGCGGCGGGTCCGCCCAGTCCGGTGCGCCCGAGCTCGTCGAGGAGGGCGTCGCAGCCCTGGATGTCGGCGAGCACGAGCACCGACGACGCGCCGGTGCGGGCGGCGCGGGTCGCCTCGCGCTCGAGCTCGCGGACGAAGGCGCGTCGGTTGCCGAGCTGCGTCAAGGGGTCGCCGTTGCTCACGGAGGCCATGCGCTCGTAGCTGTCTGCCGCGATCATGGCGGCGGTCGCCTGGTTGGCGAAGGCGTGCAGCGCCTGCAGCCGCGCCGGCGACGGGAGCAGCCGGTCCTCCGGGTCGTCGACCCAGATCGCGCCGACGATCTCGTCGGCCGGCCCGTGGAGCGGCACGAGCACCACGTGGTCCTGCCAGGCGCGCCAGCCCCGCCCGTTGCGGCGCGAGGCGAGCAGCTCCCGGCGGGCGGCGGGCATCCGCGCGGCGGCTTCGTCCGGGCCCAGCAGGAAGCAGCCCTCCACCTCGAAGGCGCCGTCGAGGAGCCCCTCGAGGTCCCCCGCGGGGACGGGGGCCCAGGTGGGGACGGGCGCGCCGGGCGGCGCCGTGTCGTCGCGGACGGCCTGCGGCAGCAGCGCCCCGTCGGGGCCCACGAGCTCGAGGACCACCCGGCCGAAGCCGAGCGCGTCGCCGACCGCGTCGGCGACCACCCGCAGCATCGGCGCGATCTCGCGCGTGGCGGCGATCTGCGAGGAGACCGCGAGCAGGCTGTCGAGGGCGGCGGCGTGGCGGGCGAGCTCGATGGCCGTCTGCGCGTGCTGCACCGCGAGCGCCGCGTGCGCCGCGAGCGCGACGAGGACGTCGAGCTCGGCATCGGAGGGGCGGCGGCCCGCCGCGGGCGCGCCGAGGGCCATGATCCCGAGGAAGTGACCGTGGGTGTGACGGAAGGGGATGAGCAGGTCGTCGCCCGACTGCCAGGCGTCCTGCGTCCCGGCGTCCGTGGCCTCGTGCCCGCCGGCCGCGGCGGGCACGAGGTACGCGCCTCGCCGCTCGTGGCGGTCGTCGAGCCGTGGCGTCCACGCCGCCCACTCCGAGGTGGCACCGTCCAGGGCGATCCAGTCCTCCGCGGGAACGCCGTGCCCGGTGGCGACGACGAAGTCGTCCCATGCCGGGCGGTACAGGTTGATGACCACGGACCACCCGAGGTCCTCGGATGTCGTCCGCGCGATCTCGCGCAGCAGGCGCGCGAGGCCGTCCTCGTCGGTGACGGCGCGCGCCGCTTCGAGAAGCCCGCGCAGCCGGTTGGTGACGTCGACGACGGCCCCGAGCTCCTGCGCGAGGCGGCGGCGCTCGGCGGCCTGCTCGAGCGCGGTGACGTCCTTGACCGTGACCAGCAGCCCGGCGGTGCGACCCTCGTCGTCGCGGATCGCGCGCGCCGCGACGAGGGCGGGGAAGCGCGTGCCGTCGGCCCGCACGAGCGTCGCCCGGCAGTCCGTGCC
>JBBQZE010000253.1:0-3833 GCA_038207985.1 Solirubrobacterales bacterium
AGACCGCGTAGCCGCCCCACGGGCTCAGCGTGTCGTTCTGCGGGACGGCCGCCAGCACCGCCGCGCCGGCGTTGGAGGTGAAGTAGCGGCTCAGGGTCTCGCCGGTGGAGCCCGGGATGAGCCCGATGAGCGGCGGCGCGACGAAGAGCAGGACGAGCGCGCCCGTGATCGCGCCCGCGCTCTGGCGCAGCAGCACCCCGAGCGCGAGGCCGAAGAGCCCCGAGGCCAGGAGGTAGAGCGCGCCGCCGATGACCGCCCGCAGCACGTGCGGGTCGCCGAGGCCGACGTCCGCGCCCTTGCCCGCGAGGATCGACTGGCAGAGCACGAAGCTCACGACGACGGTCACCAGGCTGAAGGCGAACAGGACCACCGCCACCACGACCGCCTTGGCCAGCACGAAGCGCAGGCGCCGGGGGACCGCCGTCAGCGAGGTGCGGATGCCGCCCTTGGAGTACTCCGAGGTCATCGCGAGCACCCCGAGCACCACCGCGGCGACCTGGCCGAAGAAGCCGCCGACGAAGCTCTGCGACGCCGCGTCGAAGTCGGTCGCCCGGACGTCGCTGGTCGACGTGACCGCGCAGATCAGCGCGGAGAAGCCGACCGTGACCACGAACAGCGCGGCGAGCGTCCACGGCGTCGAGCGCACCGACCAGAGCTTCGTCCACTCCGAGCGGACCACGGCGCCGAACCCGGGGCGGCGCAGCTCGGCGGGGGCGGAGGCCGTCACGGCGCTCACCGGACCGCCTCCGGCCGGGGGCCGACCGGCTCGGCGCGGTACTCCACGCTGTCGCGCGTCATCTCCATGAACGCGGCCTCGAGCGAGGCGCGGTGCTCGTAGAGCGCGTGGAGGGCGATGCCGTGCGCCGCGGCGAGGTCGCCGACCGCTTCCGCGGGTACGCCGGTGACTTGGAGCTCACCGTCGACCAGCGGCGCCGCCGCGCCGTGCTCGGCCAGGAGCGCCGCGAGGCGCGCGGCCTGCGGGGAGCGGACGCGCACGTGGGCACCCGCGCTCCCGGCGGTGAACTCCCGCGTCCCGACGTCGGCCAGCAGCTTCCCCCGTCCGATCACCACGAGGTGGTCGGCCGTCTGGGCCATCTCGCTCATCAGGTGGCTCGAGACGAGCACCGTGCGGCCCTCCGCGGCCCGCTCGCGCATGAAGCCGCGGATCCAGAGGATGCCCTCCGGGTCGAGGCCGTTGACGGGCTCGTCGAAGAGCAGCACCGCCGGGTCGCCGAGCATCGCCGCGGCGATCCCGAGTCGCTGCGACATCCCGAGCGAGAACGTCTTGACCCGCTTCTTGGCGACGCTGCCGATGCCGGCCATGTCGAGCACCTCGGCGACGCGCGAGCGCGGGATCGCGTTGCTCTGGGCCAGCGCGAGCAGGTGGGCGCGGGCGGAGCGCCCGCCGTGCACGTCGCGCGCATCGAGCAGCGCGCCGACCTCGCGCAGCGGGACGGCCGCGTCGACGTACGGCTTGCCGTTCACCGTCGCCGTCCCGCCCGTCGGCCGGTCGAGGCCGAGCAGGATGCGCATCGTGGTCGACTTCCCGGCGCCGTTGGGCCCGAGGAAGCCCGTGACGATGCCGGGCTTGACCACGAAGGAGAGGTCGTCGACCGCCCGGGTGCTCCCGTAGACCTTCGTCAGCCCTTGCACCTCGATCATGCGGCACATCCTCACCCAGCGACCGGCGGCGTGCAATCGGGGAAGACCCCAGGCGACCCCGGACCCGAACCCCTTCTCAGAAGACGCCGTACTGGCGGATGAGCCGTCGCAGCGGCTCGCGTTCGAACAGCAACGCGGTGAGGCCCTGCTGGATCTCGCGCCCGAGGCGACGGCACTCCGTGAAGACGGGGTCCTGTCGGGCGGACGCCCGCGGCAGGCCCTCGAGTGTCGCTCGGCGCTCCGGGTCGTCGAGCACCGCGATGAACCGGTCGTAAGCACCGAGGGTGCGCACGCCCGCGTCGACCGCGTCGTAGCGCACGAACGCCGCGGCGATCCGGTCGGTCGGCGGCCGCAGGAGCTCGGAGAGCAGGAGCGCCGGGGCGTCGTCCGCGGTGACGTGGTGGCACTCCAGCAGCGGCAGCAGTCCACCCGCGAAGAGCATCGTGCGCGAGGTGCGCAGCTTCGCGTGGCGCAGCGCCCACTTGCCGTCGTCGCCCGCGCGCGCCTTCGCCTCGAAGTCGACGGCGACGGTGCGCCAGTAGCGGATGACGTCGTTGAGCAGGAAGCGCGGCGGCCGCCGGTCGCGGCGCTCCCCGCGCTCCTCGCCCAGGTAGGCGGCGAGCAGCCCGGCAAGCACCGCGGCGTGGACGTCGGCGCCGAGCAGCGGCGCGCTCTCCAGCAGCACGAGCATCCGGCGCGTCAGCACGCGGTTCGAGTCCGCCTCCAGCCCGATCGTCGCGAGGTCGGAGAGCGCGACGACCTCGTCGAACGTCCCCTGCGCGCCCGTGGCCTGGGCGAAGGCCGGGCGCAGGTCGGCGACCGTGGGCCGCAGCGACGCCCGCAGCGCCCCCGAGGTCACCACGAGCACGTCGTCGTCGGAGCCCTGGGTGACCTCGCCGCGGCCCCAGGAGCCGAGCAGCACCACGGCCACGTCCGGGTCGCGCGGCATGCCCGCCAGCGCCGCGCGCGCGGCGTCGCAGCGCGAGGCCGTCCGCGCCCGGGCGGCCTCCAGCGCCGGGAAGGCGACGCCGCCCGCCGCGGCGAGCTCGCTCAGCGGCGAGGCGGCGGAGCTTCCAGGATCCACGGGACGTCCGAGCAGCGGGCGAGCACCCGCGCGTAGCGGGCCTCGTCCTTGCGGTAGAGGGAGGTGTGGGACGCGCGGCCCGCGCGCAGCGACGAGACGTGCACCTGTCGCAGCCGCGCGCCGAACGCGTCGAGCAGGCGGTGGGCGACGTCCATGTCCTCGTCGACGGCGCCCGCGTGCGCGACATCGAGGCAGAAGCCCGCCTCGGGGAGCGCGTCGAACAACGGCGCGAGATGCTCGGGGAGCTGCCCGAGCGTCTTGCGCGGGTCCATGTTCTCCACGACGAGGCGCCGGCCGAGCGGCGCCCACGCCGCGGCGTCGCCGATCTGGTCGGGGTGCACGACGACGGCGTCGACGTGCGGCGGCAGCCGGGCCAGCAGCGCCACGAGCGCCTCGTCGGGGAGCCGGCGGCGCTTGGTGGGGGCGTGCACGGCCAGGTAGTGGAACGGCAGCCGCGGCGAGCCCTCGAGGAAGGCGACCAGTCCCGGCAGCTCGTCCTCGCCGAGGGCGCTGAGCTCGGCGGCGAAGGTGGAGACCTCGCACGCGCGCTCGACCATCCCCGCCCAGTCGCCGCGCCGGAAGTCCATGTAGCCCGTCGACGCGCCGAGCGGGTGGTGCATCGCCAGCAGCGCCGAGCGCAGCGGCCGCGTCGGGGTCTGGAGCCGGCCCCCGAGTGCCAGCAGCGGGAACGCGGGCTGGAGGGCAGAGGGTGGGCGACGCGGCACGCCGGCCAACCCTATGGGCTGGTCGGGTAGCTCGCGAGGCGCCTTAAGCGGTCCAGAAGGTCGGGATCTACCCTCGACGCCATGGAGATGAGTCAGGAAACCGGGATTCCCGGCGCGCGACAGCAGCTGGAATCGGCGCTGTTCGAGGTCAAGCGCGTGATCGTCGGCCAGGACGCGATGCTCGAGCGGCTGCTCGTGGCGCTGCTCACCGGCGGTCACGTGCTGCTCGAGGGTGTGCCCGGGCTGGCCAAGACCCTGACGGTGCGCACGGTCGCCGAGGTGCTCGGCGGCTCCTTCAAGCGCGTCGTCGTCGGCCAGGACCACTTCCTCGAGCGCGTCATGGTCGCCGTGCTCGCGCAGGG
>JBBQZE010000254.1:0-3721 GCA_038207985.1 Solirubrobacterales bacterium
TAGGCCGTGACCGCGATCGAGCGCGGGACCTCGGCGAAGTCCGAGAGGGGCCCGAGGATCGGCATCACGAGCGCCGCGTGCCCGGATGACGACGGCACGAGGAACGCGATCGGGAGATTGAGGAGGACGAGCAGGCCGGCGAAGATCCCGCTCGAGGTGCCCGTCACCGCGTTCTCGGTCCAGTGCAGGATCGTGTCGGTCATCGACGTGTTCTTCATCACGACCGTTACCGCGCGGGCCGCGACGATGATCAGCGCGGCCCCGAGGAACTCCGAGGCGCCGGCGATGATCGCGCTCACGGTCCCCTCCTCGCCGAGGCCCGCGACCATGCCGATGATGACGGCCATCACGAGGAACATCACGGTCGCCTGGGCGAAGTAGAACGAGGTGAACGTGGGCAGCGGCCAGTCGGAACCGAAGACCGTCTGGCAGATGTCGTTCCACGGCACGAAGCCGTAGATCAGGATCACGAAAGCGCTGGCGAAGAACGCGAGCACGCCCTTCTGCCGGCGGGTCAGCGGCTCGACCTCGTCCATGTCCGTCGCCAGCACGAGCCCCGCCCCCGTGAAGCCCTGCGCGCCGAGGACCGAGTGCGAGGCGTCAGCTCGCACACGGTGCGCGTAGCGGAGCACGTAGGCGATCGCCGCGCCGACGATCACGATGAACATCGCGACGCGCAGTCCGATCCCGTCCCCCACGGGGATCCCCGCCGCATCCGAGGCGACGCCGGTGGCGAACGGGTTGACCGTCGAGGCGAGCACGCCGGAGCCGGCGCCGAGGAAGACGATCGCTGCGCCGGTCATGCGGTCGTAGCCGAGCGCGAGCGCCAGGGGCACGATGAGCGCGAAGAACCCGAGGGACTCCTCGGCCATCCCCTCGGTCGTCCCGGCGATCGCGAAGACGCTCATCAGCACGATGATCAGCAGCGACGGGCTGTGGCGGAAGCGCAGCGCGAGGCGCCCGATCCCGGCCTGGATGGCGCCCGTCTTCATCGTGACGCTGATGAACGCGCCGATCGCGAGGACGAAGAAGAAGATCTGCGCGGCGCCGAAGAGCGTCCCCGTGTTGTCGACGCTGACGTTTCCGGCCTCGTTCTGGATGCCCGCGAGGCCGTTCGTCGGCGCGTTGAAGAGCTTGTAGAACTGGTGCGGCAGCGACTTGTCCATCTGCACGGGCGCGTAGGTCCCGGGCTTCGGCCCACCCGTCGCCGGATCGAGCTGGTACGCCCCGGACGGGATCACGAACGAAGCGAGCCAGACGACGAGCAGCACGATCGCCAGGACGGTGAACGCGGTCGGGAACCAGCGGGCCTTCGGCTCCTCGTCAGCGGTCGGCGGGGACGGCGCAGTGGCGACCGGTGGCTCCTGGAGCAGGCTCATACCGCCAACCTGCCCGGTGTGATGGCGCCAGATAAGCGTGCTCGGCCACATCGTGACTGCGGAAAAACCCGGTCGTCCGGCTCGAGCCCCGGGGGGACGATGGTCCGATGCCATCTCCGCTGGTCGTCGTGGCCCTCGGCGGCAACGCCCTCCTCGACCGTGAGCAGGCCCCGACCGCCGCCAACCAGCTCCATGCGGCCCGCGGTGCGGCCGACGCGCTGCGCCCGGTGGCGCAGACGAACCGCCTGGTCGTCACCCACGGCAACGGCCCGCAGGTCGGGCTGCTCGCGCTCAAGGAGGACGCCTACGGCGGCGAGCCGTACCCGCTCGACGTGCTCGATGCGGAGACCGCCGGGCAGATCGGCTACGTCGTCGAGCTCGCCCTCGCCAACGCCGTCCCGGAGCAGCAGACGGTCGCGGTCATCACCCGCGTGCTCGTCGACGCCGAAGACCCCGCTTTCGCGAGCCCCACGAAGTTCATCGGCCCCGTCTACGACGAGCCGCGCGCCCGCGCGCTCGCCGCCGAGCGCGGCTGGGTCGTCAAGGCCGACGGCGAGCGCTGGCGCCGGGTCGTCCCCTCGCCCGAGCCGCAGAGCATCGTGCAGCTCGACGCGATCCGCACGCTCGTCGCCGGCGGCTTCCTCGTGGTCTGCGTGGGCGGCGGCGGGGTCCCGGTCGCGCGCGTGGGCGGCATCCTCGAGGGCATCGAGGCGGTCGTCGACAAAGATCTCGCCTCGGCGCTGCTGGCGACCGAGCTCGGCGCCGACGTCCTCGTCCTCGCGACCGACGTCGACGCCGTCTCCACCGGCTGGGGAACGCCGGAGCAGCGGGCCATCGGCGCGACCACCCCGGAGGAGCTCGCCGCCCTCGATTTCCCCGCCGGCTCGATGGGGCCGAAGGTCGAGGCGGCCTGCCGCTTCGCCGAGGCGACGGGCGGCCGCTGCGCGATCGGCAGCCTCACGCAACTCGCAGGTCTGGTCGACGGGGCCGCCGGGACGCAGGTCCTCAAGCGGTAGCCCTCCGGAGCTCGCGCCGACGGCTACGCCGCGACGGCCCGCGGGACCAGCGCCGCGATCGAGTCGGCGAACGCGTCGACGGCGTCCCAGTCGGTGTAGTCGACGTCGACGCTGGTGTCCGTCGGCAGCCCGCGGTGGCGGGCGATGAGCCGCACCAGCACGCGGGTGGCCAGCGGGTACTCGCGGTACTGGAGCGCCCCGGCGAACGCGGCGGACAGCGCGGGGGTCATCCCTGCGTCTTCGGCGAGCGCGGCGACGTAGCCAGCGGTGGCGCTCCGCGCCTCGTCGCTGTCGTCGGCCGCCGTCAGGGAGACGGAGAACAGCGCGGTGTGCGCGGGATCAAGCGTGCCGCCGAACCGGCGCAGCCACTTGCGAAGCGCCGGTTGGTGCGCGTCGATGTGGATCGAGCCGCCGACGACGACGACCGCGTAGGGGGACGGGTCGAGCGTCTCGGCGTCGGCAGCGTCGACGACGTGCACGGAGGTTCCGCTCTCGTGCATCCGGCCGGCGATGCGGGCGGCGAGCTTCCCCGTGTGACCGTGCGTGGAGGCGAAGAGCAGGAGGACGGACCTGGTGTGGGCGGGCATGTCTCCAGGTTCCCGCCGGAGCCGGCGCATGCCGTCCGCACTCTCCCGTCGACTTCCTGCGGAGAACCACGGACGGCCGCCGTGCGGGCGGCGCGTCAGCGGGGGCCGTAGGCCGCCGCGTTGGCGTCCCGCAGGCCGCCGACGTACGCGGCGCGCCCGTGGGCGGCCGCGTCGGTCCCGGCCGCCACGGCGAGGAGCCCGCGGACCTCGTCGACGGTGGCGAAGCCCTTGCGCGCCATCCACGCCGAGAGTCCGTCGAGCAGCACGCCCGCGTGCTCCGTGCCGTGGCGCAGGAGCGCCGAGGTGGTCATGACGACGTCGGCGCCGGCCAGGAGGAACCGAGCGACGTCGGCTGCCTCCTCGACGCCGGTCGTCGCGGCCAGCGACGCCTGGACGCGGCCGTGCAGGAGCGCGATCCAGGTGCGCGGCAGTCGCCCCTCCGCCGGGCCGGAGAGCTCGAAGGCGGAGGTCGTGGCGAGCGCCTCCGTGTCGATGTCGGGCTGGAGGACGCGGTTGAAGAGGACGAGCGCGTCCGCACCCGCTGCGTCGAGCCGTAGCGCCATCTCGCCCGGCGAGCTGTAGTGCGGGCCCAGCTTGACCGCCACGGGCACCGACACGGCGTCCTTGACGCGCGACAGCGCGTCGACGTGGCGCTGCTCGACCTCCCGGCCCGAGATCGTCGGGTCGCCAGGGACCTCGTACACGTTCAGCTCGATCGCGGCGGCCCCGGCGTCCTGCA
>JBBQZE010000255.1:0-3707 GCA_038207985.1 Solirubrobacterales bacterium
ACCCGTGGCCAGATCTGGCGTCAGCTGCGCGACGACCACCACACGATCGCCGAGCTCGCCGCCTCCAAGGGCTTCCCCGACCCTGGCGCCCTCGCGACGCGGCTGCTGGCGCCCAGGCGCGCCGGCCTTGCCCCGGGGCGCTACGGGGTGCTGCACGCGCGCGCGGTGCGGACGCTCACCCAGGGCCACCTCGCACAGCACCTGCTCTTCCACTCCCTCCACCAGTTCGCGATCCCGTCGGAGGCGCCGGACATCTTCGGGGTCACCGACATCCGCTTCCGCGAGCTGCGCCGGGAGGAGCACAGCCCGCTCGAGATCGGCCGCCTGCACGGCCGCTCGCCCGCGCTGGTGCAGGCGCTGAGCGCCGCCGTGCTGCGGGAGCGGGTCCGCGCCGGCGTCCGCGAGCAGGCGATCTCCACGCGCCAGGGCGAGGTCCTGCTGACCCGCCAGCTCTCCCAGCTCCCGCGTTGGCTCGGGCAGGCGCGCTACAACGGGCCGCCGAAGACCCACCGCGGCGAGCTGGTGGCCAAGCCGCGCGACTACGCCTCGAACCCCGCGATCTCCGCCGACGGCGGCCGCGTCGTCTACGAGGCCTACCAGCAGAAGCTGCCCAAGGCGCTCGCGGCGGGGGAGATCTCTGTGCGCTCGTTCGCCCTGTCGCGCTCCGTCGGCAGCCTCGCCAGCGTGCCGCGTCCCGGGCGCACGACGCCACGCAGTGCCTACAACCCCGCCGTGGGCGCGCGCGGGAGGGTCGTCGCCTACGAGAGCTCCGAGGGCAACGAGAACTTCGCCAAGCGCTACGGGCAGATCGGCGTCGTCGTCCGCGACACCACCCGTCCGGGCCCCCCGCGGACCACGGCGGTCGGCCCGCCCGAGCCGGCGGACGGCGTGAGCCGGTCGACCTACAACCCGGCGCTCAGCGCCGACGGCTCGACGCTCGCCTTCCAGGCGGCGCGCCGGGTCGGAGGGGTCGCCCGAGCGGGCATCTGGCTGCGCCGGGTGCGCAGCGGCGCCACCCGCCTCGGCGCCCGCGGGGTGCCGGGCGACGCCTACGAGCCGGCGCTGTCGCGCGACGGCTCGCGCCTCGCGTTCACCGCCGTGGTCGAGGGGCGCGCCTCGCAGGTGTGGGTCGCCGACCGGCAGGACGGGCGCCGGCGCGTGCGGCGGGTCTCGACCGGCTCCGGCTTCGCGTCGGATCCCGCCCTCTCGGCCGACGGGCGCCACGTCGCCTACACCGAGTCGGCGGGCAGGGGCACGCGGATCGTGGTCGTCGACCTGCACACGGGCGTCCGACGCACGGCCACCGGGACGGCGGAAGGGTTCGCCTCGGATCCGGGCCTCTCGGCCGACGGCTCGCGGCTGGTGTTCACGAGCGTGGTGGGCGGGCACCCGATCGTGGTCTGGCGCGACCTGCGCTCCGGTGGGGCCCGCCGGGTGGTCGCCGACCACGGGGCGTCGTCGGATCCGGACATGTCGGCCGACGGCCGCCGGGTCGCCTTCTCCTCTGACGCCGCCGACCTGGCGCCGGGCAAGGCCGACGACACCCGAGGGGTGTTCGTCTGGGACGCGACGACGGGCCACATCCGGCTGGTGAGCGGCCGGTGAGGTCGCACGCGGCGACCGCGGCCGTCCTCGCGCTGGCGGGCCTCTCCGCCTGCGGCGGCTCCAAGCCGGCCGAGCGCCCGTCCGTGGCCATCGCCATCACCGACAACGCCTTCCAGCGCGCGGGCCACGATCGGCCGACCCTGCACGTCCGCACGGGCACCGCCGTGCGCTGGGCCTGGCGCGGGCAGGAGTCCCATCAGCTCTCGGTCCGCTCGGGTCCCGAGCGCTTCGGGTCGCGCACCCAGACCCGCGGCGCGTTCACCCACACGTTCACGCGCGCCGGCACCTACCGGTTGGAGTGCTCGCTGCACGCCCCCGGCATGCGGATGACCGTCGTGGTGGGCTAGCCCGGGAGGTCGGAGGGCGGCGCGTCCGGCGACGGCGCGGGCTCGCGCACCGGCGGGCCCGGGCGCGTGGCCGACTCCGCGTCGAGCAGCCCCCACCCGTAGCGGCGGTCGCGGCCCCGCGCGCCGAGGTCGCGGGAGGTCGCCTCGAGGCGCGCCTCGACGGCGGTCGGCGTCGGCGCGCGGCCGAGCACGCCGGAGGCGATGACCAGCGCCGCGGTCGCCGACACGTGAGGAGCCGCCATCGACGTCCCCTCGTAGCCGCCGGGGTAGCCGAAGCGGTCGCGCCGCGGACCCTGCAGCGTGAGCTGGAAGATGTCGCGCAGGGAGTCGTCGCCGGGGTCGCAGCGGGGGTCGTCGGTGAACGGCGCGTCGCTGCCGCCGCCGGGCGCGACGAGGTCGAGCCCCGTCCCGACGTCGGAGAAGTCCGACAGGCAGCCGTGCTCGGTCGTGGCGCCGACCCCGATGACCCCGGGCAGGCGCGCCGGCAGCGCGAGATGCGCGTCGCCGTCGTTGCCGGCCGCCGCGACCACGATCGCGCCACGGCTGCCGGCGTACCGGACCGCCGCGCTCAGGACGGGTACCTCGCGCCCCCGCACCGTCGCGTCGAGCTGGATCGAGACGTTGATGACCTGCGCGCCGTGGGCCGCGGCCCAGCGGATGCCCTCCGCCACGTCGGCGGTCGTGCCGCGGTTCTTCGCGTCGAGGACCCGGACGGGCATGATCCGCACGCCGTAGGCCAGACCGGTGAGCGCGAGCTTGTTGTTCGTCGCCTCGGCGATCGTGGACGCGACGTGCGTCCCGTGCCCCGAGCGGTCGTCGGGGTGGGTGTCGTGGTCGACGACGTCATAGCCGCGGACGAAGCGGGTTCGCGGCAGATCCGGCGAGCGCTTGTAGGGCGGGGCGTCACGGTAGGCCACGCCCGAGTCGACCACCGCCACGACGACCCCCTTGCCGCCGGGTCGGCCGGCGTCGATGAGGTGCCGCCACGCCCCCAACGCTCCGACGCCGTAGCGGCCGGTGAAGTTCCACTGCGTGCGCTCCCAGCCACCGCGCTGACCCGTGAGCCCCGGGTCGTTCGGGAGGAACGTCGCGCGGGCGGTCCCCGGAAGGGCGAGCAGGCTCGCGGCGGCGAGGGTGATGGGCAGGAGTCGGGGCTTGGTCACGTGCGATCCTCCGGGCACGATGGCAGCACCCGCACCCGCCGACGCCGCCAGCGACGAAGCCGGGATCCGGCTCGCGCTCGCAGAAGCCGGGCGCGCGCTGGAACACGACGACGTCCCGATCGGTGCGGTGGTCCTCAGCCGGCTCGACGGACGGGTGCTCGGCGCGGGCCACAACGAGCGCGAGCTGCGCGAGGACCCGACGGCCCACGCCGAGATCCTCGCCCTCCGCGCGGCCGCCGCCGCGGGGCGCTCGTGGCGCGTCCTGGACGCCACGCTCTACGTGACCCTGGAGCCCTGCGCGATGTGCGCCGGCGCGATCGTCCTCTCGCGGATCCCCCGGGTGGTCTTCGGCTGCACGGACCCCAAGGCAGGCGCCGCGGGCTCGGTCCTGGACGTGCTGGCGCTCCCGCAGCTCAACCACCGCCCGGACGTGCGCGGCGGGGTGCTGGCCGACGAGTGCGCCGAGCAGCTGCGGGCCTTCTTCCGGGCCCGGCGCCCGCCCCGCCCCGCCTGAGGCCCCGCTCCCCGCTACCCTTCGCCGCCCCGGAGGGATGCCAGAGCGGTTGAATGGGGCGGTCTCGAAAACCGTTGT
>JBBQZE010000256.1:0-3706 GCA_038207985.1 Solirubrobacterales bacterium
TCGGTGGCCGTCGACGGCATGACGTCGCTGCTGGACGGCGCCTACCTCGGGGGCAAGCTCGCGGTCCTCCCGGTGACCTTCGCGGTGAACTTCGCCTTCACGTCCTGGCTGCTCGGTCCCCGGGGACCATCGCGGTCCTGAGCGGCCCCGTCGCCGACCCGCTGCGCCGGCGCCGGGCCGCGGCCTCCCAGCCCACGAGCACCAGCGCGACCGGCACCGTCGCGGGCAGCGTGTCGTAGTAGTTGAACAGCCAGTCGAAGGCCACGAACGCCACCAGGCACACCGCGGCCGCCAGCGTCTGCCGCCGGGCTTCCGCGGCCAGCAGCGCCCCGAAGACCGCGGCGGTGAACAGATCGCCGTAGCCGAGCGAGGCCCCGTCGAGGAACGCGGTCTGGAGCTTCGGCAGGCTGAAGGCCGGCGCCGCCGCGTTGAGCAGGCCGTTGGGCCCGTCGATGCCGCCGCCGAAGACCAGGTACGCGTCGATCGCCGCCATCGCCACGAGTGCGACCTTCGTGAGCGTCCGCGGCGCCACGGCGACGAGCAAGCGCGCCAGCGTGACGCAGCTCAGGGCAGTGAGCGAGGTCCCCGCGAGGTCGCCCGCCAGCCCGTCCGCGGTGACCGCCACCCCCAGCAGCACCGCGGCGACGCACGCGAGCGCCGGCCGTGCGCCGCGGGCACCCCAGGCGCACGCCAGCACCGCCAGCGGGGGCACCGCGGCCAACGCGAGGTAGGTCAGCACGTCGGCGGCGCCGGGCAGCAGCGAGATCCCCGCCACCACGGCCAGGATCGACCCGGGGAGCACCAGCGTCCAGGCCGGCGAGAGCCGGGCCAGCCGGGTCTGCGCCAGCCACCCTGGCAGCCCGGCGGCCGGGAGCAGGACGCACGCTGCCTGGAATGCGGCCAGCGCGTAGGACGCCTCGGAGACGGGGAAGAGCCGCACGGGTGCCGCCAGGATGGCACCACTACCTTTCGCGTCCCTGACCCGCCCGGCCCGAGGAGGCACCGACGTGCAGCGCATCCCGACCCGCCTCGAGGGGCCGGTCCTGATGGAACCGCAGGTCTTCGGTGACGAGCGCGGCTTCTTCGCCGAGACCTTCCGCGCGGGCGTGCTCGCCGACGAGTTCGGCATCACGGAGGCCTTCGTGCAGGACAACCACTCCCGCTCGGCGCGCGGGGTGGTGCGCGGCATGCACTTCCAGATCGGCGCGGGCGCGTCGAAGCTCGTGCGCTGCGGGCGCGGCGCCATCCTCGACGTCGTGGTGGACCTGCGCGTGGGCTCGCCGACCTACGGCGAGTGGGAGGGCGTCGAGCTCACGGAGGAGACGATGCGCGTGCTCTACGTCCCGATCGGCTTCGCGCACGGCTTCTGCGTCATCAGCGACGTCGCCGACGTGCTCTACAAGCAGTCCGGGTACTACTCGCCGGACACGGAGCGCGGGATCTCCTACCGCGACCCGGACGTCGCAATCGCCTGGCCGCTGCCGGCGGAGGAGCTGCTGCCGAGCGCCCGCGACACCCACGCCCCGCGGCTCTCGGAGGTCGAGGGCGAGCTCCCCTTCGTGTTCGGCTGACGCGGTCCTGGCCTGCTCGCAGGCAGCGCGTGCGCCACACTGAGCGCCGCATGCGCGATCGCTTCTCCGTCAGCCCCGAGCGCTACCGCCTGATCGTGGCGGCGGCCGTCGTGGGCCTGACGCTCATCGTCTTCACGGGGGCCGCGGTGCGCCTCACGGGCTCCGGCCTGGGCTGCCCCACCTGGCCGAAGTGCACCGCGACCAGCCTCTACTCGCCGCTGTCGACGCACGGGCTGATCGAGTTCGGCAACCGCGTGCTGTCCGGCGTGGTGGGCGTCGCCGCCGGCCTGGCCGGGCTGCTGGCGTTCTACCGTCGCCCGTTCCGGCGCGACCTGGCGCTGCTCGGGATGCTGCTGCCGCTCGGGGTGGTCGCCCAGGCCGTCCTCGGCGGCTTCTCCGTGCGCTACCACCTGGCCCCGGGGTTCGTCATGGGCCACTACGGGCTCAGCATGCTGATCCTCATCGCGTGCGTCGGGCTCTGGTGGCGAGCCCGGGAGGACCCCTACGTCGACGTGCCCGGCGCCGACCGCATGACGATCCTCGTGGTGCGCGCCGTCTTCGTGGTCGGCCTCGTCGCCGTCGTCCTCGGCAGCGCCGCGACCGCGGCCGGACCGCACGCGGGCGGGGCCGGCACCGGCGACGTCGTCTCCCGGCTCCACTTCGACGGCGCCGGGACCCTCCGCCTGCTCGTCCACGTCCACAGTGCCGTCAACGCCCTGCTCGGCCTGCTCGTGGTCGCCGCGTGGTGGCTGGCCCGGAGCCGGGGTGCCGTCCCCGGCCTGCGGGACGTGCTCGCCAAGCTCGGCATCCTCATGGCGCTGCAGGGCGTCGTCGGCTTCGTGCAGTACCAGCTCGAGCTGCCCGCCGAGGTGGTGTGGGTGCACGTCGTGCTCGCCACGCTGACCTGGCTCGGGCTCGTCCGGGCCTGGGCGTTCGCGGGCAGGCTGCCCGTCCGCGTCGCTCAGACGGGCGGGACGTCGAGCAGCTCGAGCAGCTCGTCGGTGCCGGTGACCTTGAAGACCCGGTCGACGGGCTCCGGGCCGCGGACCACCACGAGGTCGTAGCGCCCGTCCTTCGCCCGCTGGTGGTAGCGGAGGATCACCGCGAGGCCGGTGGAGTCCATGAAGCTCACGTCGCGCAGGTCGAGCACCACGCGGCGCTCGGCCCCGGCGACCTCGTCGAGCGCCTGCGCGAGACGGTCGGACGTCGACAGATCCAGCTCGCCGCGGAGCGCGACGAGCGTGAGGCCGTCGCGCTCGACGGTCTCCAACGCGAGGCTTCCCGGAGCGTCCATGCCCGGCGGATCCTAGTGACGGCCATGGGGTCTGACCAGCCCGGCGGCGCAGCGGGTGCACGCCGGGGCGCCGCCCGCAAGGACGGCGCCCCGTTTCAGAGCAGCCCTAGGCCGTGACGCCGGCGACGGGCGCCGGCTCGAGCGCGACCTCGAGCACCTCGCCGACCGTCATGGCCGGGTGGAAGCGCATCTGCTCGCGCACGTCGGCCGGGACGTCGTCCAGGTCGCCGCGGTTGCGCTCGGGCAGGACCACGTCGGTCAGCCCGGCCGCGTGGGCGGCGAGAACCTTCTGCTTGAGCCCCCCGATCGGGAGCACGCGGCCCTGCAACGTGACCTCGCCGGTCATGCCGACCGTGTGCCGCACCGGGCGCCCGGACAGCAGCGACGCGAGCGCCGTGACCATCGTGACGCCCGCGCTGGGGCCGTCCTTCGGGATCGCGCCCGCCGGCACGTGCACGTGGAACTCGCGGTCCTCGAACGCGCTCTCGGGGATCCCGAGCTCTTCGGCGTGCGCGCGGACGTAGGTCAGCGCGATCCGCGTCGACTCCTTCATGACGTCACCGAGCTGCCCCGTGAGCGTGAGCCCACCGGTGCTGCCCGGCATCGCGGTCGCCTCGACGAACAGCACGTCGCCGCCCGTCCCGGTCACCGCAAGGCCCGTGGCCACGCCGGGGACCGCGGTGCGCGCCGCCGCCTCCTGCCACACCTTCTGGCGGCCGAGCGCGTCACGGACGCGGTCGAGGTCGATGCTCACGGGGGCCTCCGCCTTCCCGGACGCGATCTGCGTCGCGGTCTTGCGCAGAAGCGTGCCGAGCTCGCGCTCGAGGGAGCGGACGCCCGC
>JBBQZE010000257.1:0-3683 GCA_038207985.1 Solirubrobacterales bacterium
CCTAGTGGACGGACGCCTTCTCGGCACCGACCCCGGTGAGGGAGCGGACCTCCATCTCGGCGTACTTCGCCGCGTCGTGCTCCTTGGACAGCACCGTCCCGAGCCAGCCGAAGAAGAAGCCGAGCGGGATCGAGACCAGACCCGGGTTCTCCAGCGGGAAGACCGAGAAGTCGATCGACGGGTCTGTGATCAGCGACAGGCTCTTGCCGTCCGGGCCGGCCGGCTTGCCGGACACGACCGGCGAGAGGATCACCAGCGTCAGGGCGGAGAGCAGGCCGCCGTAGATCGCGCAGACCGCACCGGTGGTGTTGAAGCGCCGCCAGAACAGCGAGTAGAGGATCGCGGGCAGGTTGCCCGACGCGGCGATCGCGAAGGCCAGCGCCACGAGGACCGCGACGTTGAGCTTCTGGGCGTAGATCGACAGGACGATCGCGACGGCGCCGATCACGACCGCGGAGATCCGCGCGACGCGTACCTCCTGGCCCTCCTTGACCTGGCCGCGCTTGATCACGCTGGCGTAGATGTCGTGGGCGAACGAGCTCGACGACGCCAGGGTCAGCCCCGCGACGACGGCCAGGATGGTGGCGAACGCCACCGCGGCGATCACGGCGAGGATGATCGTGCCGCCGGTCTCGCCGAAGAAGATCCGGCCGATCTCCTGCGCCAGCTGCGGGGCGGCGGTGTTGCCGCTCGGGCTCTGCGCCTTGATGGCCGCCGGGCCGACGAGCGCGGCCGCGCCGAAGCCCAGCGCGATCGTCATCAGGTAGAAGCTGCCGATGATGCCGATCGCCCACAGGACCGACTTGCGGGCGGCGTGGGCGTTCGGGACCGTGTAGAAGCGGGTCAGGATGTGCGGCAGGCCGGCCGTGCCGAGCACCAGGGCGATGCCGAGCGAGATGAGGTCGAGCTTGCCGGACACGCCCTGGGCCGTGGTGCCGTACTTGAGGCCCGGGTTGAGGAAGGCGTCGCCCTTGCCGCTCTTGGCCGCGGCGTCGCCGAGCAGCGCGCTCACGCTGCCGCCGTAGTGCCACATCACCAGGATCGTCACCAGGGTGGTGCCGGTCATCAGCATCACCGCCTTGATGATCTGCACCCAGGTGGTGCCCTTCATCCCGCCGACCGTGACGTAGAAGATCATCAGCGCACCGACGGCGACGATGGTGATGTTCTTGGCGGTCTGGCTGGAGACGCCGAGCAGCAGGCTGACCAGCGCGCCCGCGCCGACCATCTGCGCCAGCAGGTAGAAGATCGAGACGGTGATGGTCGAGATGCCGGCGGCCACCCGGACCGGCCGCTGCTTCATCCGGAACGCCAGGACGTCCGCCATCGTGTACTTGCCGCTGTTGCGCAGCAGCTCGGCGACGAGCAGCAGCGCGACCAGCCAGGCGACGAGGAAGCCGACCGAGTACAGGAAGCCGTCGTAGCCGGACAGCGCGATGATCCCGGCGATGCCCAGGAAGCTCGCCGCGCTCATGTAGTCGCCGCCGATGGCGACGCCGTTCTGCGGTCCGGTGAGCGACCGGCCGCCGGAGTAGAAGTCCGCGGCGGTGTTGTTGTTGCGGCTCGCGCGGATCGTGATGACCAGGGTCATGGCGACGAAGGCGAGGAACAGCAGGATGGTGAGCAATCGCTGGCCGCCCTGGACGGCGCCGGCGGCGAGGACGGTGGTCATCGCTGACCCCCCTCGAGCCGCTCGCGGATCGCGCTCGACGTCGGGTCGAGGTGCTTCTCGGCGTACTTCGCGTAGATGTACGCGATCACGAACGTCGAGATGAACTGCAGGAGCCCGAACAGGTACGCCACGTTGATGTTGCCGAGCACCTTCGTGCCCATGAAGCCGCGGGCGTAGCCGGCCATGAGGACGTAGAGCAGGTACCACGCGAGGAACGCCACCGTCGCCGGGAAGACGAAGCGGCGCAGCGCGTGCTTGAGCGACTGGAACTCCGCGGTGGCCTGGGTGGCCTCCCACGGCGTGTCGTCGGACGGCGGGCCCGTGCGGCCGACCGCGCCGGCCGGCGGCGCGCTCGAGCCCGGGGTCTGGTCTCGTGGTGTGTCGAGGGTGCTCAACGTGCCTCCTGTACGGCGGTCACCTGCTGTGACGCCGGTCACCGTGACAGCCCGTGACGCTGCCGCCCAGCCCTACCGGCCGGTCGTGCGCCCAGGCGGTGCGGCGCTGCGACGAGCGGTCGTCCGAGCGCGACGAGCGGTCAGGTCTCGCGGATGGTAGGCGCCTGGTATCTTCCTGCCATGGAGACGACCATCGATGCTGCCGGCCGCATCGTCGTACCCAAGTCCCTCCGCGACGCGCTCGGCCTCAGCGCAGGCACGAGCGTGGACATCTCGCGCTACGGCGCCGGTCTGTCGCTGGTGCCGATCGGCAGGACGGCACGCCTGGTCGAGGAGGACGGCGCGCTCGTCGCGACGAGCGACACGTCCTTCACCGATGACGACGTGCTCGGGCTGGTCGACGCCGGTCGGCGGTGACGCTCGCCCTCGACACCAGCGTCGCCGTCCCGCTGCTCGCCCGCGGTCACCCCTCGCACGAGGTGGTGGTCCGCTGGTGGGCCGGCCGGGACATCGCGCTGAGCGGGCACGCCCTCGCCGAGACCTACGCCGTGCTCACCCGGCTGCCGGGTGACGCCCGGCTGGCACCGGCCGACGCTGCGCACCTGGTCCGGACGCGCTTCGCACCCCCGCTGATGCTGGGCGCCGAGACGGCGTCGCGCCTCCCCGAGGTGCTCGCCGAGGCGATGATCGCCGGCGGTGCGGTCTACGACGCCCTCGTCGCGCTCGCGGCGGTCGAGCACGGGGCCGACCTGGCGACGCGCGACCGGCGTGCGCGCGACACCTACGCCGCTCTGGGCGCCCGCGTCGTCCTGGTGCCCTCGGCGCCCTGACCGTCGCGCTCAGCGGGCGGACAGCCCGAGCGACTCGGGCGCGTGCAGCGCGAGCATGGTCCGGCCGACGTCGGCGGGGATGCGGTCGCGGGTGAGCAGCGAGCCGGCCACCATCACCGCGAACGCTGTGGGCACCGTCCAGGCGGCGGGCTGGGCCAGCAGGGCGGCCGGCCAGCCGCGGTCGGCGAGGCCCGTCAGGGTCGCGAGCACGGCCAGGGCGGACAGCCCGCCACCCGCGAGCAGGCCGGCGACCGCGCCCGGGGCGGTCAGCCCACGCCACCAGATGCCGAGCACCAGCAGCGGGCAGAAGGTCGAGGCCGCGACCGCGAACGCGAGCCCGACCACCTGGCCGACCGGCAGCCGGGACGCGACGACGGCGAAGGCGAGCGGCACGACCCCGGCGACGACCGTGGCCCGGCGGAAGTCGCGGACGGTGCCGCGCAGCACGTCCTGCACCAGCACGCCGGCGGTCGAGACGAGCAGCCCGGACGAGGTCGACAGGAACGCCGCGAACGCCCCCGCGACCAGCAGGGCCTCGAGCAGCTGCCCGCCCAGCCCGCCGACGAGCGCCCCGGGCAGCGCGAGGACCACGGCGTCGGTCTGGCCGGTCATCAGCAGCTCGGGCGTGTAGAGCCGGCCGAGCGCGCCGAACAGTGCCGGGAGCAGGTAGAACGCACCGAGCAGCACCAGCACGACAAGAGTCGTGCGGCGGGCCGCGGCGCCGTCCGGGTTGGTGTAGAAGCGGACCAGCACGTGCGGCAGGCCCATCGTGCCGAGGAAGGTCGC
>JBBQZE010000258.1:0-3679 GCA_038207985.1 Solirubrobacterales bacterium
GCGCCGCCGGCGGCGGCATCGCCCTGGCGCTGCTGCTGGCCTGGGGCTGGAGCGCGGGCCGCGCGACCGCGCTGGTGCGCCGGCGCGGCGCCCCGCGGCCCGTCGTCGACGCCGAGCTCGTGGGCCTGCGGACCCTGCTCGCGGTGGTGGTGGTCTTCGGCGTGCACTCGTTCGTGGACTGGACCTGGTTCGTCCCCGGCACGACGGTCCCGGCGCTGCTGTGCGCCGGCTGGCTGGCCGGTCGCGGGCCCAGCCGCGGGCCCCACGGCGAGCTCCTGCTCGCCCACGCGGGGCTGGGAGGCCTGCGCGCCGGACTGCGGCACCGCGGCCGGGCGCTCCTCGCCGCGGGACTGCTCGTCGTCGTGGCCGCCGCGGCGTGGGCGACCTACCAGCCGCTGCGGGCGGTCAACCGCGGCGATCAGGCGCTGGCGGCGCTCGAGGCGCGCCAGCCCGACCAGGCCCTGCGCTTCGCGCAGGAGGCCGCGGACATCGACCCGCTGTCGATCGAGCCGCTGTTCGACCTCGCGGCGGTCGAGCAGCAGGCCGGCCGCCCCGACCGCGCCCTCGCGGCCTACGAGCGCGCGGTGCGCCTGCAGCCTCAGAACCCGTCGCCGTGGCTGCGCTTGGCCACGTTCCAGGTCCAGCAGGGCAACCGGCGCGGCGCGCTGGCGGCGCTCCGGCCCGCGCTGTACCTCGACCCGCGCAGCACGGAGGCAGCACGCCTGTTCCTCGAGACCGGCCGCCCGGCGGCCCCCGCACCGTGATTGCCGTCCGACGTGGCTGCCTGGTCCTGCTCGGCTGCCTGGGCGCCTGGCTGGCCGCTCCCGGCGCCGCCTGGGGTGGTACCGGCCAGGAGTCGACGTTCCAGGACGACAACCAGCTCGTCTTCGCCGACCCCGCCGCCCTCCCGGGCACGATGGACCGCCTCAAGGCGCTCGGCGTCGACCGCCTGCGGGTGTCGGTGTTCTGGGCGACGGTGGCGCCGGGCGCCGACGGCGAGGCGCGCCCCGCGTTCGACGCGACGGACCCCGCGGCCTACCCCGCCGGCAGCTGGGACCGCTACGACCGCATCGTGCGGCTGGCCGCCGCGCGCCGGCTCAAGGTCAACTTCGACGTCACCTCGCCCGCCCCGCACTGGGCCACGGCCTCGCTGCCCGGGCGGCCGGACCTCGACAAGAACTTCTTCCCCGACCCTGCCGAGTTCGGCGCCTTCGTCACGGCCGCCGGGAAGCGCTACTCCGGGAGCTACGCCACCAGCGCCGGGCCGTTGCCGCGGGTGAGCTACTGGTCGGTCTGGAACGAGCCCAACCAGCCCGGGTGGCTGACCCCCCAGTGGATCGACGCCGGGAGCGCCGGCGTGGTCGAAGCCGCGCCGAGCGTGTACCGCGGCCTCGTCGATGCGATGTGGACGGCGCTCGGCGCCACGGGCCACGCCCGGGACACGATCCTCGTCGGGGAGACCGCCCCCAAGGGCCAGGAGCGGGCGAAGGGGCCGACCCGCGCGCTGAAGCCCGGCCGCTTCATCCGCCGCCTCTACTGCCAGGACGACCACCTCCAGTTCCTGAAGGGCACCGCCGCCGAGGCGCGCGGCTGCCCTCGCACCCCGAGCGCCTCGCGCTTCGTGGCCGACCACCCGGGTCTTTTCGCCGCGACGGGGTACGCCCACCACCCCTACGAGCTGGCCTTCGCGCCCGACCGGCGCCCCGCGACGGGCGACAACTTCACCACGGCCAACCTGCCCGAGCTGTCGACGCTCCTGCGCCGCGTCAGCCAGCGCTTCGGCCGCACGCCGAAGGGCGGCGGCGTCCCGCTCTACCTCACGGAGTACGGCTACCAGACCGATCCCCCCGACCCGACCGGGGTGTCGCTCGCCAAGCAGGCGGCCTACCTGAACCAGGCCGAGTACCTCATGTGGCGCAACGCCCGCGTGCGGACCCTGACCCAGTTCCTGCTCGTCGACGACAAGCCCGTGGCGGGCGCCGCGACCCCGCTCGAGGCCTACGGCGGCACGTTCCAGAGCGGGCTGCTCACCCGGGCCGGCAAGGCGAAGCCGGCTCTGAAGGCCTACGGGCTGCCGGTCTTCCTGCCGCAGCGGTCGGTGCGCCGCGGCCGGCGACTGCGGGTCTGGGGGCTGGTCCGCCCGGCGACCAACGGCAAGGCACCGACCGTGCAGGTGCAGGTGCGCACCGGCTCCGCGGCCTACCGGACGGTGCGCACCGTCCGCGGCTCGTCGGCCCGCGGCTACGTCTGGGCGACCGTCCCCGTGCGGCGCTCGGGCGCGCTGCGCCTGCGCTGGCGCGGCCCGGGCGGCGTGATCATGTCGCGCTCGGTGAGCTTCCGGGTGCGGTAGCGACCTCCGGCAGCGGCGGCCCGGGCGCCCCCGGGCGGTCGACGAGCTCCGGCGGCAGCGATCCGGGCAGCGAGGCGTCGCGCGCGCGACGCAGGAGCCGCTCATACTGGTCGGTCACGGTGTCCCACGAGTAGCGCTTGGCCCGTTCCCGCGCCCGCTCGCGGTAGTCGGCGACCAGCGCCGGGTCGGCGAGGACGCGCTCGAGCTGGGCCGCGAGCGAGCCGGCGCCGTCGGCACCGGAGAAGGTGAGGCCCGCGTCGCCGACGGTCTCCACGTTGGGCGCGTGGTCGTTGACGATCACGCAGTTGCCTGCAGCGAGCGCCTCGAGGATGACGGGGTGGGTGCCGCCGACCTCCGTGGGCGCGCAGAACGCGTAGGCGTTGCGCTGCAGCTCCCAGTAGCCGCGCCCGAACACGTAGCCCGGGAAGAGCACCCGCGGATCCCCGCCACGGCGCACCTGCTTGATGTATTCGTCGGCGTAGGGCGCGCCGCCGACCACGACGAGCTTCATGCCGCGGGTCCGTGCCGCCGGGATGCGCGACCACGCCTCGACGAGGACGTGCGGGTTGTTCTCGGGCTCCAGACGGCCCACGAACAGGAAGTAGCCGCGAGGCTCGAGGCCGAGGCGGTCCAGGGTCGGCGTCCCCTGACTCGCCGCGTGCTCCGGGGGCTCCTCGACGCCGTACGGGATGACGCCGATGCGGCGGCCGTAGCGCCGCGCGAAGATCTCCGCGACCGCGTGGGAGTCCGTCAGCGCGGTGTCCGCCCACGCCGGCGCGTTGCGCTCGGCCCAGCGCAGGTAGGCCTTCGCGACGGCGGGCCACTTCGTGCGATCGGAGTCGAGCCCGTCGACGTTGATGACCGTCGGGATCCCCGCCGCCCGGGTGATGAGGCACATGGGGGCGTTGCCGGCGATGAAGAACAGCGCCACGTCGGGCTTGACCACGCGCGCCGCGTGGAGCGAGCTGACCAGCGTGTGCGTGAAGGTGTCGAGGTACTTGTTGCGGATCGTCGGCAGGTGGACGAGCTTCGCCCCCTTGAACTCCTTCAGGCTGCGGTCGACGACGTGCGGGCGGCAGTAGACGACGACCTCATGCCCGCGGTCGGTCAGGCGGGACGCGAGCTGCTCGGCGGCCGTCTCGAAGCCGCTGTAGGTGGCCGGGATCCCGCGCGTGCCGAGGATCGCGACCTTCATGTCCGTCCCCGCGAGATGGCCGCAGCATAGGCAGCCACGTGGGCCTGCGCAGAGCGCTCCCAGGTGAACGCGGCGGCCCGCTCGTGGCCGCGCACTGCCAGGTCGTCGCGGAGCTCGGCGTCCCCGGCGAGGAC
>JBBQZE010000259.1:0-3678 GCA_038207985.1 Solirubrobacterales bacterium
TAGACGGCGAACAGGCGGCCGAGGAACCGGTCGCCCTCGGCCTCGAAGATGCGGTGGGCGCTCAGCACGAAGACGAGCGTGACGCCGCACGCAGCCGACGCGAGGTTCGCGACGCCGGCTCGGAGGCCCGCCTCGTTGAGCGCGGTGTAGACCGCGAAGTCGAGGATCAGCCCGGCGCCCGACGCGCCCGCGAACTTGAGCAGGGCCACCGTGCGCACGGGGGCGAGCGTAGCCGCGGGGCCCATCTAGGCTGCCGCCATGCCCTCGCTGCGCCGTCTGGCCGGTCGCGACCGCCCCGCCCCGATCGCCATCGAGGTGCCCGGCGCGCTGCTTGACGTGCTGCGATCCGGCGCGGCGCCGCTCTCCGGCGAGGGGCCGCTCCGCGCGCGGGCCGACCGGCTGCGCGTGGCGGTGGTGCTTCCCTCGTTCCGGCGTGGCTCTGGTGGCCACGCGACCATCGCCGACCTGGTGCGCGGCTTAGAGGGCCGCGGGCACCAGGTCGCGCTCTTCGTGGTCGACCAGCAGGGCCGGCACGGCGACGACGTCGCTGAGCAGTTCGCCGAGTTCTTCGGCCCCGTGCAGGGGCCCGTGCTCCTCGGCCTCGACGCATGGCGCGGGGCGGACATCGCGGTGGCCACGGGCTGGCAGACCGTCCCGCACGTGCTGACGCTGCCGGACGCCTCGGCACGCGCGTACCTCGTCCAGGACCACGAGCCGGACTTCTACCCGGCCTCGGCCGAGCGGCTGTGGGCGGAGTGGACCTACCGGCAGGGTCTGCACTGCGTCTGCGCCTCGCCCTGGCTGGCCGACGTGGTCACGCAGCACTACGGCGCGAGCGCAACGGCGTTCGACCTCGGCGTCGACCACGACGCCTATCGCCCGCTTCCCACCCACCGGCGCGAGGACCTCGTGCTGTTCTACGCGCGGCCGGTCACTCCCAGGCGGGCGGTCCCGCTCGGGGTGCTCGCGCTGGCCGAGTTGCACCGCCGGCGTCCGGAGGTCGAGATCGCCGTCTTCGGCGAGGCGGCCGAGCTCCAGCTCCCGTTCCCGGCGCGGCAGCTCGGCGTGCTCGAGCCCGAGCCGCTCGCCCACGCCTACGCCAGCGCGACGGTCGGGCTCTGCCTCTCGCTCACGAACCCCTCGCTGGTCCCGACGGAGATGATGGCCTGCGGCCTGCCGGTGGTCGACCTCGCGTCCGAGGCGATGGTCGCCACCTTCGGCGCGGGCGGACCCGTCACGCTCGCGGAGCCCGACCCGCTCGCGCTGTGCGACGCGATCGAGGGCCTCCTCGACGACCTCGCTGTCCGCGCCACCCGTTCACGGGACGGCGCGGCGCTCGTCGCCGCACGCTCGTGGCCGGCCGCCGCCGAGCAGGTCGAGGCCGGGCTGCGGGCGGCGCTTGCCGCCGCGATCTGCAGCTGAGGCTCAGCCCCGGCGGAGGCCGAGAATGCTCAGCAGGAACGAGGAGAAGAAGACCTGGACGCCGACGATGATGAGCGTCGCGGCGGCCACTGCCAGCCGCTCCTCGGAGAGCGCGCCGGTGCCGTTCGCGATCCACTGGGCGACGATGACCGCGCCGATGACGACGCCGACGAGGACCACGACTCCGCCGAGGACGAGGCCGTGCTCCAGCGCGTAGCGCTCGCGCATCCGGTCGAACCACGCGTCCTTCTCGCCCATGAAGTAGGTGCCGTACGCGTGCGCGCAGAGTCCGAGGGCGACCACCTGGGTCCCGACGATCATGAGCAGCGCGCCGGCGATCATCGTGTGGATCTGCCACTCGCGGCCGAGCACGTCGACCTGCGACAGCGAGATCCCGGAGATGATCGTCCCGAGCAGCGCGAGGACGAGCCCCGGCAGCATGAACAGGTGCGTCGGGGAGTGCACGAGCAGGAAGCGCAGGTGTCGCCAGCCGTCGCGGAAGGTCGACAGCTTGGAGGTCCCGCCGCGCGGGTGGTAGCCGATCGAGAACTCGGTGACCCGCAGGTCCTCCTTGCCGGCCCGGATGACCATCTCCGACGCGAACTCCATGCCCGTCGTACGCAGGTCGAGGCGTGGCAGCACGTCCCGGCGCAGCGCGCGCATGCCGCAGTGGGCGTCCCGGATGCCCGTGCTGAAGAAGAGGTTGAGGATGCCGGAGAGGATCGGGTTGCCGACGTAGCGGTGCAGCCACGGCATCGCGCCGGGCTGGATGTTGTCCATCCGATCGCCCATCACGAGCTCGGCGCCGTTGTCGAGCTCGGCGACGAAGCGGGGGATCTCCGCGAAGTCGTAGGTCAGGTCGGCGTCGCCCATGACGATGTAGCGGCCACGGGCCGCGGCGAAGCCGGCCAGATAGGCCGACCCGTATCCCCGTCGCGTCTCCGAGACGACGTGGGCGCCGGCCTCGGCGGCGAGCCGCGCGGAGTCGTCGTCGGAGGCGTTGTCGGCAACGACGACCTCACCGCGGATGCCGGCGCGCTCCATGACCTCGAGAGCCGACCGCACGCAGGCCTGGATGTTCTCCGCCTCGTTCAGGCACGGGATCACGACGGACACCTTCAGGTGGTCGTCGCGGGGGACGGCGGCGGGTGGGGTGTCGAAGCGCTCGAGGGTGCTCATGACGGACTGGCCTTCGGGATCAAGACCCCGGCGCCTGCCTCCGGTAACGCCGCGGGCGCCCGAAGGTCGCGGTCTTCGAGGGTAGCCCGGGAGGCTCCGGAGGGCCGTTGACCGGCCACTAGTTGACGCGCACCGCGACTTGCGAGCTCCTGGCGGCGAGGAAGGGCCACGAGCTCGCCGCCCGCGACACGACGCGGAACCGGTAGGTGTAGCGCACGTAGGTCCGCAGGAAGCGGTAGGAGACCGCGAACCGCCCGCGGGCGTCGGAGGTCATCGCCTTCACGTCCTTCCAGCTCGCGCCGACCTTCACCTGCAGCTCGAGCGGGAGGCCTCGGCCCACGTAGCCGCCGAGCACCTTCCCCCGGAAGCGCGCCGCCTGCTTGTTGCGCACCCGGCGCGTGGTCGTCGTCGCCTGCACCGCGCCACGGACGCGCTCGGCGATGCGCGGGGAGACCGCTCCGCAGCCGGCGAGGACCAGCTGCAGCGTCCGCGACGGGCCGGCCGCCACCTTGACCGCGAACGCGCCGTCGGCGCCCGCGCGAACCGTCGCGACCTTCGTCTGCCGACTCGCTCCCGACCGCGTGACCGTCTGCACCACGTCGAGCTCCGCCCCGCCGAGCGCGGCGCCTCCCGGGCTGGCGGCGAGCCGGCCCGACAGCGTGAGCGCGCTGCGCCGGTAGGAACGCAGGAGCAGCGTGGCGCGGCTCGAGAGCGTCGCGACGGCGCTCGGGCACGACGCGATCGGCATCGCCGGGCCGCTCGCGGCGCTCGCGGCGGTCACGACCGCCCCTCCGGCGAACGGGCCGGCGTCGAGCCCCGAGGTGGCAGCACCGGATCCGCCGCCGTCCGTCGCGGTCACACGGCAGAGCACGCGGCGGCCCACGTCGGCCGCCCGCAGCGTGTAGCTCGAATCCGTCGCGCCGGCGATGTCCTCGACGCCGGTCCCGTCCGGCGCCGCGCGCAGCCACTGGAACGCCAGGCGCGGGTTCTGGCCGTCGACGTCGCCGCCGCACAGCAGCAGGTCTCCCTCTCTGGCCGTACCGCTGACCCCCACGGCCTTCACCGACGGTGGGGCGT
>JBBQZE010000260.1:0-3591 GCA_038207985.1 Solirubrobacterales bacterium
CCAAGGCGCGAGAGCTGGCGGCCTGGGCGCGGGAGCATCCCGCAGGGCCGCGCGCTGCCGAGCTTCTGGAGGCGTGGGCGGGCGCTGGGTCCTGAGGTGGCAACCAGCGGCCGGTGGCGGCGTCATCGAATGGCTGCTCGAACTCGGGGGGTGGGACTCGAACCCACAACGACTCGATTAACAGTCGAGCATTCTGCCGATTGAATTACCCCCGATTGGAGTCACGGCTCCTGGCACTGCGGCGCAAGTGTAGCGATCCCCGCTTCCACTTCCGCATGGCAGTTCCCACACAGCAGGACGCACTTCGCCACCTCCTCCCGAAGCCGATCGATCGACCGCGTAAGGCCGCGTGACCCGAGTCCGAAGCTCTTCGTCGTCCGGTCGAGGTGGTGGAACTGCAGCGCCGCGACGCAGCGGCCGTAGCCGCACATAAGGCATGCGCCGCCGGCCTCGTCGACGAGCTGCTGCTTGGCTCGGCGTCGCCAGGCGGTGACGGCGTCCGCGCGGCAGCGGGCACAGATCGTGTTGCCGCCGGAGCGAACCATCGGCGCCTCGCCGTGATGCGCGCAGAAACCTGTCCGCGAGACCTCAGGAACCCGTCGGCGGGCCTTGTCCGTCGTCCTCAGCCCATACTCCCGCAGCCAGTACCGCACCGTGGTGAACGAACGTCCGGTGCGTGCAGCGATGGCTCGAACGGTCAGGTCCTCGCCCACCAACGCATTCAGGAGCTCGCGATCCAGGGCGCCTCTTGCAGCTGACATAAGGCGAACACTAGTTCGTCCTCCGGACGGACCTCGCCCTACCGCAACTCGCTCTCCATCGCGGTCTCCACCGCGCGGTCGAGGGCCTGTTTGAGCGTCGCGCGCTGCGCCGCGAGGGTCGCGATGTCGCCTGCTCCCGCCGCGCGGACGCCCGCGATCTGACGGTCGATGCGCACCATGCGCAGCTTGAGTGCCTCGGCTTCTAGGCCGGCGTGGGTGGACGACAGCTGCGCGGCGCGGTTGACGAGCTCGGCGACCAGGCCGCCGAGCTCCGGGTCGTCGTCGAGCGCCTGCGCGGGTGCGAGGAGGTGCTCGCGGAGGTGCGCCAGGGCGCGGCGGTTGAGCGGCGTGGAGAGCTCCTGCTCGGGGTCGAGCCCGGCGAGGACCGTCGCGCCGCCCGCGGGCGCCGCGATGCACGCCGCCAGGAACTGGCGCTCCTGCAGGTCCAGCGGGTCCGGGGCGGTGGCGCGGCGGGCCGGCGCCGCCGGGCTCGGCTCACTCGGTGGTGCGGGCGGCCCCGGTGGGCTCCAGCCGCGTCGCCCCGCTCCAGCGCGGCGGCCGAGGCCGACGCCGGTGGCACCTCCGGCGGGTGCCGGGGTCGCGACGGGCGGAGTCCGGCGCGGGCCGGCCAGCCAGCCCGCCACGAGCGACGGCGCGAGCTGGGTCGCGTCGACCACGCGCCGGATGAGCTCCTCGCGCAGCGCGCTCGCGGGCAGCTCGGCGAAGACCGGGCGCAGGGCGTCGATGACGCGGTCCTTGGCCTCGGCGCCGCCGAGGTCCTCCCGGGCGAGCTCGCGGTCGACCCGGAAGGTCACGAACGGCACGCTCGAATCGACGAGCGCCCGGATCTGCTCCGGGCCGCCGGCCTGGACCACGTCGGCGGGGTCCTGCCCGGCCGGCAGCGGGACGACCCGCAGCTCGAGCTTGCGCCCCGCGGCGACCTTGGCGACGCGCAGCATCGCCTCCTGCCCGGCGCTGTCGGCGTCGAGCGCGAGCGCCACGCGCGGGGCGAGGCGGGCGAGCTCGCCGACCTGCGCGTCGGTGAGCGCGGTGCCCATCGAGCCCACGACGTTGGCCAGGCCGGCCTGGTGCAGCGCGATCACGTCGGTGTAGCCCTCGCAGAGGACCACGGTGCCGGCCTTGGTCGCCGCGACGCGGGCGACGTCGGCGCCGTAGACGTTGCGGCCCTTCGTGAAGAGCTCGTTCTCGCTCGAGTTCAGGTACTTCGGCTTCTGGTCGGCCCCGAGCGCCCGGGCGCCGAAGCCCATGACCCGGCCGCGGCGGTCGGCCAGCGGGAACATGATGCGCCGGCGGAAGCGGTCGATCAGCGGCCCGTTCTGGGAGCGCTGGGCCAGGCCCGCGTCGTAGCACTCGCGGTTGGAGAAGCCCGCCTGCCGGGAGGCCTTGAGCACCACGTCGAAGCGCGACGGTGAGTAGCCGACGCGGTAGGTCCGCAGCGCCGCCTCCTCCAGGCCCCGCTCCGCGAGGTACGCCCGCGCTCCCGCCGCCTCCTCCGAGCTCCACAGGTAGCGCTCGTAGAAGGCCGCCGTCCGGTCGAGCAGCTCGTGGAGGCGCTCTGAGCGCTTGCGGCGATCGGCGGCTCCGGGGTCCTCCGCCACGGGCTCGAGGTGGACGCCGTAGCGGTCGGCCAGGAACTCCATCGCCCCCACGAAGTCCAGGCCCTCGGTCTCCTGCACGAACTTGAAGACGTCGCCGCCCACCCCGCATCCGAAGCAGTGGTAGAGCTTCTGCCCCGGGTCGATGCCGAAGCTCGGGGTCCGCTCGTCGTGGAAGGGGCACAGCCCCTCCAGGCGCCCGGAGCCCGCGCGGCGCAGCTCGGTCCGCGCCCCGACGAGGTCGGCGAAGTCGACCGCGTCGCGGATCTGCTCCTTGGCCTCGTCGGCGTAGCGGGGCATCAGAGCGCGATGAGGCCGGGCAGGTGCGGGTCGCCCGCGAGCGCCTCGAACGCGCGGATGCAGTAGCGGTCGGTCATCCCCGCGAGGTAGTCCGTCACCCGCTGCGGCAGGTCGGCGCCGGGCGCACCCCCGCCGTCGGGCGGCCCCTCGGTGCAGTAGTGCTCGAAGAGCTCGCGGATCATCCGCTCGACCTTCGCGTGCTCACCGACGGCGAGCGGCCCGAGGTACACGCGCTCGAACATGAACTCGCGCAGGGCGGACATGGCGGCTCCGGCCTCGTCGCCCTGCACCACGGCACCGGCCACCGCGGACTGCTCCACGAGGTCGTGCACGAGCCGGTCGATGCGCACGGAGCCCGTCGGGCCGAGGACGGCGATCGGGCCGGCGGGCAGGTCGGCCTCGTCGAGCACGCCCGCGCGGACGGCGTCGTCGATGTCGTGGTTGAGGTAGGCCACACGGTCGACGAGCCGCACGATGCGGCCCTCGAGCGTCCGCGGCAGCGGCGCGCGGCCGGAGTGGCAGAGGATGCCGTCGCGCACGTCGTCGGTGAGGTTCAGCCCCGCGCCGTCGCGCTCCAAGCGGTCGACGACCCTGAGCGAGTGCTCGTAGTGACGGAAGGCGCGCCCGAAGCGCTCCTGCAGGCAGGCGTCGAGCGCCGCCTCGCCGATGTGGCCGAAGGGCGGGTGGCCGAGGTCGTGCCCGAGCCCGACGGCCTCGGTCAGGTCCTCGTTGAGCCGCAGGGCGCGCGCGACGGTCCGCGAGATCTGCGTGACCTCGATCGTGTGCGTCAGCCGCGTCCGGAAGTGGTCTCCCTCGGGGGCCACGAAGACCTGGGTTTTGTGCTTCAGGCGTCGGAACGCCTTGGAGTGGACGATCCGGTCGCGGTCGCGCTGGAGCGGCGAGCGGAGGCCGCA
>JBBQZE010000261.1:0-3590 GCA_038207985.1 Solirubrobacterales bacterium
GGCGCGGGCGAGCCGCTCTACGTGCTGCGGACCGACGTGGAGGCCAACGTCGTGGTGGTCGGCCCGCGCGAGGCGCTGGCCACCGACAGCGTCGCGGTCTACGACGTCGTCTTGCACCAACCTGCCGCCGCCGTGGACGCCGTCCGCCTGCGCTCCCACGGCCCGGTGCTCCCGGCGCGGCTCGCGGACCCCGCGGCAGCGCTGTCCCGGCTGGAGCTCGAGCGGCCCGTGCGCGGCGCCGCCCCCGGGCAGCTGGCCTGCCTGCTGCAGGGCGACGTCGTGGTGGGATGCGCGACAATCGACGGGTGAGCACCGACGAGATCCGCGAGACGTTCCTGTCCTTCTTCGAGGGCAAGGGCCACCGGCGCGTGCCCTCGGCCTCGCTGGTCCCGGCGACGTTCGACGCCTCGGTGCTGCTGACCCCGGCGGGGATGAACCCGTTCAAGCAGTACTTCGCCGGGACCGAGACGCCGCCCGCGCCGCGGGTGACCTCGTCGCAGAAGTGCTTCCGCACGACCGACATCGAGAACGTCGGCAACACGGCCCGGCACCTCACCTTCTTCGAGATGCTCGGCAACTTCTCGTTCGGGGACTACTTCAAGGCGGGGGCGATCGAGTTCGCCTGGGACCTCACGTTGAACGGCTTCGGGTTCGCCGCGGAGGACGTGTGGGTCACGGTCTTCGAAGGCGACGAGGAGCTCGGCCTCGGCCCGGACGAGGAGGCGATCGCGGCGTGGGAGGCCATCGGCGTCCCGTCGAGCCGGATCGTCCTGTGCCCGCGTTCGGAGAACTTCTGGCAGTCCGGCCCCACCGGGCCGTGCGGACCCTGCTCGGAGCTCTACCTCGACCGGGGCCTGGCCTACGGCGCGGCCCACGACCTCCCGGGCGGGGAGAACGATCGCTTCCTGGAGTTCTGGAACCTCGTCTTCATGCAGCTCGACCAGGACCCGATCGGGACCGTCACGCCGCTGCCGACGCAGAACATCGACACGGGCATGGGCCTGAACCGGATGGCGACGATCCTGCAAGGGGTCGAGACCATCTTCGAGACCGACCAGTTCGTGCCGCTCATGCAGCTGGGCCGCGAGCTCGCGACGGGCGAGCCGAACGACCGCTCCCTGCGCATCCTGGCCGACCACGCGCGCGCCATGACGTTCCTGGTGGCCGACGGCGTCGTGCCGTCCAACGAGGACCGCGGGTACATCCTGCGCCGGGTCATGCGCCGCGCGGTGCAGCACGGACGGGCGCTCGGGATCGAGGGGCGCTTCCTGCCGCGCTACGTCGACGTGGTGATCGAGACGATGGGAGCGGGCTACCCCGAGCTCGTGGCAGAACGAGACACGATCCTCAAGTGGGTGCAGGCCGAGGAGGAGGGCTTCGGGCGCACGCTCGAGTCCGGGCTCAAGCTGCTGGAGGAACGCCTCCGGGACGGAACCCTCGACGAGGAGGCGGCCTTCCAGCTGCACGACACCTTCGGCTTCCCGTTCGAGATGACCCTGGAGATCGCCGCGGAGCACGGGGTGACCGTGAGCGAGGCGGGCTTCGAGGAGATCATGGGCCGCCAGCGCGAGCGGTCGGCCGCCGCGGGGCCGCGGGGCAAGGCGGCAGGCTCGGCCGATCTCGTGCGCGCGCTCGGAGCGCCCTCGCAGTTCACGGGCTACGAACACCTCGTCGAGCACACCGTGGCGCACGTGGGCGCCGACGACGGCCGGATGCTCGTCAAGCTCGACGCGTCGCCCTTCTACGCCCAGGGCGGCGGCCAGGTCGCCGACGCCGGCGAGCTCTTCCCCGAGGGCGGCCATGCAGGCGAGGGCCTGCCGGTGCTCGACGTGCTCCGCGCGGGCGAGGACCAGGCGCTCGTGCTCGATGCGCCGCCCGGGGCCCTCGACGACGGTGCGCGGGTCGTCGCCCGCGTCGACCGGGCCGCCCGCCACGCGACGGCCGCCAACCACACCGCGACCCACCTGCTGCAGGCGGCGCTGCGCCGAGCCCTCGGCGAGCACGTCCGCCAGGCGGGCTCCTACGTCGGGCCGGACAAGCTGCGCTTCGACTTCACCCACACGGTGCGGCTGAGCGAGCACGACCGCGCCGAGGTCGAGCGCGAGGTCAACGAATGGATCGTCGCCAACCACCCGGTCCGGGCGATCTCCACGACGCTGGACGAGGCCAAGGAACTCGGGGCGATGGCGCTCTTCGGCGAGAAGTACGGAGACGTCGTGCGGATGGTCGAGGTCGGCGACGGTGACTTCTCCCGCGAGCTGTGCGGCGGCACCCACGTGCGGTCCACGGCGGAGATCGGCGTCTTCAAGATCCTCAGCGCCGGCTCCAGCGCCTCGAACGTCCGGCGCATCGAGGCCGTCACCGGGCCGGAGGCGCTAGGCCTGCTGCGCCGCGCCGACGCGGAGCTGCGGACCGTGGCCGGTGCCCTGAAGTCCACCCCGGAGGGGGTCGCGGATGCGGTGTCGAAGCTGCAGGAGGACGTCCGGGCGCTACGCAAGGGCGGCGGCGCGAACGGCGCGGCAGCCGCCGCGGGCGCCGGTGAGGCGGAGGTGACCGAGGCCGACGGGGCCGTCGTGGTCTCCCAGGCGTTCGCCGACGTCTCCCCGAAAGACCTGCCGGACGTCGCAGACCGCCTGAAGGGGCAGCACGGCGACACCTCGGCGGTCGTGGTCGGCACCGTCTTCGAGGGGAAGGTGGGCCTCGTGGTGGCCGTGTCGCCGGCGCTCGTGGCCCGCGGTGTGCGAGCCGGCGCGGTCGTCAAGGCGGCCGCCGCTGTCGCGGGCGGCGGGGGCGGCGGACGCGACACGATGGCCTCCGCCGGCGGTCGCGATCCCGGCAAGCTCGACGAGGCGATCGCGGCGGGCCGGGCGGCGATCACCGCCGCGCTCGCGTCCGCACCGACCGGTTAGCCTCTTGCGCATCTTGGCGCTCGACTACGGGTCTGCCCGCTGCGGGTGCGCGGTCAGCGACCGCACCGGGACGATCGCGACGCCCGTGGAGCCGGTGCTGCGGCCCGGCACGCGGCGGGGCTTCAACCGCGTCCTCGGCGTCGTGCGCGAGCGGGGCGTCAAGCGGGTCGTCGTCGGCCTGCCGGTCGGGCTCTCCGGCCGGGACACCGACCAGACGCGCGAGTGCCGGGAGTTCGCCGACCGCCTGCGCGAGAGCCTCGGCACCCGCGTCCCGGTCGACCTGTACGACGAACGCTTCACGACGGCGATCGCGGCCCGCTCCGGCTCGGCCGACACCGCGGAGGACTCCCGGGCGGCCGCCGTGCTGCTCGAGGACTACCTCGCCCGCCACGGGCACGAGCTCGCCGGATGAGCCCGCTCTTCAAGGGCGGCGGGTCGTCCGACCGCGACGGGCGCGACCGCTCGGGCGACGACCGCGAGCGCGCGCGCCAGGAGCGCGAGGCGCGCCGTGCAGCCCGCGAGGGTCGCCCGCTCCGCGAACCCCCGCCGCTGCCGGCGGCGGCGCCTGCGCCCGCTGCGGAGTCCGCTGCGGAGCCCGAGCCCGAGCCCGAGCCGACCCTCGCGCCCGACTCGGCGCCCGAGCCCACGCCGGCGCCTGAGCCCGAGCCCGAGCCGGCGCCT
>JBBQZE010000262.1:0-3566 GCA_038207985.1 Solirubrobacterales bacterium
CGACATCGGCAAGGTCGCGATCCCCGACGCGATCCTCCACAAGCCCGGCAAGCTCGACCCGCACGAGTGGGTGCTGATGCGCGAGCACCCGGCCATCGGCGAGCGCATCCTGAAGGCGATCCCGGGCCTCGTCGGCGTCGCGCGCATCGTCCGCCACGAGCACGAGCGCTGGGACGGCGCGGGCTACCCCGACGGCCTCGCGGGCACCGCGATCCCCATCGGCAGCCGCATCATCCTGGCCTGCGACACGTTCCACGCCATGACCTCGGACCGGCCCTACCGCGCCCGGATGCCCCACTCCGAGGCGGTGGCGGAGCTCGCGCGCTGCGCGGGCAGCCAGTTCGACCCGCGGGTGACCGAGGTCCTCATCGGGCACCTCTGGTCCGTGCGGCAGGCGGCCGGCGCGGCCTGACCGCTCAGGCGTCGCGCAGCTGCCGCAGGCCCGTCCAGGCGAAGTCCACCGCGCGGTCGACGAGCTCCTCGCGCGGCACCTCCTGGTGGCCGTGCCACCACGTCGCCAGCGCCTGGAGGGCACCCGCGAGCTGGACGGCCAGCAGCTCGATCGCCCGGGCGCGCTCGGAGGCCGTGCGGCCCGGGACGGCCGCGCTCACCTCGGGGTCGTCGAGCATGAGGGCGACGAGCAGGCCCGAGGACTGCGCCTGGATGGCCGCGACCGCGCCGGCGACCTCCGGGTCGGCCATGTCGCGGAACAGCAGGCGGAACACCTCCCGCTCCTCCTGGACGTAGCCCAGGAACACCTCCACGCCGCCCCTGAGCCGCGCCTCGCCGGTCGTCCCGGTCACGGCGTTGCCCTGCAGGCGCGCGAACAGCACGCCGACGTGCTCCTCGAGCAGCGACGAGTGCAGCTCGCGCTTGGAGGCGAAGTGCTCGTAGATGAGGGCCTTGGAGATCCCCGCCTCCCGCGCGATGAGCTCGAGCGAGGACCCGTGGTAGCCGCGCTCGCCGAACACCTGCACCGCCGCCGCGAGGATCTCGGCGCGGCGCTCGGGGGCGGAGAGGCGGGTTCGGCGGGTGGCGGCGCTCACGGCGACGCCATCCTCCCAGGGCGTAGGGTCCGAGCGCGATGGACGACCAAGGACCCCTCGCGGCGGCCGGCCTGCTCGACGGCCTCGACGACGGCGCGAGGCAGGAGCGCATCGAGCTGCTGCGGTGGCTGCGCGAGGTCCACGACGTCGACGACGACGAGCTCCGCCGGGCGACGACCAACGGCACGGTGGTGCTGCTCGCGGCCAGCCGGGCCCTCGGCACCGGCGCACGCTGCAGCGCCCGGGACGTCGCGCGTGCGGCGGACGTCGACGTCGACACGTTCCTCGCGTTCCACCGGGCCAGTGGGCTGCCCGTCCCCGCCGACCTCGACGCGCTGCAGTTCAGCGACGTGAACGTGGAGATCGCCCGCACGATCAAGCGCTTCCTGGCCGTCGGGCTGCAGCCCGACCAGATGCTCGGCACGACCCGGGTGCTCGGCCGGGGGCTCTCGCAGGCGGCCGAGCAGATGCGCCAGAACGTCCTGGAGCTCGCGCTCGCCCCGGGCAGCACCGAGAAGCAGCTCGCCGAGACCTACGCGGGCGTCGCGGAGGAGCTCGTCCCGCTCGTGACCCCCCTCGTGGACCAGCTCCTGCGGGCGCACCTCGACCACGCGGTCCGCGAGGAGATCGTCACCGCGGCCGAGCGGCAGGCGGGCCGGTTGCCGGGGGCGCGGGAGGTGACCGTGGCGTTCGCCGACCTCGTCGGCTTCACCCGCCTCGGTGAGGAGCTGCCGCCCGACGAGCTCGAGCGCGTCGCCGAGCGCCTGAGCTCGATCGCCGTCGACGTGATCGACCCGCCCGTGCGCTTCGTGAAGTCCGTGGGCGACGCGGTGCTGCTGGTCTCCCCCGAGCCGCGGCCGCTGCTCGCCGCCGCCTTCGGGCTGCTCGAGGCGGTCGAGGCGCAGGGGGAGGACTTCCCGCAGCTGCGTATCGGCGTCGCGATGGGGGCCGCCGTCTCCCGGGCGGGCGACTGGTTCGGGCGGCCGGTGAACCTCGCGAGCCGCATCACGACCGTGGCGCGCGCCGGGAGCGTCGTCGCCGACGGTGACGTCCGCAAGGAGGTCGGCGACGAGGACGGGGTGCGCTGGTCCTCCGCCGGCGAGCGCAAGCTCAAAGGGGTCCCGCAGGCGGTCAGGCTGTACCGAGCACGGGCTCGGGAGCCCGAGGCCTCCCCCGCCTGATCGAGCGGACCTCGCCGACGAGGAGCACCGTGCAGGCGACGGGCAGCCCCACGACCGTCTCGAGCACCAGGGTGGTGTGGAGCCCGATCGTGGCGGCCAGCGGCCCGGCGACGAGCAGCCCGAGCGGCATGGCCCCCGCCGAGGCGAGGTAGTCGTAGGACGAGACGCGCGAGATCGCGTGCTCCGGGATCTGCTCCTGCAGGGTCGTCTCCCACAGCCCGAAGGCCGCGGAGACCGCGATGCCGGTGAGGGCTTCGAGGCCGGCGATCGCCCCGACGGGCAGGCCGGAGCCGATGATGAGCGCCTGCGTCGAGGCGATGATGAACCCGATCCCTGACCAGAGCAACGGGCGGGTCGGCTTGCAGCGCAGGATCAGCAGGTCGCCCACGACGGAGCCGGCACCGAAACCGACCGTAATCGTCGCCCAGGCACCGACGCCGCCGAGCTCGCGGTCGGCCAGCACCGGTCCGAGCACGAAGATCGACGGCAGCACCACGACGTGATAGACGAGCAGGACGGCGAGAAACGCCTGGACCCAGGAGCGCGCCCGGATCTCCGCCCAGCCGCCGGCGAGCTCGCGGAGGACCGATGTGGCGCCGGACTCCTCCCGCTCCATGGCCGGTGGCCGCAGCCGCGAGAGGGCGACGGCTCCCGCGGCGAAGGTCGCCGCGTCGATCGCGATCGCCTCGCCGGGCCCCAGGGTCGCCACGAGGACGCCGGCGATCGCGGGCCCCAGCACCATGCCCGACGAGTACACGAGCGAGCGGAGCGCGTTGGCCTCCTGCAGACGCTCCGGGGAGACCACGGCCGGCATCAACCCGGTGAGGGCGGGCGAGAAGAAGGCGTCCGCGGTGCCGAACAGCAACCCGAGCGCCGCGAGATGCCACACCTCGGCCCGCCCGCTGAGCAGCAGCGCGGCGGAGATGGCCTGCACGACGCAGCGTGCGCAGTCGCTCGCGAGCATGACGCGATGCCGTGGCAGCCGGTCGGCCCAGACCCCGCCGAGCAGGGCGAAGAACGCGAACGGCACGGTCGTGGCCGCGATGACCCAGCCGACGTCGGCGGGCCCACCGCCGATCGCGAGCACGGCGAAGGGCAGCGCGACGAACGTGATGCGGTCGCCCAGCATGGAGAGCGCCTGGCCGCTGAACAGCAACCGGAACTGCGGCTCCTCGCGCAGGACCGCGGGGAGGACGCACCGCACGTCGCGACGCCGGCCCGCGGGGAGTCAGCCGCCCGCGACGCGCTCGAGCACGTCCGCGGGAGCGTCGAAGTTCGCGTGAACCTCGTCCACGTCGTCGTTGTCGTCCAGCACGTCGATGAGCCGCATGAGCTTGGT
>JBBQZE010000263.1:0-3556 GCA_038207985.1 Solirubrobacterales bacterium
CGGCATCTGTGCCTGCTCGCTGGCGAACCTCCACACGGTCCGCGAGCCTGGCGTCCCGCTCGACTTCTACGCCAAGCGACAGGCGATCTACTTCGTCCTCGGGGCCCTCATGGCCATCGGGGTCAGCCGGCTGGACTACTCGCGGCTGCGCGAGGTCAAGTGGGGCCTCTACGGCCTCGTGATCCTCGCGCTCGTCGCGGTCATGGGCATCGGCTCCGTCGCCGGAGGCGCGCGTCGCGCGATCCAGCTCCCCTTCTTCTCCTTCCAGGCCTCAGAGCTGGGCAAGATCCTGCTCGTGGTGGTGCTCTCGGCGTTCCTCGTCGACCGCAGCCGTCGCCTGGGCGACCGTGACACGACGGCGCGGGCGATGTTGCTCGCGCTGTTCCCCGCCGCGCTCGTGATGCTCCAGCCCGACCTGGGCTCCGCGCTGGTCTATGTCGCCATCGCGGTCACGGTGTTGTTCGTGGCCGCGGTCCCCGGCCGGCGCTTCGCCGAGCTGGGCGCGTTGGGTGCGGTGGCCGTCGCCCTCGTGCTCGTCGCGGGTCCCGCGACCGGCCACACCGTCTTGCACAAGTACCAGACCGATCGCCTCACGGCGTTCCTGCACCCCAGCGCCAACCGCCAATCCGTGGGCTTCCAGCAGTACCAGTCCCGCGTGGCGGTCGGCTCCGGGGAGAAGACCGGGCGGGGGGACCGGGCCACGCAGGCCCGGGACCAGTACCTGCCCGAGCAGCAGACCGACTTCGCCTTCGCGACCCTGGCCGAGCGCTGGGGCTTCGCGGGCGCCGGGCTGCTGCTCTCGTTCTACGCACTCCTGATCTGGCGTGCCCTCCGCACGCTGACGCTGGCCAAGAACCTGTTCGGCGCGCTAGTCGCCGGCGGCATCCTCGCGATGCTGCTCTTCCAGGTCTTCGTCAACGTCGGCATGAACGTGGGGATCATGCCCATCACCGGGATCCCGCTCCCGCTCGTGAGCTATGGCGGCTCCTCGGTGATCACCACCTTCCTGGCCATCGGACTGCTGCAGTCGATCTACGCGCAAGGGCGCGTCGCGACTTCCGGCAAGGGCCGAGTGCTGGGCTTCACCTAGAGGACTGATCGAATTGAAGAAGCAAGTGCTGGTCTCTGTCGACCGCGGGGAGACCCGGGTCGCCCTGCTGGAAGCCACGGGCAACCCGGCGCCCGCCGCGAAGGGCCGCGGCCGCGGCCGGGGCGGCGCGGCCGCCGCCAAGCCCTCGGGCGGCCCGGCCGAGGGCTACCGCGTCGCCGAGCTGTACTTCGAGCGCCGCGGCAACCGCTCCATCGTCGGCAACATCTACAAGGGCAAGGTCGACAACGTCCTGCCGGGGCTCGAGGCGGCGTTCGTCGACATCGGCCTGGACAAGAACGCCTTCCTGCACGTCGACGAGATCGTCCTGCCGGGCGTGGAGATCCCGCGCCGCGGCCGCGGTGGCGGTGGCAAGGACGGCGTCCCAGGCAAGAAGATCACCGACCTGCTGAAGCCCGGGCAGGAGATCGTCGTGCAGGTCGTCAAGGACCCGCTGAAGACGAAGGGCGCACGGATCTCGATGGAGCTGACGATCGCCGGTCGCTACATGGTCTACACGCCGACGGGCGAGGGCATCGGGGTTTCCAAGCGCCTCGAGGACGCCGAGCGCGAGCGCCTGCGACGCGAGGCCAAGACCATCGAGCTCAAGCAGGGCGGCGTGATCATCCGCACCGCCGCCCACGGCGCCAAGCGCGCGGACTTCGAGCGCGAGATCAAGTACCTCGAGAAGCTCCACGAGGTCCTCGACCAGCGCGTCGAGACCACACCCGCCCCCGGCTTGGTCTTCCAGGAGGCGGACCTCTCCGTGCGCGTCGTGCGCGACATCTTCTCCGCGCACTTCGAGAAGGCGATCGTCGACGACGAGAAGCAGTACCAGCGCCTGGTCTCGTTCTTCACCCGGACCGCCCCGGAGCTTGTCGACCGCGTCGAGCTCTGGCAGGAGTCCAAGCCCCTGCTGGCGGCCTCCGGCGTGGAGAAGACGATCGAGGGCCTGTTCTCCAAGCGGGTCGACCTGCCCTCGGGCGGCTACCTGATCGTGGAGTACACCGAGGCGCTGACCGTCATCGACGTCAATTCGGGCTCGTTCATCGGCCGCGGCAAGCAGGCGCGCCTGGAGGACACGATCACCAAGACCAACCTGGAGGCGGCCGAGGAGGTCGTCAACCAGCTGCGCCTGCGCGACATCGGCGGCATCATCGTCATCGACTTCATCGACATGGCCCGCGCGCGCAACCGCGACGCCGTGCTCAAGACGCTGCGCAAGTCGCTCGACGAGGACCGCACGAAGACCTTCACCGCGGAGATCTCCCGCCTCGGCCTCGTCGAGATGACGCGCCAGAACGTCACCGAGGGCGTACGCGAGATCATGTCGCGCCCGTGCCCGACCTGTCACGGCGAGGGCGTCATCCGCTCCGAGGCGACGATCGCGATCGAGTTCGAGCGCAGGCTGCGTGACCTCGCGGCCCGCGCACCCCGCGGCGTCGAGGCCTTCCTCGTGCGGATGCACCCCGGCGTGTCGAGCGAGTTCACGGGCCAGGGCGCCCGCGTCCTGCACCAGCTCGAGGCCGAGACGGGCATGTTCTTCCACTTCACCGGCACCGAGGGGCTCCCGCTCGACCACTTCGACGTCGTCAAGGAAGGGCTCAACGACGACATCCTCGAGGAGGCCGTGCCTTTCCGGGAGGGGGACGAGGTGCTCGTGCACATCGTCGAGCCGCACATGTACAACGTGGACGACGCCGTCGCGAAGATCGACGGCTACATCATCTCCGTCGAGGACGGCGGTCCGCACGTCGGCTCCAAGCGCCTCGTGCGCATCGCGGAGGCCGGCCGCACGGCGGCCGTCGCGGTGCTCGTGGGCGGCGAGGCCGACGAGGACGCCGCGGGCGGGGCGGGCGCCGACGGCGAGGATGACGCGGTAGACTCCACCCCCCGGCGTCGCGGCCGTAGAGGTGGGCGACGCCGTTCGGCTGCCAAGGCCGAAGCGACCTCTTCCGAGTAAGGCTCTTCAAGCATGTACGCAATCGTCAAGACCGGCGGCAAGCAATATCGCGTCGAGCAGGGGCAGACCCTGCTCGTCGAGCGGCTGCCCGAGGAGGCCGGCGCCAGCGTCGCCCTTCAGCCGCTGCTCATCGCCGGCGACAGCCCCGTCTTCGACAAGGTGGGCCTCTCCGGCGCCGCCGTCGAGGCGCGGATCGTCGAGCACCTGCGCGGCCCCAAGCTGCGCGTCTTCAAGTTCAAGCCGAAGCGCGGCTACAAGCGCCGGACGGGTCACCGTCAGGAGCTCACGCGCCTCGAGATCACCTCCATCAAGGGGAAGTAGCAATGGCGCACAAGAAGGGCCTCGGCTCCTCCCGCAACGGTCGGGACTCCAACGCGCAGCGGCTCGGCGTGAAGATGTTCGCCGGCGAGCTCGTCACGGGTGGCGAGATCATCGTGCGCCAGCGTGGCTCCCGCTTCAAGGCCGGCGAGGGCGTCGGCATGGGCAAGGACGACACGCTGTTCGCG
>JBBQZE010000264.1:0-3549 GCA_038207985.1 Solirubrobacterales bacterium
GCGGCCTGCAGGACCTGCCGGGCGATCGGCGCGGCAGTGTCGCCGCCGGCGCCCGCCCGCACGACGAGGACGCCCACCGCGACGCGCGGGGGCATGCGACCCGAGGGGGCGAAGGCGACGAACCAGGCGTCCGTATCGGTGGTGTTCGAGGCCGACGAGCAGCTCTCGGGGTCCACGGGGGCGGGGACGCCCGTGACCGGGTCGGGCGGCTGCACGTCGCAACGCTTGGTCGACTGGAGCTCCGCGGTCCCCGTCTTGCCCGCGACCGCGACCCCCGGGATCGCCGCCGCGGCCCCGGTCCCCGAGGTCACGACGCCGCGCATCAGCTCTGCGACCGTGGCCGCGACCGCCGGGGAGGTGACCCGGATGGTGGGGGCGACGGGCCGGCGGCGCGTCTCGTCGAAGTCCAGCGTGAGCCGCGGGCGCGCGCCGCGGTCGGCGATCGTCGCCGCCACCGCCACCATCTGCAGCGCGCTGGCCTCGACGCGGCCCTGCCCGATGGCGGTCGAGCCCACGGCGAGGTCGTCGCCGATCTCGGCGGCCGGGGGGATCCGCGCGACGGCCGCACCCGGCAGCAGGGGCTCCCCGTCGAAGCCGTAGCGCCGCGCGACGTCCACGAGCTTGGCGGCGCCGAGCTTGGCCCCGAGCGGGGCGAAGACCGAGTTGCACGAGAGCGCGAAGCTGCGCGCGAGCGTCCCCCCGCAGGCCTCACCGTTCGCGTTCGTGAGGGCCACGCCCTCGAGCGTCGCCTGGGTCTGGATGGGGAAGATGGTCTGCTTCCGCGCCAGCCCCGACTCGAGGACCGCCGTGAGCGTGAGGACCTTGAACGTCGAGCCGGGCGGCTGCAGACCGGAGAACGCGATGCCGGAGTAGCCCAGGACCCCGCCCGTCCGTGGATCGACGGCGACCACGGCGCCGAGGCGCCCGGCCAACGCGGCCACCGACGCGCGCACGACGGAGGGCGCGATCGTCGTGCGCACGGGGGCCGCGGTCCGCGGCGCGGTCGAGGCGAGCACTCGGCGCCCGGCCCGCAGCTGGCCGCCCGGGGTGCCGAGGAGGCGCTCGTCGAGCGCGCGCTCGAGGCCGGTCAACCCCACCTGGCTGCCGTCCGGGACCCCGAGTTCGCGCAGCCGCGCCACCCGCTCCGGAGGCGCGGGACCCACGCTGCCGACCACGTCCGGGGCGACGTCGGCAACCGCGGGCGCGGGCGTCCGCGCCGCTCCCTCGGCCAGGACGGTGCTGTCGCGGGCGAGCAGTGACGCGCGCGGGGGCATGGCCAGCGAGCGGGTGAGCTCCTCGCCCGAACGCAGACCGGGGAAGGCGAGGGCGCGGCGCCAGTCGACCCCCACGGCGTTTCCGTCCTCGGCGACGGGCAGTTCGGCGGTCGCGCGAACGCGCCCGAAGGCTCGGGTGACGAGCACCAGCGGCACCGCGACCGTGTCACCGTCGCGTTCGCGCACGACTCCGGCGAGCCCGAGGCGCGTGACGGTCGCGGTGGCGAGCGCGGCGCGGTGGAGCTCGGCGAACCGGGCGGCTCCGACCCGCTTGCGGGCGCTCGGCGTCAGCTGCGCGTACATCGCGCGGAAGTCACCACGAGCCCAGGCCGCGGTATAGCGACGGGCGACGCCGACACGGTCCGGTCCGCCGCCCAGCGCGAGCACCAGTACGGCCACCGCCCCGCCGGCGACGAGCAGGACCCCGAGGGGGATCAGGCGCCGGAGGAGGAAGGTCCGCGGCGTCGGGCGCCGGCCGCGAACCGGTGGGAGGGGCGGCTTGGGCCGTGGCGTCTGGCTCGGCCTCCCGGTGTCGGTCACGGCGCGCGCAGCGTACCCGGACCGCGTCGGCTCGGCAGCGGCGACTGACCGTCCTAGGCGCGGCGCCGCCCGCGCTGCCATCCTCCCCGCCTCTGGAAGCCGTCGACCTGGTCATCCTGGGCTTCACCGCCGTGCTTGCCGCCGTCGGCTTCCGGCAGGGCTTCCTGGTCGGCGTCCTCTCGCTCCTCGGGTTCGCCGCCGGCGCGTTCATCGGCACCCGCCTGGCACCGCTGCTGCTCCCGGACGGGGCACGCTCGCCCTACGGGCCACTGCTCGGGCTGGGCGGGGCGCTCGCCGTCGGTGCGTTCCTCTCCGCGACCCTGGAGGGGTTCGGGTCGCGGATGCGGCGCGGGCTGCGGTTCGTCCCCGGGCTGCGCTCGGTCGACGGGCTCCTCGGCGCGGTGCTCGCGGCGGCGCTGGCCCTCGGCCTCGTCTGGCTCGCCGGTGCGGTCGCGCTGCAGGCCCCCAGCACCCGCCACCTCCGGCGCGATCTGCAGCGCTCGGTGATCCTGTCGCGGCTGAACGCGGTGCTCCCGCCGTCGGGCTCGCTGTTGAACGCCATCGGTCGCATCGACCCGTTCCCGAGCCTGCGCGGGCCGACGGCCGACGTCGCCCCGCCGCGCGCCGCCATCGCCCGGGACCCGCAGGTCGCACGTGCCGCCGACAGCGTCCTGCGGGTGCTCGGGACCGCCTGCGGCCTAGGCCTGGAGGGCTCGGGCTGGGTGGCGGGCGACGGGCTGGTCGTGACGAACGCGCACGTCGTGGCGGGGGAGGACGACACCACCGTCCAGCTCCGCGGCAGCGGCCCGCGGCTCCGGGCGCGCGCCGTCCACTTCGACTCCCGCAACGACGTCGCTGTCCTGCGGGTCGACGGGCTGAAGGGCACCCGGGCGCTCTCGCTGGCCCCAAACCCCTCGGCGGGCGCCGACGCCGCGGTGCTCGGCTTCCCGCGCAACGGCCCCTACGACGTCCGGGCCGCCCGGCTCGCCGCGACCCGCACGGTCTTCACCGACGACGCCTACGGCCGCGGGCCGGTGCGGCGCTCGATCACCACCTTCCGCGGGCTCGTGCGCCCGGGCAACTCGGGCGGCCCGGTCGTCGACGGCCGGGGCCGCGTCGTCGCGACGGTCTTTGCCACCTCCGGCCGCCGCGGGGTGCGCACGGGCTACGGCGTCCCGAACCGCATCCTCGCCGGAGCGCTGGGGGGCAGCCTGCAGGGCGCGTCCACGGGCGCCTGCGCGCCCTGATCGCCGCCGGAGGCTCGCCGCAGCCAGCCGCTACGCTCGCGCCGATGCCCAAGACGCTCGTCATCGCCGAGAAGCCCTCGGTCGGCAAGGACCTCGCACGGGTCCTGCCCGGTCCCTTCGAGAAGAAGACGGGGGCCACCGACAAGACCGAGCGCTACCTCGAGGGCCCCGAGCACGTCATCTCTTGGGCGGTGGGTCACCTCGTCCAGCTCGCCGACCCCGAGGCCTACGACGAGAAGTTCAAGAAGTGGCGGATGGCGGACCTGCCCATCGTGCCGCAGAAGTTCAAGCTCGTAGTGCGCGACGAGCGCTCCCAGAAGCAGATGACCGTCGTGCGCCAGCTGCTCAAGCGCGACGACATCGCCGAGGTGGTCAACGCCTGCGACGCCGGACGCGAGGGGGAGCTGATCTTCGCCTACCTCTACGAGAAGGCGAAAGCCGACAAGCCGGTCAAACGCCTATGGCTGAACTCGATGACGAACGCCGCG
>JBBQZE010000265.1:0-3511 GCA_038207985.1 Solirubrobacterales bacterium
CCCGGCCGTGCGCGGGTTCTGGACCATCATGGGCTCGATGGCGGTCGAGGGGCCGGCGATCTCCTGGGTGGCCGACCACCGCAAGCACCACGCCTTCACCGACCGCGAGGGCGATCCGCACAGCCCGCATGTCGACCACGGCCACGGCATCAAGGGCACGCTCAAGGGTCTCTTCCACGCGCACGTCGGCTGGCTGTTCATCCACACGCAGCGCGGCTCGAAGGAGCGCTACGCGCCCGATCTGCTCGCGGACCCGGTCGTCTCCTGGGTCAGCCGCCGCTTCTTCCTCTGGGTCGCACTCGGCCTCCTGGCGCCGTTCCTGCTCGGCTGGGCGCTCGGCGGCTCTGTGCACAGCGGCCTGACCGGGCTGCTGTGGGGCGGCGCGGTGCGCATGCTCGTCCTGCACCACGTCACGTACTCGATCAACTCGCTGTGCCACGTCTTCGGGTCGCGCCGCTACGCGACCGACGACCACTCGCGCAACCTCGGCTGGCTCGCGATCCTCGCCATGGGCGAGAACTTCCACAACAACCACCACGCGTTCCCGACCTCCGCCCGCCACGGCCTCGGCCGCTGGCAGCTCGACTCGGGCGCCGTGGTGATCTCGCTGATGGAGCGCCTCGGGCTCGTGTGGGACGTCAAGCGCCCGAGCGAGGCGCAGCAGGCCCGCAAGCGCATTCCGGCCGCGCAGCCGACCTAGGAACTACACCTAGTCGGCGCGCCGCGCCTCGGCGAGCAGCTGCTCGAAGCCCGGGTCGTCGAACTCGGCGACTGCCCGTTCGTGCTTCTCCATCCCCCACGCCCAGAAGTCGAAGGGGATCTCCGAGACGCCGTCCTGGATCGAGGCCCAGAGCGTCCAGCCGTGCTGGGACATGACGCCCCACAGGCGCGCCCGCGCGACCTTGTGGCGCAGGTGGCGCCCGTGGTAGGCGCCGACGAGCTCCTCGAGCGCCGCGAGGTCGAGCGCCGCCTCGCTCCAGAGGTTGCCGAGCTCGAAGCACGGGTCGTTGTTGCCGGAGTACTCGAAGTCGATGATGCGGAAGCGGTCGCCGCTCAGGATGAGGTTCTCGGCCAGCAGGTCGTTGTGGCACGGGACCGTCGGCCCCGCGCGGACCGCGAGCGCCTCGGCGATCGCCGCGACCTGCGGGGCGAACCCCGCGAACCGCTCGGGCAGCCGGAAGCCGCGCTCGCGCACGATCGCCTCGTAGCGCGCGTGCAGCGAGAACATGTCGAAGTCCCCGGCGAAGGGCGGCCCGGCGTGCAGCCGACGGCACGCGTCGGCCGCCAGGAGCAGCCGACCGGGGGCGCGCAGGTCCGCCGAGGACATCGTGCGCCCCTCGAGGAAGACCAGCACGATCGTGTTGTGCTCGGGGAGGTAGGCGACGACGGGCGGCCCCACCCCCGCCTCGGCGGCCCGGCGCGAGTTGACGTGCTCGTGCTCCCGGTCGATCGCCAGCAGCGAGGTGTCGTCGCTCCAACGCCGCACGACGTAGTCGCCGTGGTCCGTGACGACCTTGTGGTTGACGTTCGTCAGGCCACCCTCCAGGACCGACACCTCGCGCACGCCGGTGGCGAGCTCGGGGACCGCCGCGAGGACCTCCTCCGGGATCACGTCGCCCCCACGCGCTCGCCCCGCACGCGCGCCGACGTGGGGTCGTACAGCGGCTCGCGGGTCACGCCCGCGGCGACCCACCCGCCGAGGACGCCCACCTCCACGCGATCGCCCACGGCGACGGCGGACGGGACATAGCCGTAGGCGATGCTCGCGCCGACGCGGTGGCCGTAGCCCCCGGAGGTCACGCGCCCGCAGGGTACGCCGGCGACGCGCACGGGCTCCCCGCCGAGGGCGACCGCGAGGGGGTCGTCGAGGACGAGGCAGCGCAGTCGCTCGGCCGGCCCGCCCGCCTCGCGCGCGGCCAGCAGCGCCTCGCGACCGAGGAAGCCGCCCGCCTTGTCCGTGCGGACCGCCCACGCCAGCCCCGCCGCGTCGGGGGTCGTCTCCGGCGTGAGGTCCGATCCCCACACGCGGTAGCCCTTCTCCAGGCGCATGCTGTCGATCGCGCGGTAGCCGCCGGCGACCAGCCCGTGCCCGCGGCCCGCCCGCCAGAGCTCGTCCCACAGCGCGCGCCCGTACTCCGTCGGGCAGTACAGCTCCCAGCCGAGCTCGCCCACGAACGTGATGCGCTGCGCCAGCACGGGGACCGCACCGACCGTGATCGCGCGCGCCGTCAGGAAGGCGAACGCCGCGTCCCCGAGGTCGTCGTCGCTCAGCGGCTGCAGCACGTCGCGCGCGGCGGGGCCCCACAGGCAGAAGCACGACTGAGACGCCGTGACGTCCTCCGCGACCGTCCGGCCGTCCGCCGGCAGGTGGCGGCGGATCCAGGCGAGATCCCGCCCGCCGGAGGCCGTGCCCGTGACCACGCGGAAGCGGTCCTCGGCGATGCGCGTGACGGTGAGGTCGGCCTCGATCCCGCCGTTCGGATTGAGCAGCTGCGTGTAGACCGCCCGCCCGACCGGGCCGCAGACGTCGTTCGCGCACAGCCAGGAGAGCGACGCCGCCGCGTCCGGGCCGCGCACCTCGAGCTTCGCGAACGACGACTGGTCGAACAGCGCGACCGCGTCGCGGGCGGCCAGGCACTCGGCGCCGATCGCCGGGGACCAGTGGCGCCCGGCCCAGCCGCGCGGGCGCAGCCCCTCGTCGCCCGCGGCCGCGTTGGCCCCGCACCAGTTCGCGCGCTCCCAGCCCGCCTTCTCACCGAAGCTCGCCCCGAGCGCCTGGAGGCGCTCGTACGCGGCCGACGTGCGCAGCGGGCGTCCCGCCGGCCGCTCGGCGTACGGATGCACCACGTCGTAGTACCGGGAGTAGGCGTCCAGGGCCTTGACGCGGGTGTGGCGCCTGGAGCGGAACTGCGGGCCGAAGCGGCGGATGTCCATCGAGGTCATGTCGTACTCCGGCTGCCCCTCGACGATCCACCCGGCGATGGCCCGCCCCACGCCGCCGGCGCCCGCGAGGCCGTGGACGCAGAAGCCGGCCGCCGTCCACAGCCCGGCGACCGCGGTCTCGCCCAGCAGGAAGTCGCCGTCGGGGGTGAACGCCTCGGGACCGTTGACGACCTCCACCACCTCGGCGCCGCGCAGCGCGGGCACGCGCCGCTGCGCGCCGGCCCACGACTCGGCGAACCGCTCCGGATCGGCGGCGAAGCGGGTGCGCGGCTCGGCCAGGGGCGTCGCGACGTCCCATGTGACGGGCTCCCGCGAGTACCCGCCGACCAGCAGCCCGCCCTCGTCGGGGCGGAAGTAGGTGATGCGGTCGGGGTCGCGAACCGTCGTCGCGCCCTCGGGGACGACCGGGTCGAGGGGCGCCGTCCTGACGTACTGGTGGCGCATCGGGACCACGGGGATCGTCACGCCCGCCAGCGCCCCGACCACGCCGCTGGCCGCCCCCGCGGCGATGACGACGGCCTCCGCCCGGATCGTCCCCCGCTCCGTGTGCACGGCGGTGACCCGCCCG
>JBBQZE010000266.1:0-3488 GCA_038207985.1 Solirubrobacterales bacterium
AGCAAGGGGCCCCGGAGCGCTTGGAGGGCTGTTTGGGCGCCCTCAGAGGGCCAGCCGCCAGCGAGCGGCGAGCAGTTCCGCAAGGCGCGCGCAGACGCTCTCGGGCGCCGGTTCCGGGGGGCGGTCGGCGCTCAGCCGCGCGGGCTGCAGACCGCGGATCGCGCTCGTCACGAGGACCTCGTCGCAGGTCGCGAGCGCCCTGAGGTCGAGCGAGCCCTCGCGTGCCTCGATGCCCGCCCGATCGCAGAGCTCGAGCACGATGGCGCGGGTGACCCCGGGCAGCTGGCGCCCGTCGAGGGGCGGCGTGAGCACGGTGTCGCCGTCGACGACGAACAGGTTGCCGCTGCCGCTCTCGAGGACGGCGTCGTCGAGGTCGACCAGCAGCGGCTCGGCCCCGCCGGCGCCCGCGGCGGCGTCGCGGAGCAGCCGGCGATCGGCCCACTTGTGTGCGCCCAGGCCTCCGGGCACGGTGATCGGCTGCAGCGTCAGCGAGTGGCGTGGAAAGACGCCCTCGCCGGGGACCGCCAGCGTCTCGAGCCAGGGCGGGCGTCCGGGGGCAAGGCCGAGCCGCAGGCGCCGGTGGCCCGTCGCGCGGGCCGCTGCGTCGCGGGCGCGGCGCGCGAGGGCGTCCACCTCCTCAGCGGCTGCCTGCCCGTAGAGGACCGCGGCGCTTCGGCGCAGCCGCTCGAGATGGGGCTCGAGCTCGAGCGCGCGCCCGTCGAGGACGGCGACGGTCTCGAGGATCCCCACGGCCGGGTCGGGGCGGGGGTGGCGGATCGGCGGGTCGGGGACGCCAGGGTCGGACGCGCTCGCCGCCGGCGCCGCAAGCGACGCGCCCGCTGCGGCGAGCAGCGGGCGGGCCTTGGCGATGCTCTCGTGGTACTCGGCCTCGGGATCGGAGTCGGCCACGATCCCCCCGCCGGCTCCCAGCCAGGCGGCGTCGCCTGCGACCTCGAAGGTGCGGATCGCGACGTTGAGCTCCATCCCGGCGACCGGGCTCGCGAAGCCGATGGCACCCGTGTAGACCTCGCGCCCGGTGCTCTCCAGCCGGGCGATGACCTCCATCGCCTTGACCTTGGGGGCGCCGGTGACCGAGCCCGGTGGGAAGGCCGCCCGGAGCAGGTCGCCGTCGGACACGCCGGGGGCCAGCCGGCCGCGCACGCGGGAAACGAGGTGCCAGACCCCGGGATGGGCCTCCGGAACGGCAAGTGCGGAGACCTGCACCGACCCCGGCTCGCACACCCGCCCCAGGTCGTTGCGCATGAGGTCCACGATCATCACGTTCTCGGCACGGTCCTTGCCGGAGGCGAGCAGACGCTCGAGGCTCGCGCTGTCACCCGCTCGCGGGGCGGTCCCCTTGATGGGCGCCGTCTGGACCGAGCGCCCGCGGCGGGCCAGGAACAGCTCGGGCGAGAGGCTCGCGACCTGGCTGTCGGGCCCGCAGACGAAGGCGGCGTACGGAGGCTTGAGGGCGTGCGCGCAGCGGACGAACAGGTCGAGCGCCTCGCCGCGGAAGCTTGCCTCCAGCCGCACGGTGAGGTTGGCCTGGTAGAGCTCCCCCGCGCGGATGCCCTCGGCGCAGGCGCGAACGGCAGCGGCATGCCCGCGCAGCTGCGGCCGCGGGCGAAACTCCGAGCACCGGTAGGGGAGCGGTTCGGGCGCCGGCGACGCCAGCCGCTCGCGCAAACGGTCCAGGCGCGCGGTCAACCGGCGCTCGGCGCGCTTTGACCACAGCGCCTCGAACCACCACTGCCCGAAGGCGTCCCGGCGAAGGAGATGGTCGTAGAAGGCCAGCCCGTGAGCGGCGACCGGCACCGGCCGTGGCGGTGCAGGCGGCACGCGCTCGATGAGTGCCCCGAGTGCGTAGCCGAGGTAGCCGAACCAGCCGCCGCCTACAGCGTCCGTGCCGCGAGCGCCCTGCGCATCCGAGCGGACGGCGGGTTGGTCGTCGAGCACGGCAAAGGGGTCGTCGCGCGCGCCGGCGAGGGCGACGGGGTCCGAGCCCACGATCGCGCCACCGCCGGCCCACGCGCCGGTCAACGCGAAGGGCCGCTGGTCGCCCCGCAGCGCCAGCAGGGCCTGCTCGGGGGTGTGCACGCCGCGCAGCGGGATCCGGACCACGCGGACGCCGTCCGTCAAGTCGGCCGGGAGCAGGCTGGAGCCGGACGCGCGCGCGGCCCCGCGCGCCCGTTCGGCGGAGCCGGCGTTCGGGGGGCGCCCGGTCAGAGAGCCGGCGAGGCGCCTTCGCCGAAGGGCTGCGCCCGTGCCTCCCGGCGGCCGCGGCGCTTGTCGCGGTGGCGCTTGACCTGCCGCGCGAGCTCGTCGGAGCACTCGTTGAGCGAGTGCAGGATGTCGGGCGACGCGTCATGCGCGCGCAGCGTCACGCCCTTGAGGTGCAGCGTGGCCTCGGCGATCTGGGAGTCGGCGATCGCCGGGTTTCGCTCCTCGCGCAGCTCGATCTCCAGACGCGCCTGCGGGGAGACCTGACGTCCGATCTTGTCGAAGCGCTTCTCGACCCGCCTGCGGAGATCCTCGGTGACGGCTCGATTACGTCCCTTCACCTCGATCTGCATCGGGATCCTCCTCCGTGATGGCGTCCGAGCGTCTGATGCTACGCCTGCACCCCGGATTTGTCAGTCCTACTCCCGCTCCACTGCGCCGATGTCCGAGCCCGAGCCCTGCGGCCGGGTCACGCCGCGCTGGTCACTCGTGAGGCTCAGAGTGGAGGCGTTGAGCGCCGGGCTGGGGGCTGACGGGACGCGCGTCCGGGTGGTGCCCCCGTTGAGCGCGAGGGGGCCGAGGAGGGCGGCCTTTGACTGCAGGTCGCCGGCGGCAGTGAGGCCGCAGGACGCGTCGCTGGAGAGATTCGAGCCGCTCGAGGTCGGAAGCAGCGTGGCGCATTCGGATCCGGGCCCGTTGGCCAGGATCGTGCTCTGGAGCGTCAGCGACGAGCCCGAGCCGAAGCGGTGCAGGCCGTTGCCGGCAACGGTGGCGGTGTTGCCGGCCACCGTGACGTGGAGGAGCGAGAGCGTGCCGCTGGTCGACAGCCCGCCTCCGTTGGTGGCCGTCGTGTTGCCGGAGATGGTCGAGTTCAGGATCGCGCCGCTTCCGAACACGCCGCCTCCCTGGGCGGCGGCGGAGTTGCCGGACACAGTCGTCCTGAGCAGGACGAAGCCCGATCCGCTGAGGCCGCCCCCGTTGGCCAGCACCGAGCCCGAGGCGTCGTTGCCGGAGATCGTGGTCCGCCGCACGGTCGCGTGTCCGCTCGTGCGCAGGCCGCCGCCGGCGCCCGTGGCGTCGTTCAGCCGAATCTTCGAGTCCGAGATCGTCACTTCGCCGGTCGCGTCGATGCCGCCGCCGTCGCCCCCGAAGAACGGCGCGCGGTTGCTGCGGACGTCCGAGTTGGAGACCACGAGCCCTGAACCGAGCCCGCCGACCGAGATCCCCCCGCCCGCGGAGGTCGACGTGTTGAGGTTCACGATCACGTC
>JBBQZE010000267.1:0-3476 GCA_038207985.1 Solirubrobacterales bacterium
TCGCCGACGGCATCCCGGGCGCGGAGATCCCCGCGCGCATCGGTCAGGCGGTGGAGTCGTTCGAGACCGTGCCGCTGCTGGCGCGCGCTCTCGAGCACGCGGACGTCGACGCGCCGGTGACCGCGGGCCTCGCCCGGCTCATCGCGGGCGAGCTGCCGCTGGACGACTGGGTCGCGCTCGTCCGCACGACGATCCCTCCGCCGGCGCGCTGGCGGCCGCGCCCTCCGGCGTGGCTCGGCGCCCGGATCGCCCAACGCTTCCGCGACTGGCGCGAGCGCCGTCGCGACGGCTCCTGATCAGGCGACCAACTCGAACCAGATGCGCGTGTGGCCGTTGGTGAGCATGCCCCATCGCTTGGCGACGGCGGCGATGATCCCGAGGCCGAAGCCGCCCTCGCGATCGGGGTCGGCGGGCGAGGGCGATGACATCCCGTGGCCCGGATCGGTCACCTCCACGCGCAGGCGGTCGGCCGTCCGCCAGGCCGTGACCTCGATCTGGGCGTCGGGCGCCAGCCCCGCGTGCAGCACGCTGTTGGTGACGGCCTCGGAGACGAGCAGCGCCGCGTCTTCCGCCAGGCCGTCGTCCAAGCCGAGGCCGTCGACGACGGCGGTCCGGGCGGCGCGCGGCGCACCGCGATCCGGTGCAAGGCAGAGGTGGACGTCGGGCTGCATGCTCAACCGGTACCCGCCAGGTGCTCGTTCACGCCTTCCCGCTACGAGCGCGAACGGCATCGTGCAGCGGCGGGCGGTCCATCTACCCTGCCGCTGACCGTGGCGACGACCCCCACCCAGGAGCCATGGACCGACCTGCTGCAAGCCGGCCGCGACGACGAGCGGCTCGTCCGCGAGGCCACCGAAGGGGCCCGGTCGGGCGCCCCGGTGGCCATCCCGGCGGGACTGCACCCGCTCGTGGCGGAGGGCCTGGCGCGGCAGGGCATCGACCGGCTCTGGTCGCACCAGGCCGAGGCGCTCGAGCGCGCGTGGTCGGGCCCGACGATCGTCACCACGGGCACCGCCTCGGGCAAGTCGCTCTGCTTCCAGCTGCCGACGCTCGACGTCCTCTGCCGCGACGCCAAGGCGCGTGCGATCTACCTCTACCCCACGAAGGCGCTGGCCCAGGACCAGGCGCGCTCGCTGCACCGCTTCGGGCTCACCAAGCAGGTCCGCCCGGCGATCTACGACGGCGACACCCGCCGGGAGGACCGCGCCGGCGTCCGGCGCAAGGCGAACGTCGTGCTGACCAACCCGGACATGCTCCACCAGGGCATCCTTCCGAACCACCGGGCGTGGGCCGACCTGCTGTGCAACCTCGCCGTCGTGGTCGTCGACGAGGCGCACGCCTACCGCGGCGTCTTCGGCTCGCACGTCGCCAACGTCCTACGCCGGCTGCGGCGCATCGCCGCGGCCTACGGCACCGAGCCGCGCATCCTGCTGGCCAGCGCGACGGTGGCCAACCCCGTCGAGCTCGCGCAGCGACTCACGGGCCTCGACGAGATCGCGCTCGTCGACGAGGACGGCGCGCCCGGCGCCCGCCGGAAGATCGCGATGTGGAATCCGCCCGTGGTCGACGAGGCGCTGCAGACGCGCCGCTCCGCGTTGGCCGAGGCGGGCGAGCTCGTCGCCACCCTCGTGCGCGGGGGCGCGCGCAGCATCTGCTTCATCCGCTCGCGCAAGGGCGCCGAGGTCGTCGCCCAGAACGCGCGGCGGGAGCTCGAGGCCTCCGGGGACGGCCACCTCGCCGAGCGCGTCGCGGCCTACCGGGCCGGCTATACGCCGCAGCAGCGCCACGAGCTCGAGCGCCAGCTCACCCAGGGCGAGCTGCTCGCCGTGGTGACCACGAGCGCGCTCGAGCTCGGCATCGACATCGGCGCGCTCGATGCCGCCGTGGTCGTCACTTTCCCGGGCACGGTCGCCTCGCTGCGCCAGATGTGGGGCCGGGCCGGCCGCCGCGGCCGCGGCCTGGCCGTGTACGTCGCAGGCGAGGACGCGCTCGACCAGTTCTTCTGCCGGCACCCCGACGAGTTCCTCGACCGGCCCGTCGAGTCGGCCATCCTGGACTTCGAGAGCCAGGAGATCCACGCGGGCCACCTCCTGTGCGCGGCCCACGAGGGCCCGCTCGACCCCGCGACGGACAGCGCGATCCTCGGCGCCGGCCTCGCCGCCGCCTGCGAGCAGCTCGTCTCCCAGGGCCATCTCGTGGCCCGCCGCGGGACCTACGTTCTGCGCCGGGCCGAGGACTACCCCGCCGCGCGGGTGAGCCTGCGCTCCGCGTCGCCGGACGTGGTGCAGCTCGTCGACGTCAGCGCCGGCGAGGTCCTCGGGACCACGGAGGCCTCGCGCGCGCACTCCACCGTCCACCCCGGGGCGGTGTACCTGCACATGGGCCGCCAGTACGAGGTCGCAGAGCTCGACGACGACCGCGGTCGCGCGCTCCTGAAGCCGTTTTACGGCGACTGGTGGACCCAGCCCAAGCGCGAGACGCTCACGCACGTCGAGCAGCTGCTCGACCGCCGCGACACGCTCGGGGTCACCCTCAGCTACGGCGTCGTGACCGTCACGGAGCAGGTGCTCGCCTACCAACGCAAGCGCGCGGTGACCAACGAGGACCTCGGCATCGAGGGCTTGGACCTGCCGCCGACAGCGTTCACCACGCGCGGCATCTGGTTCGAGCTCGGGCCCGACCTGCTCTGGGAGGACTTCCCCCTCGACGTGCTCCTCGGGACCCTCCACGCCACGGAGCACGCGCAGATCGCCGTGCTGCCGCTGATCGCCATGTGCGACCGCTGGGACATCGGCGGGCTCTCGACCAACCTGCACCCCCAGACCGGCGGCGCGACGATCTTCATCCACGAGGGCCACGCGGGCGGCGTCGGGATCGCGCGCGTGGCCTTCGACCGCTTCGAGCAGCTCGCGGGCGACGCCCACCGGCTCATCACGGAGTGCGCCTGCGAAGCCGGCTGCCCGTCGTGCGTGCAGTCGCCGAAGTGCGGCAACCTCAACGAGCCGCTGGCCAAGGACGGTGCCGCCGAGCTGCTCGCGCGCATGCTCGAGCGCTAGCGGCAGGGGCGCGCACCACCCGTTGCGGCGCTCATGCGAGGACCCCAGCGGCCGATCGATCGGGCATGGCGCGCCGCGGGCACCGAATCCTGGGAGGGCTGGCCGCGGCCGCCATGGCCTTCGCGGTCACCGCCCCGGTCGCCCCCGCCTCGGCCGGCGGGGCCGCCGTCCCGCCGCAGGCCGGCGGCGTCGGCGGGACGGAGTACGGCACCGCCGTCGCGGCCCTCGGCCGGCCCGTCGCGGTGCGCTTCGCCGTCGCCCCGGGGCGTGTCGTGGCCGGCGGCGAACTGCCGGCCATCCACCTCCGCCTCGACGAGCCCGGGGTGCCCCGCGTGCAGGCGCGCATCGTCCTACGGCCCGTCGGCTCCGGCCGCACCGTGCGGCTCGTCCTCGGCGGGGTCGGCACGGGCCGCACGCTGC
>JBBQZE010000268.1:0-3456 GCA_038207985.1 Solirubrobacterales bacterium
AACGAAGCTGCGGCTCGACCACCAGCGACCGAGGCCGAGCGTGTTCCCGGCACCGGCGAGCGCGAGGCCGGCGAGAACCACGGCGTAGATGATGTGCTCGTCCATGAACGGGTTGTTGGCCGGCGGGAGCGAGGCGCTCCACATCAGCACGAGCATGAGTGCGCCCGCGCCGCAGGCCAGCCGCATGTAGACGCCGAGCACCAGACCGACGGCCACGAAGATCAGGCCGCCCATGAACAGCACGTTGATGATCGTGTCACCGGCGATGCTGTGGTAGATGCCGGAGAACGGGCCCACCGACCCGCTGAGGAACCCCTTCGTCGGGTTGCCGCCGTTGATCCATGCCTTCGCCGACGGGGTCTCATGGCCGAGGCCGATGAGCTTGTCGAAGAACGGCCACAGGAAGATCCAGCCGAGCGCCAGGCGGGCAGCCGCCCAGACGTAGCCGGCGGCCCGCTCGCTCGTCACCGCGGCCGTCGCGGTGCTCCCGCGAGCACCGCTGCGGACCGCCCGCGCGGGTGCGGCTGCCGTCGCGGCGGACATGCTCACGACTGACGGGTTCGTGGTGGTCTGGTGCTCGGTCATCGCTGACTCCCTGCTGGAGGACCCGGGCGCAGGGAGCGCCACGATTTCCTCTGCGGAGCCTTCCATCCTGCTGTTGCTGCGCCATCCGTAGGGAACGACGAGATCAGCCGGAGAACTACGCGTGCGGTGACGGCGAGACGTCGCGGGCTCACGCTCACGTAGTTCTCGCGCCCGCCTCGTGGGGCCCACTACGGATGGCGGGCACAGGCGCGACCGTCAGGCTCGACGCATGGCTCCCAGCTCTCACGACGGCGTGCGGACCGCACCGCTGATCGTCTCCGCGTTGCATCTGAACCGCACCTTCGGCGAGGGAGAGGCCACCGTGCGGGCGCTGGTCGACGTCTCGGTGGACTTCCCGGAGGGCGGCTTCACCGCGATCATGGGTCCGTCGGGCTCGGGCAAGTCGACGTTGCTGCACCTGCTCGCCGGACTCGACCGGCCCACGTCGGGCACCGTCGCGGTCGCCGGGACGGACCTCTCGGGTCTCGACGACGGCGAGCTCACGCGTCTGCGACGCGACAAGCTCGGCTTCATCTTCCAAGGCTTCAACCTCGTGCCGGTGCTGACCGCGGAGGAGAACATCCTGCTGCCGATCACGCTCGCCGGGGAGCAGCCGGACCGCGCCTGGTTCGAGCAGCTCGTGTCGACGGTCCGGATCGGCGATCGGCTGTCCCACCGGCCGTCGGAGCTGTCCGGCGGCCAGCAGCAGCGTGTGGCGGTCGCCCGGGCGCTCATCCACCGGCCCGCGGTCGTGTTCGCCGACGAGCCGACGGGCAACCTCGACTCGACCGCCTCGGCCGAGGTGCTCGCGCTGCTGCGCCGGGCGGCCGACGAGTTCGGCCAGACCATCGTCATGGTCACCCACGACGCGCATGCCGCCTCCTACGCCGACCGGCTCGTCGTCATGGGCGACGGGCGGATCGTCCACGACGAGGAAGCCGGGGACACGGAAGCCGTCCTCGAGCTGATGAAGACCGTCTCCGGACGATGAACCGCCTCGCCTTCCGTGGCCTGCTCGAGCGAAAGGCCCGCACGGCCTACACGCTGCTGGCCGTCGTCCTCGGCGTCGCGCTGATCGCCGGCACGTTCGTCCTGACCGACACGATCTCGGCGTCGTTCGACCGCCTCGTCGCCGCCGCGGGGAAGAACGTCGACGTCAAGGTCGTCTCGCGGAACGCGGGCAGCGCCTTCGGCTCCTCCACCGCCGCGTCGACCTTCCCCGCCGCCGTCGCGGACAAGGTACGTGGCGTCGACGGCGTCGCCGCCTCGTCGGGCGCCTACTTGAGCCTGCCGGTCACGATGGTCGACGACCGCGGCCGGCGGGTGGGGCCGACCCGTGGCGCGCCGACGCTCGCGTTCTCCGCCGTCGACAAGCGCTTCGACCCCTTCGACTACAAGGGCCGCCCGCCGCGCGGGAACGGGGAGATCGCGATCTCCGAGCAGGCGGCCAAGGACGCGGGGCTTCAGGTCGGAGACCGGATCCGCGTGCAGGGGACACAGGGGATCCGTGCCTATCGGCTGGTCGGCCTCACCACCTTCGCCGGATCCAGCTCGCTCGGCGGCGCGGTGTTCGCCGCACTCACGCTGCCGGAGGTCCAGACGCTCGCCGGCGAGCCGGGGCGGCTGACCGAGATCGACGTGCAGGCCGCCCGGGGGGTCTCGCAGACCGTGCTCAAGCGGCGCGTCCAAGCGGCGCTCGGCGCGGGGGTCACGGTGCGCACCGGCGCCGCGGACGCAACGCAGCGGACGCAGGACCTCTCGGGGATCTTGAAGTACCTCACCTACGGGCTGTTGATGTTCGGAGTCGTGGCGCTGCTGGTCGGCTCGTTCGTGATCCTCAACACGTTCACGATCACCGTCGCCCAGCGCACGCGCGAGTTCGGGATGCTGCGCACGATCGGCGCCTCCCGTCGTCAGGTGCTGTGGGCGGTCGTGCTCGAGGCGCTCACGATCGGGGTGGTGGGCTCCGCGCTCGGCCTGGCCGTCGGCGTCGGTCTCGCGCCGCTGCTGTCCGGCCTGCTCGGCAGCCTCGGCTTCCCGCTGCCGACCGCGGGGCTCGTCATCGCGGTGCGGACGGTCGTCGTCGCGGTCGGCCTCGGCACGCTCGTGACGCTGCTCTCCAGCCTCGTGCCGGCGCTGCGGGCCACGCGCATCTCGCCGATCGAGGCGATGCGCGACGGCGCCGTGACCTCATCGAAGCTCAGGCGCCGGTGGACGCTCGCGCTCCAGGCGGCGGTGGCCGCGCTCGGCGTCGCGCTCATGCTCATCGGACTCCTCGGCGGCTTGGCGACCTCGTCGGCGCTTACGCTGCTCGGGGTCGGGGCGCTGCTCGTCTTCGTCGGGGTCGGGCTGCTCTCGCCGCTGCTCGTCGCGCCTCTGGCCGCGGCGATCGGGCGGCCGCTGGTGGCGACGGGAGGCGTGGCGGCGCGCATCGCCCGGGGCAACGCCGTGCGCTCGCCGGGCCGTACCGCCGGGACCGCCTCCGCGTTGATGGTCGGCGTGGCGCTCGTCGCGTTCGTGGCGATCTTCGTCAACGGGTTCAAGGCCTCGTTCTCCGGCGCCTTCGAGAAGGCGGTGGTCGCGGACTTCGTCGTCGTCGACCGCTCGGGCGCCACGCCCGAGACGGTCGCCCCTGCCGTCGCCCGCCTCCCGGGCGTGGCCGCCGCGACGAACCTCCGTGTCGGCGCGGGCAAGCTCCCCTCGGGCAAGAAGGTCAGCCTCGACGGCCTGGATCCCCGACTGGCTACGAAGGTCATCAAGATCGACTGGGCCGAGGGCTCCGACGCCTCGCTGCGCGCGCTCGGCGCGCAGGACGCGATGGTGGATAAGGGGTGGGCGAAGGAGCAGCACCTTCGTGTCGGTTCGAGCTTC
>JBBQZE010000269.1:0-3427 GCA_038207985.1 Solirubrobacterales bacterium
GTTGGCGTTGCGCAGCCGCACCTCGTACGGATCGAGTCCGAGCTCGTGGGCGATCCGGGTGAGGTGGGTCTCCGTCGCGAACGAGACGGAGGTCACGCCGAAGCCGCGCATCGCGGTCGTCGGCACGCGGTTCGTGAACACGACGTACCCGTCGAACTCGAGGTTCGGGATCGTGTAGGCGCCCGTGTGGTGGAACGAGTGCTTGGTCAGGCCGTACGGTGAGAAGCGCGCGTACGCACCCGAGTCGTGGAGCGTGAGCGTGCGCCGGCCGAGGATCCAGCCGTCCTTGCTCACCGCGTCCTTGAGCTCGATGTGCCACGGCGCCCGGGTCGAGGAGACCAGGAACTCCTCCTCGCGCGTGAAGCGCCACTTGACCGGCTTGTGCGACTTGATCGCCAGCAGCGCGCAGATCGTCTCGGTCGCCGTGTCGACCTTGCCGCCGAAGCCGCCGCCCACGGTGCCGCCGACGAGCTTCAGCTTGTTCAGCGGCCACTCGAGGTGGGCGGCCACGACGCCCATGGAGAAGTACATAGCCTGGGTGCACGTGTAGATGGTCAGCTTGCCGCTGGGCTCGGGGACCGCGAGGGCCACCTGGGTCTCCAGGGGCACGTGCTCGATCGCCTGCGGGCGGTAGACGCCCTCGACGATCACGTCGGCCTCCTCGAAGGCGCGCTCGGTGTCGCCCTTGCGGACCCGGCGGTGGTTGTGCGGGCCGAAGTGGGGATAGGTCGAGCCCCACTGGTGGAACGTGGGCGCGCCGGGGTCCGACGCGGTGCGGATGTCGAAGACGGGCTCGCGCTCCTCGTAGGTGACCTGCACCGCCTCGACGGCGGCCATCGCGATCTCCTCGGAGTCCGCGGCGATCGCCGCGATGATCTGGCCCTTCCAGCGGACCTCGCCGTCGGCGAGCAGCGGCTCGTCGGCGGGGACGCCGAGGTCCTCGAGGTGGCCGTAGACGTTGTGCGGCACGTCCTGGTGCGTGATCACCGCACGGACGCCGGGCATCGCCTCGGCCTTGCTGGTGTCGACCGAGGTGATCAGCGCGGAGTGGTGCGGGGAGCGCACCACCTTCGTCCACAGGGTGCCGTGCACCCGGACGTCGTCGACGTACTGGGTGCGCCCCGTGATGTGGGCCAGCCCGTCGTAGCGGGGGAGCCGTGCGCCGACCGCCTTCATCAGCCCCACCGGCCCGGGATGACGGTGACAGCCTCTTCGCCCTGCGGGCCGAGGTCGGCCTCGGTGTGCGCGGGGCTGCTGTCCCCCGCCACCGCGGCGGTGGCCGCGTCGATGATCTTCACGTAGCCCGTGCAGCGGCAGATGTGGCCGCTCAGCGCCTCGATGACCTCCGCGCGCGACGGGTCGCCGCCGCGCTCGACGAGCGCTTGGGTGGCCATCATGAAGCCCGAGGTGCAGAAGCCGCACTGGGCGGCGTAGTGCTCGTGGAAGGCGGCCTGGACGGCCGAGAGGTCGTCGGGGGTCCCGAGCCCCTCGACGGTCGCGACGGACGCCCCTTCGACGGCCGAGATCGGCGTGAGGCACGACCGCTGCGGCCTGCCGTCGACGAGCACCGTGCAGGCGCCGCAGCCGCCCTGCTGGCAGCCGGCCTTCGGGCTGGTGATGAAGAGCTCCTCGCGGAGCACTTGCAGCAGCGTCGTGAGCGGTGGCGAGAGCACGTCGTGCTCCGTGCCGTTGACGGTCAGTCGCATCGGTCTCCTTCTCTCAGGACAGGTCGGTGAGGGCCCGGCGGACGAGCACGGGCAGCGTCTTGGTGCGGTACCAGGCCGACGCGAGGGCGTCGTCGGCGGGCTCGACGTCCTCGAGCACGGCCGCGGCCGCGGCCTCCGCGTCGCCGTCGGCGAAGGCCGCCTCGGCCGCGCGGCAGCGCGTCGCGCGGGGGCTCGCGCCCGACACGCCGATGCGGACCCCGTCGGCGGTGCGGGCCACGCAGACACCCATGATCGTGTAGGCGTGGGCGTGCGGCCGGCGGACGCTGGCGCGCGCGCCGGCGTCCGGATCGGCGAAGGAGACGTCGAGGACCAGCCGGCCTTCTGGGCCGGCTACCAGGAAGTCCTCGACGGCTTGGGTCTGCTCGCCGCCGCTGCCCGCCGAGCGCACCTGCGCGCCGAGGGCGATGAGCGCGGCCTGCAGGTCGCCGCGCGGGCTCTCGACGCCGGGCGCGGCGCAGAGGTTGCCGCCGAGCGTGGCCTGCGAGCGCACCTCGGGGTCGGCGACGTGGCGGGCGGCCTCGCCGAGCGGCGAGGGGAGGTCCTGGAGGTCGGAGACCCGCGCCATGGCGCCGATGGTCGTCCGGCCGCCCTCGCGGGAGATGCCGTCCAGGCCGGCGCCGGAGAGCGCGAGCACGCGCTGCGGGCGCAGGCGGCCGAGGGTCATCTCGGGCATGAGGATGGTGCCGCCGGCCAGGACCACGAGCCCGTGGCCGTCCGCGAACGCGGCCACCGCCTCTTGCTCGGAGCCGACCGCGACGACCTCCGTCGAGGGTGGGGAGACTGCCATGCGGAGATCCTCCTGAAGGCGGGAACGGCGGACGGACGCTCTTATACATGAGGGGCTGACACCCTGTCCACCGATTATCGATCACGCGCATGGCGGCGGTCAGCCGGGGTACAGTCGGCCCGTGAGCACGCACGGCGCCTTCGAGTCGGTCGGCCAGGTCGAGGAGGCGCTGCGGGCGCAGTCCTACCTCCCGCAGCGGGGGCTGGCCACCTCGCTGTTCCTGTCGCTGGCCATCGGCAAGCCGCTCCTGCTGGAGGGCGAGGCGGGGGTCGGCAAGACCGAGGCGGCCAAGGCGCTGGCGGCCGCCACGGGAGCGCGGCTGATCCGCCTGCAGTGCTACGAGGGCCTCGACGTCGCCCACGCGGTGTACGAGTGGAATTACGCGCGCCAGATGCTCCACATCCGCGCCGCGCAGGAGGGGACCGTCGACGAGCAGGAGCTCTTCGGGCCGAGCTTCCTGATCCGCCGCCCGCTGCTGGAGGCGATCGCCTCCGAGGACCCCGTCGTCCTGCTCATCGACGAGATCGATCGCGCCGACGACGAGTTCGAGGCCTTCCTGCTCGAGGTGCTCTCGGACTTCCAGATCACGATCCCGGAGATCGGGACGATCAGCGCGAAGCGCCGGCCCGCGGTCATCCTCACGTCCAACCGCACCCGCGAGCTGCACGACGCGCTCAAGCGTCGCTGCCTGTTCCACTGGATCACCCACCCCGGCCTCGAGCGCGAGATCGAGATCGTCCGCCTGCGGGTCCCCGGCGTCTCCGAGCGCCTGGCCGCGCAGGCCGAAGCCCGGAAAGCCCTCCTCGAGAAGTTCAAGCCGAAGCCGACTGTCGTCGCCCCGGTGTTCGAGACCCGCGAATCTCGCAAGGCGCGCGAACTCGAGGACGTCCGCGCCAAGCGGGCCGCCGAGAAG
>JBBQZE010000270.1:0-3425 GCA_038207985.1 Solirubrobacterales bacterium
GAGCGCCGCGAGCGACTCGGCGCCAGGGACGGGTGGCGCAGCGGCGGGCGACTCCGCGGTGCCGGCGTGCAGCACGAGCGCCCGACCTCCGTCGCCGCCCACCGCGTCCAGCAGCTGGGTGGCTCGGCCGCGGCTGTCCGCGATCGCCGCGGTCATGCGGCCGCCGAGCGCGGCGGCCAGCGCGAGCTCGTAGCCCTCGCCGACCTCGAGCTCGTCGGCCAGCGCACGGGCGCCGCCGGGCGCGCTGGCGTGCGAGCGCAGGAACTGGTTCGCGCGGGACAGCTCGGCGCCGGCCTTGGCGGCGTCCCGGCGGGCTGCCTCCGCGCCGGCCTCGGACGCGCGCCGGGCGCGCCGGGCGGCATCGGCGGCGGCGTCCGCGGCGGCAAGCGCGGCGCGCGCCTGCTCGACGGCCGCGTCGCGGTCGGCGACGAGCGCAGCGGCCGCCTCGTGGGTCGCTTGAAGCGCCTGCAGCTCGCGTTCCAGCGCGGCCTCGCGGTCGCCGTCGAGGCGCAGCAGCTCGGCTTCGAGCGACTGCACCCGCTCCAGCCCCGCGTCGTCGGGCTGGTCCTCCCCGGCCTGGGCACGCAGCACCTCGAGCTGGCGCTCCCGGCTCTCGACGCGCTCCTCGAGCGCCTGCCCCGTCTCCCGCGTGCGCTCCAGGCGCAGCTCGATGCGGTCGGCGGCCGCCCGGGCCTGGCTCGCGCGCCGGACGAGGGCCTCGCGGACCACGCCCCGCTCCGCCAGGGCGCGCTCCGCGGCCTCGCGCCGCAGCGCCACGGCGCCCAGTTCGGCCTGCGCCCCGTCGCGGGCGGCGCGCGCTGCGGCCGCGGCGGCCTCCGCGACGGCGAGCGCCACGCGGCGCTCCCGCGCGGCGTCCCGCGCGAGCTCCCAGCGCGCTTCGACGGTCTGGCGTTCGATGCGTTCGTGCAGCTCGGCGGCTTCGGCCTGGCGCGTCAGCGGCCGCAGCCGCGAGCGCGCTTCACGCTCGACGTCGAGCGCCCGGTCCAGGTTGTCCTGCGTGCGCTCGAGCTTCAGCTGCGCGCGGCGGCGGCGCTTTCGGTGCTTGCCGAGCCCCGCGGCCTCCTCGATCAGGAGACGGCGGTCCTTCGGCTTGGAGGTGACGATGCCCTCGACGCGTCCCTGGGACACGACGGAGTGCATCTCCTTGCCGAGCCCCGTGTCGCTGAGGACCTCCAGCACGTCGACCAGGCGGCAGCGTGCGCCGTTGAGGCGGTACTCGCCGTCGCCGGAGCGGTCGAGCCGGCGCAGGATCGAGATCTCCCCCAGCGGGAGGTCGATGGCGCCGTCGGCGTTGTCGATGACGATCTCGACCTCGGCCGACGAGCGGGCCTGGACCCCCTTGCCACCGCCGAAGATGACGTCCTGCATCGACTGCCCGCGCACCGCCAGCGGCGACTGCTCGCCCATCGCCCAGAGGACGGCGTCGGTGACGTTGGACTTCCCCGAGCCGTTCGGCCCGACGATGACCGCGACCCCCGCGCCGAAGTCGAGCTTCGTGCGGTCCGGGAACGACTTGAAGCCCTTCAGGGTGATCGACTTCAGGTGCACTCAGACCACCCCTGCCTCGGTCGCGGGGCGCGACGCGCCCACCGCGAGCGCGTCGAGGGCAGCCCGGGCGGCGGCCTGCTCGGCGGCCTTCTTCGACATCCCCGAGCCCGTGGCGACCACCCGGTCGGCCACGGTCGCCGAGACGTCGAAGACCCGCTCGTGCGGTGGGCCGTGCTCCGCGGTGACGACGTAGCCGACGACCTCGGCCCGCCGGGCGAGGCGCTCCTGCAGCGCGCTCTTGAAGTCCACCGGGTGCTCCAGCGCCTCCTCGATCTCCGGCCCGAAGGCCTCGACGACCGCGGCGGCGGTCACGTCGTAGCCGTGGTGGAGGTAGACCGCGCCGATCACCGCCTCGGTGATCGAGGACAGGACGCGCTCGGTCGGAGCGACCTGGGAGCCGGCCGGCGCGGCGGCCGCGAGGCGCTCGGGCACGCCGAGGCGCTCCGCGACGGCGCGGCAGGCCGGGCCGCTGACGGCCTGGGCGCGGATCTTGGTCAGGCGCCCCTCGCCGAAGCGCTCCGCCTCGAGGCGGGGGAACAGGTGCGAGGTCACCGCGAGGCCCAGCACGGAGTCCCCGAGGAAGGCCAGCCGCCCGTAGGAGTCGGCACGGCGCCCGGACCAGGAGGCGTGGGTGAAGACCTGGGTCGACAGCTCCTCGGGGAGCCCAGCGAGGAGTGCGGCGAGCTGTTGCAGGGCGCTAGGACGCCGCGGGGGCGTGCTCGAGGACGAAGTCGATGGCCTGCCCGACGGAGAGGATGCGCGCCGCCTGCTCGTCGCTCATGGTCACCCCGTAGGAGTCCTCGAGCTCCTGCACCAGCGTGTAGAGGTCGAGCGAGTCGGCCTCCAGGTCCTCCTTGAAGCGCGTCTCGTCGCCGATGCGTGCAGGGTCCACGTCGAGCTCGTCGACAAGGTGATCCTGGATGAGGGTGAACACCTCTTCGCGGGTCATCGTCCGGCAACGCTAGGGGTCGGGTCGGACGCCTGGCCCCCGCGGAGCGCCCCCGCCCGTTCGAGCGCCTCGTGGGTGCGCCCCACGACGTCCCCGGAGGCGCCCCGGGCGGCCAGCCGGATGGCCTGGGCGAACCCGGTGCGCGTAAAGCGGCCGTGCGGGACGACGCCGAGGCGACGCAGTCCGAGCAGGTAGGCGCCCCCCGCGCGCTCGGGGTCGACCTCGTCGCGGAAGCCGCGCAGGGCGGGCTTCAGCAGCAGGCCGCCGAGCTTCGCGCGCGGAGAGCTCAGGGCGGCCGCACGGACCGCGGCGAGCGTCGCCTGCGAGGCGCCCTCCAGCGCCTTGATCGCGACGTTGCCGGTGAAGCCGTCGGTCACGACGACGTCGGCGACCCCCGTGACGAGGTCGGTGCCCTCCACGTTGCCCACCCAGTTCAGGCCGGACGCCGATGCGAGGCGCTCGAGCTGGGCGTGCACCTCCTGCACCAAGGCGGTGCCCCGGCCGGCCTCCTCGCCGTTGGACAGCAGCCCCACCCGCGGGCGCTCGACCCCGAGGACGACCTGCGACAGGGCCGCGCCCATGAAGGCGAACTGGACGAGGTGCTCGGGACGCACTTCGACGTTCGCACCGACGTCGACCATGGTGACGGGGTGGCCGGGAATCGGCACCGGGATCGCGAGCGCCGGCCGGTGGATCCCGGCGGCCCGCTTGACGTTGAAGAGCCCCGCCGCGAGGGCGGCGCCGGTCGAGCCGCCCGAGACGAACGCGTCGGCCTCGCCGTCGGCGACGGCCCTGACCGCCCGGACGACCGAGGCGTCGCGATGCGCGCGGACGGCGCGGGCGGGGTCCGGGTCCTTGGCCACGGAACGCGGCGCGTCGACCACGGTGACGCCCGGTGCGGGCGGCC
>JBBQZE010000271.1:0-3404 GCA_038207985.1 Solirubrobacterales bacterium
ACGCGTCGCGTCCACGCTCGGCCTAGAAACGGGTCGGCCAGCGGCGCGTCGTCGGAGTGAAGGTCGGCATTCATCACGAGCCCGATTGTCCCGCCACTTCGAGCGCCGCGGCGAACTCAGGGCCAAACCGGGCCACGTTGCTCAGCTCACGAAATAGTTGCCTTGCACAAAGTCTGGGACGGAGCGGCGAAGGAGTCGAACCTCCCCGGCGCGGCAAGCGCGCCGCCGACGGCTTTGAAGGCCGTTCGGGGCACCGGCCCCGGGCCGCTCCTGGCCCGCGGGCGCCTGATGGGGAGGACGGCTCCACCAAGGAGCCCCACGCCCCACGCGTCGTCCGCGACCCCGCCATCCTGTCACCGCACGGCGATCGCGCCCGGCGCGCCCGCCACGAGCCGGCCGACGACCACGCCCGGCACCTGCGCGGCAGTGTCCGAAGCCAGCGCGACGAGCAGGCCGCCCGAGGTCGTCGCGTCGGTCATCAGCCGGCGGCGCCACGGCGCGACCGCGTCGCCGAACGTCGCCCACTCCTCCGCCCACTCGGCGTTGCGGCGGCTGCCCCCCGAGACACCGGCCTCGTCGGCCAGGAGCGCCTCGACGCCCTCGATGGCCGGCACCGCGGCCGCGTCGAGCTCGGCCGCCAGGCCGCTCTCGCGGCAGACGTTGTGCAGGTGGCCGAGCAGGCCGAAGCCGGTGACGTCCGTCATCGCGTGGGCGTCCGCGGCCACCGCCGCCTGCGACGCCGCGGCGTTCAGGGCGACCATGACCTCCACCGCCCGCGCGACGAGCGCGTCGTCCGCACCGCCGCGCTTGCGGGCCGTGACGATCGCCCCGACCCCCAGCGGCTTGGTGAGGACGAGCACGTCGCCCTCCCGGCCGCCCGCGTTGGTCACCACCCGCGCCGGGTCGACGAGCCCCGTGACCGCCAATCCGTACTTCGGCTCGTCGTCCTTGATCGAATGGCCGCCGACCAGCAGCGCGCCCGCCTCGCGCACGACGTCCATGCCGCCGCGCAGGATCTCGGCGAGCACCTCCGGCCCGAGCTGCTCGAGCGGGAAGGCGACGATGTTCATCGCCGTGAGCGGGCGCCCACCCATCGCGTAGACGTCGGAGAGCGCGTTGGCCGCCGCGATGCGTCCGAAGTCGTAGGGGTCGTCGACCAGCGGGGTGAAGAAGTCCAGCGTCTGCACCAGCGCAATACCGCCGCCGAGGTCGACCACCGCCGCGTCGTCACCCGACGCCGAGCCGACGAGCAGGCGCGGATCGTCCTGGGGCGGCAGCGCGCGCACGACGGGCAGCAGGTCCGCGGCGGCCAGCTTGCAGCCGCAGCCGGCGCCTGACGACAGCGAGGTGAGCTGGACGGCGGGAGCGGTGCTCATCCTTCCCCCTTACCCCGAACGGGCCCTTCAGCGCGCCCGGACCACCACCACCGGATTGGCGGGCTCCGGCTCCCTCGTCGTCGCCTCGCCGCGATGGTTGCGGGCGACGGCCTCGTCGTCGGTGGCGGAGAGCGGCCCGGCGCCGACCCACGCGTAGCGGAAGCAGACCGCGGCGGCCAGGAAGCCGACGCTCGACACGTGCTGCGTCCACGGCCTCCGGCGCTCCAGGCGCAGCATCAGGCTCCCGCGCGCCGTCCACTTGGCGATCTTGAACAGGCGGCCCGGGCGCCCCTGCTCCAGCACGGAGCCCAGCCGGCCGAGGTGGTGCTCGTTGACCGCTGAGAGCAGCAGCTCGGCGGCCATGGCGCCGGTCTCCACGCGGCCCAGCGCCTCGCGGGTCGGGTGGTCGGCCTTCATCCCCCCCGCCGAGAGCAGCAGGCGGGTGACGGCCGCGCCGCTCAGCGTGCCGGTCGACACGAAGATCGGGCCGAGGAAGAGCCTGGAGCGCGACCATACGGGCACGGCAGTGGCGGCCAGCAGGACACCCGCGTAGGAGCCGAGGTACCCCCCGACGACCGCGTTCGCGCCGCCGACGACCTTGGCCGTCCGCGGGCGGTCGAGCAGGTCGGCACCGACGGCCGCGGCGGCCAGGCCGCCGAACGCCGACAGCGCCCAGGCGCCGGTGTTCATCGGCGAGCGCGGCTTGAAGACCCGCAGCATGTTGTAGAAGCGCTCTGGGCGCCCCAAGTCCATGATCAGCAGGGGTGGGGACGGCACGAGCGCCCCGAGGGCGACCCGCCGGGCGACGCGGGCGGAGCGCTCGTCGCCGGCCAGGTCGCAGGCCAGACCGATGAACGATCCGCCCGCGGCCACCCCTCCCAACCAGAAGTAGAGCGGTACCTCCCAGGTCCACACGGGCGCCTTCATCACCGGGCCCTGGACGACCGGCGGCGTCGTGCCGCCGCGCCCTCTGCGGTTGGCGGCCGCGATGTACCCGTCCGGCGGGGCGTCCGGGGTGGCGTAGCGCGTGTCGCTTCCGAAGAGGTAGGACCAGCGGCCGTCCTGGAAGCCCGGCTTGGACAGGGCGACGGTGCCGCCCTCCACGGCGTGGCGCCACGACGCGGGGCCGCCGCGCTCGCCGAGCGCCGGCGTGGTGTCGCGCTCCTCGTCGGCGGACTGCACCGAGCGCCGAGCCTCCGCCCGCCGCGACGCGAGCGCCCGCACCTTGGCGCGCACGGCGTCGCGCCGCGCGGTTGCCGCGTCGTGGCGGCCGCCCGCGCTCACCGGGCCCGCCTGCGCCGGACCGCACGGCGGAGGTCCGGGAGCACGGAGAGCCCCGCCACCGCCGCGGCGCCCAAGGCCGTGTTCCGCCGGCCGATCGCCGGCGGGACGAAGAACGCGGCCACGACGCCGGCGGCGGCGCCAAGGCCCGCACCCATCGCCGCGAGGGTCGCGGGGACGACGTTCTCCTGGATGGGCGAGTCGGCGTTGGCGGGCAGGCCGTAGCGCTCCGGCGGCTCGGTGAAGAGGAAGAACGCCCCGAGGCCGCCGGCGATCTCGTCGCCCTCGGCGTCCCCCGCGCCGTAGAGGTAGGCGCCGTCCATCCCCTTCTCGTGCAAGCGCGCGACCCGCCGGGAGGCGACGTCCACGAGCTCGTCGTAGGGGCCGAACTGGATCGAGTCGGTCGGGCACGCCTTCGCGCAGGCGGGCTCCATTCCGTCCTGCAGGCGGTCGTAGCACAGGGTGCACTTCGCGGCCCGGCCGTCCTCCGGGTCACGCGCCACGACGCCGAAGGGGCAGCTCGGGATGCAGTAGCCGCAGCCGTTGCACACGTCGGGCTGAAGGACGACCGTCTCGAACTCCGTGCGGATCAGCGCGCCCGTCGGGCACGCGTCCATGCAGCCGGCGTTCGTGCAGTGCTTGCAGACGTCGGACATGAAGATCCAGCTGTCCATGTCCGCGATCGCCGCGGCGACGTCGACCTCGCCGTCGTGGACCCCGGGGGCGCCTGCGCCAGCCCCCCTGATC
>JBBQZE010000272.1:0-3381 GCA_038207985.1 Solirubrobacterales bacterium
ACTTCGAGGCGCGCCCGCGCTACACCGATCCGGAGGTCCAGCGGACCAACCTCGCCTCGGTGATCCTGCAGATGGCCTCGCTCGGTCTGGGGGAGGTCGAGGACTTCGGCTTCCTGGACCCGCCCGATCGCCGCCAGGTGCGCGACGGCGTGAACCTCCTGCACGAGCTCGGCGCCATCGACCCGGAGGTCGAGGACCCCCGCAAGCGCCTCACGCCGCTCGGCCGCCGGCTCGCGCGGCTCCCGGTCGACCCGCGCCTCGGACGCATGGTGCTCGAGGGCGACCGCCTCGCGTGCGCCGACGAGCTCTGCGTCATCGCGGCCGCGCTGTCGATCCAGGACCCCCGGGAGCGCCCCGCCGACCAGCAGGCACAGGCCGACCAGTCCCACGCGCGCTTCAAGGTCGAGGGCTCGGACTTCCTGGGCTACCTCGAGTTGTGGCGCTACCTCGGCGAGCTGCAGGACGAGCTCTCCGGCAACCAGTTCCGCAAGCGCTGCAAGGCGGAGTTCCTGCATTACCTCCGCATCCGCGAGTGGCAGGACCTCGCAGGCCAGCTGCGCGGTGCGGCGGAGGGCGTGGAGGTGCGCATCAACCAGTCGCCGGCGGAGCCGGACGCGATCCACCGGGCGGTGCTGAGCGGGCTGCTCTCCCACGTCGGCCTGCGCGGGGCCAAGGCGCGTGAGTACGAGGGCGCGCGTGGCGCGCGCTTCGCGGTCTTCCCGGGCTCGTCGCTGGCGCGGGGCACCGCCCGCTGGATCGTGGTCTCCGAGCTCGTCGAGACCTCGCGCCTCTGGGGGCGGACGGCGGCCGTGATCAAGCCGCAGTGGATCGAGCCGCTCGCGGGCCACCTCGTCAAGCGCACGTACTCCGAGCCGCGCTGGGAGCCCGACCGGGCGTCCGTCGTGGCCACGGAGCGTGTGACGCTCTACGGCCTGCCCGTCGTCGCCGGGCGGACCGTGGACTACGGGCGCGTCGATCCGGCGCTCGCTCGCGCGCTGTTCCTGCGGCGGGCGCTCGTGGAGGGAGACTGGACGGGTCGGCACGACTTCGTCGCGGAGAACACCCGGCGCCTGGAGGAGGTCGAGGCGCTCGAGCAGCGCACGCGTCGCCGTGATCTGCGCGTGGGGGACGACGTGCTCATGGACTTCTGGGACGCCCGGATCCCCCCCGACGTGCTCTCGGGCCAGCACCTCGAGCGCTGGTGGCGCGAGGCGCGGCGGACGGAGCCCGAGCTCCTGACCTACCCCCGCGCACTGCTCGTCCGCGGCGACCCGGGGGCGGACGCGAGGGCGCGGCCCGACCGCTGGAAGCAGGGCGACCTGCTGCTCGAACTGAGCTACCGCTTCGAGCCCGGCGCGGCGGACGACGGCGTGACCGCCCACGTGCCGTTGGCCGTGCTCGGCACGCTGCGGCCCGTCGGCTTCGACTGGCTCGTGCCGGCCCTCCGGCCCGAGCTGCTCACTGCGCTGCTCCGCGGGCTCCCGAAGGAGCTGCGCAAGCCGCTCGTCCCCGTCCCGGACCTGGTCGAGGAGGTCCTCGCGGCGGTCACGCCGCGCAGCCGGCCGCTGCTCGAGGCGCTGGCGACCGAGCTCGAGCGGCTGCGCGGCGTGCGCGTCCCGCCCGAGGCGTGGCGGCCGGAGGAGCTGCCGCCGCACCTGCGCATGTCCTTCAGCGTCGAGGACGAGGACGGCCGGGTGCTGGCGCGCGGGGACGGCCTCGACGCGCTGCGCGAGCGCCTGCGGCCGCTGCTGCGCGCGGAGCTCGCCGCGGCCGCGCCCGAGCTCGAGCGCACGGGGCTGCGCCGCTGGGAGTTCGGGACCCTGCCGCGGTCGGTGGCGCTCCCGGGGACGGGCGGCGCGGCGCAGGCCCACCCGGCGCTCGTCGACGAGGGGGAGACGGTCGGCGTCCGCGTCCTCGACGAGCCGCTGGCCCAGCGGGACGCGATGCGCGCCGGCACCCTGCGCCTGCTCGCGCTCACGACGCCGTCCCCGGCGCGCTGGGTTCGTGACCGGCTCGACCTCTCCGCGCAGGTCGCCCTGGCGGTGGCGCCCCACGGGAGCCTCGGCGCGGTCGTCGCCGACGCGACGCGGGCGGCGACCGAGGAGCTCCTGCTCGAGGCCGGCGGCCCGGCGTGGGACGACGCCGCCTTCGCGCGGCTGCGCGCCCACGTCGCGGGCTCGCTGGCCGAGCGGACGCTCGCTCTGGTCCTGCACGCCGTCGACGTCCTCGCCGCGGCCGGCGCGGTGCGTGAGCGACTGGAGCGGCCGGCGCGCCCCGAGACCATCCACGCGCACGACGACGTCGCGGCGCAGCTCGCCGGGCTCATCGGCTCGGGCTTCCTTGGCGCCGTCGGCGCCGCGAGGCTCGGCGACCTGGAGCGCTGGCTGCGCGCCGCCGCCCACCGGCTCGACCGGGTCGCGCAGAACCCGGCGCTGGACCGGGCGCGCACCGCCGAGGTCCACGCGCTCGAGGACGCCCACCGCGCGGCGGTCGCGGCGCTCCCGCCGGGGCGCCCGGTGCCCGACGCGCTGCGCGAGGTGCCGTGGCTGGTCGAGGAGCTGCGCGTCGCGCTGTTCGCGCAGGCGCTCGGCGCGCGGAAGGTCTCGGCCAAGCGCATCGCGAAGCAGATCGCGGCGGCGTAAAGGCCAGCTCCGACCGGGGGGTCTGCGGTTCAGCAGTCCAGGGTGGACGGCAGAACCTCACACCCTCGCCGGACTACGCTGCGCCCATGGCCTCCGGGACCCAGGGCGCGCGGCAGGAGATGCTCAGGGTGGTAGCGGGTGCGGTCGACGACCTCGCGATCGCGCTCGCGGCGCTCGGCGAGGCGTACGAAGGGCTGGACGAGACGACCGCAGACCGGCTCGAGGAGCAGCTCTTCCGCCCCGTGCAGCTCGCCTACGGGCGCGCGCAACGCACCCACGACGGCTTCGCGGCGCGCCATGGCCTCGCGGGCCGCACCTTCGCCCCGGCGGCGCCCGGGCACCCCTCGCAGGGCGTGCGGGGCTTCCTCGACGCCACGCTGTCGGCCGTCGCCCGGGCCGACCACACGCTCGGCGAGCTGCAGGACTCGCTCATGCCGATCGAGATCGGCGACGAGGAGTTGCGCTCCGGGCTCTCGGAGGTCCGCCGCGGGATCGGCGACCTGCCCGTCCGCACGCGGCAGTTCGTCCGCACCCTCGGCCGCTGACCTCCCCGCGGGTGGTTCAGGCCTCGAGTGCCGCGGAGGTCTCCAGCCAGGCCGACTCGAGCTGGTCGCGCTCCGCGGTCAGCGCGCCGAGGTCGGACTGCAGGCCCCGCAGGCGGGCGTGGTCGGTGGCGTGGGCGGCCATCTGCTCGTGCAGGTCGGCTTCCCGCCCCGCGAGGCGCTCCAGGGCGCGCTCG
>JBBQZE010000273.1:0-3381 GCA_038207985.1 Solirubrobacterales bacterium
ATCCAGGCGCTCTCCCAACTGAGCTATAGCCCCGCGAGTGGCGCTGAGTGTAGACGCCGCGCGCCTTCGCAGGTTGCTCGCGCGGGGCCGATCGGTCGACGGCCGCGCCGCGGACGCCGCGCTCTACGACGCCAAGCGCCCGGGCAAGAACCGGTCGGTCGGCGCCTCGGACCGCCCGCACCCGTAGGGGCACGTGCGCGGGCAGGGAGCCGCCCCCGACTGCCCGGGAGGTAGCATCCCCAGGGATGGGACTGCTCGACGACGCCATCCGCCAGCACCTCGAGCTCAAGCGCCGCCACGGCGCCGATCCGAGCGACGTGGCGCGGCTGGAGCACGAGGCCTTGGGTCCGGTGGAGCGCGAGGATGCGCTCGCGGTGCCCGAGGCGGGCCACGCGCCCACGAAAGCCGCCGACCCGGGCGACCACGCAGCCGACGCGGCGGTGGCCCACGAGGAGGAGGCGGCCTACGAGGAGGCCGAGCTCGAGGCCGAGGAGGACTGGGCGGACCGCGGCGCGGACGTTGCGCGTGTCCCGGAGCCCGACCCGGAGCCCGTCGAGCCGCTCGGCGGGTCCGTGCGGCTGGACGCCGACGCCGACCTGCCGCCGACCACTGTGACCCCGCCCCGCGACCGCGCGCGGGCGCCGGCCGAGCCCCTCGAGCCCGCGGCCGACGACGAGGCCTCCGGTGAGCACGACGAGCTCGAGGAGACGCCCGAGTTCCTGCAGGAGACGCCGGAGCACGACCGCCTGTGGTTCGAGCAGAAGCCCCCGCGCGACTTCGACTTCTAGGACAGGAGCGTCCAAAGGGGTCAAGTTCTCGGTCCGTCGTGCCGACGCACGTCATGACCAACCCTGCCCCGGGTCGTTGGGGAACCGCTCGGGTGCTTTGGGCTCCGCTTGTCACGGACGGGTTTCGGACGCAGACTGGCGCGTTCCGCCGCTAGCGCATTGCGGCGGGGCGTGCCAGGCCCGAACGCCCTGACCGCCGCTAGCATTGGCCGCGAGGGGCCTTAGCTCAGCTGGGAGAGCGCCTGCTTTGCAAGCAGGAGGTCAGGGGTTCGATCCCCCTAGGCTCCACTTCGGACCGGCGGCTGGCCTCCGCAGCGCGTCAGCTTCCGAGGGCGATCTCAGTTTCGCCTCATCGACGCTCCTTACGTTGCAGTCCATGAGCGAAACACTCGCCGTCGACGCGGTCGGCGTGACCAAGCGGTACGGCGACCTCACCGCCGTCGACGCGATCTCGCTGCAGGTCGCCCAAGGCGAGGTCTACGGAGTGCTGGGGCCGAACGGCGCCGGGAAGACCACGTTCCTACGGATGTTGTTCGGCCTCATCCGCGCCGACGCGGGAACCATCAAGATCTTCGGTCGCACGTGGGACGAGCACGGCACCGCGACGCTCGACGGGGTCGCCGGCTTCATCGAGAGCCCGAGGTTCTATCCCTACCTGACGGGTCGCAAGAACCTCGCGGGCCTCGCCCGACTGGACGGCGGCAGCACGCCCGGGCGGATGGAGGAGATCCTGGAGATCGTGGACTTGGCCGAACGCGCCGACGACAAGGTCGGGGGGTACTCCTTCGGCATGCGCCAGCGTCTCGGCGTCGCGGCGAGCCTGCTCCGCGATCCGCAGCTCCTGGTCCTCGACGAGCCCGCCAACGGCCTGGACCCGGCCGGCATGCGTGACATGCGCGCCCTGATCAAGCGCCTCGCGTCGAGCGGCTTGACCGTGCTTCTGAGCTCCCACGACATGATCGAAGTCGAGGAGATCTGCGACAACGTGACGATCATGCGCACGGGATCTGTGGTCTACCACGGCGAGATCTCCGAGCTGCGCAAGCAGGCGCCCGAGCAAGGGCACCGTGTGGTCACCGACGACGACGCCCGGGCCCTCGAGCTCGCGAAGGCGCACCCCGGGCTCCAGGCCACGGCGGGCCCGGACGGGGGACTCGTGGTCGTCGGACCGCAAGCCGACCTCGACGCGCTTCTCGGGACGCTGCTGACCAGCGGCCTGTCGCTGCGGGCCCTCGAGCTCACCGAGGAGCCGTTGGAGTCGTTGTTCTTCATGTTGACCGAGTCGGCGCCTGGCACTGTTCCGGCCGACCTCGACCGCCTGTCGGCCGGCGTCCGTCGATGAGCTCCACCTCGACTCCCGACGCCGAGGCTCAGCGGGACACCACTTCGGAGCGGGTCAGGCGCCGCCGTCCCAGCTTGCTCGACGCCGTTCGCTGGGAGCTCAGCAAGCTCGTGGCCCAGGGCCGCGCCCGGTGGACGCTGCTCGTCTGCCTGCTCGCGCCGATCGCCATCGTCGCCATCGTCAACGCCCAGCAGCGCCCCCCCAAGGACAACCTCTACGGGCGCTTCATCCACGAGAGCGGCTTCGCGGTCGCGCTGCTCGTCCTCGGCTTCGCGGCGCAGTGGCTGCTGCCGCTGCTGACTGCCCTGGTGGCCGGCGACATCTTCGCGAGTGAGGACCAGCACGGCACATGGAAGACCGTCCTGACCCGGTCGGCCAGCCGGGGCCAGCTCTTCTGGGCCAAGACGATCACGGCGCTCGGCTTCGCGACGACCGTCCTGGTGGTCCTTGCGGCGAGCACGATCTTGAGCAGCGTGGTGATCGTGGGCCACCAGGACCTGACCGGATTGACCGGGCAGGTCGTGCCCTCCGGCACCGCGGGGCGCCTGGTGATCGCCAGCTGGCTGCTGGTGCTCGCGCCGTTGATCGGGTTCACCTGCTTGGCGATCCTGTTGTCGGTGCGCTCCCGCAACCCCGCGGTCGGCATCGCTGCGCCGGTGGTCATCGGGATGATCATGCAGCTCTTCGGGAGCCTCGGGGGCCTCGGGACGATCCGGCCGCTGCTGCTGACTACGGCGTTCGAGAACTGGCACGGACTGTTCGCCCAGAACCGTTTCTACGGACCCTTGACCAGCGGGCTGGTGGTCAGCGCCGTCTGGTCGGCCGTCGCCCTCGCCGTCGCATTCCTCACATTGCGTCGCCGCGACATCACCGGAGGCTGAATCGCCATGAACGCACGCATCCGTCACCTCGCGCCGCGAGCGCTCGCAGCGCTCGTTGTCGTCACCGCCGCCGCCGGGCTGAGTGCCTGCGGCGGTAGCGACGTCACGCGCGGCCGCCTCGAGCATTCGGTTCCTCAGTCGTTCGCGAACCGCTACGTCGCGCAGGCCAAGCTCCTCGGGCACTCGGGCGTGACCGTGGCGTCGCTGCACGCCCGAGCCACCTGCGACAAGGGCGGGCCGAAGGTCCCCGACCATGGCCCCGGCGCCGACTGGAACTGCTACATGAGCTGGCAGGACCCGAACGTGCCCTTGCCCGATGGCACGGGCCGGTTCGAGCTCAACGTCCACTCGAACGACTGCTACACGGCCG
>JBBQZE010000274.1:0-3369 GCA_038207985.1 Solirubrobacterales bacterium
GGACGCAGGGTCAATAGGGAGGACCCGATGTACCAGTTCAGTCGTTCGCTCTACAGGGAGCTCGGCCAGGCGGTGATGACCACCAAGGGCGAGGACGTCTGCCTCACGCGCCAGCGCTTTCTTCGCTCCTGCGAGGCCACCATGGAGCGCCTCGCGCTCGACCTGCACTACTTCGCGAAGCCGGTGAAGACCCTCTTTAGCGACGTCCGCACCTTCTTCCCGATCTCAGAGCAGACTCGCGTGCTGAACGTGATCCAGCGCCACGTGCTCCTGGCGACCGAGTACGTGGAAAGCCAGGCCCGGGCCGGCGTGACCTTCGACGGCAGCCCGCTCTGCTGCCACGCAAACACGCGCAAGGGCACGCCCTGCCAGCGCGTCCCGCTGCCCGGCAGCAAGTACTGCCCGTCGCACAAGCATCTCGAGGAGGACTTCGGGGTGGTGGCAGCGTAAGTACTCGCACACAGGCTTAGCTCCCGCGAGCCGCCGCCCACCCCAGGCGACGGCGCAGGGAGCCTCTTCAGCAGTAAGAAGGCGGCCCTCATGGGCCGCCTTCGTCGTTCCGGGTAGCTTGCCGAAGGTGATCCTCGGGGTGGACGTGGGCGGCACCTTCACGGATGCGGTGCTGCTCACCGCGGAGCGAATCGTCACCGGCAAGTCGCCCACCACCCCGGGCGACCAGTCGGAGGGTGTCGTGAACGCCGTGCGCCAGGTCCTTGAGGCGGCGGATGCCGAGGCCGGCGACGTCGAGCGCTTCGTCCACGGGATGACGGTGGGCACGAACGCGCTGCTCGAAGGCGACGTCGCGCGCACCGCGCTGCTCGCCACCGAGGGCTTCACCGACCTCGAGGAGCTCGGGCGCCAGGCGCGTCCCGACCTCTACCGCCTGTGCGCCGGGCACCCGCCGCCGCTCGTCCCCGCCGAGCTGCGGGTGGCGGTGCCCGAGCGCACTGGGCCCGAAGGCGTGCTGCGCGAGCTCGACGAGGACGCGCTGCGCGAGGCGCTCGACGGGCTCGACGTCGAGGCCGCGGCGGTCTGCCTGCTGTGGGGCTTTCGCCACCCCGAGCACGAGCAGCGGGCGGCCGAGCTCGTGGCCGAGGCCTGCGGCGACGTGCACGTGTCGACCTCGCACGAGACGGCCGGCGTCTTCCGCGAGTACGAGCGCTGCGCAACCACGATCGTGGACGCCGCCCTCTCCCCCCTGCTGCGCGGCTACCTCGAGCGGCTGGCCTCGCGCGCGCAGGACGAGGGCTTGCCCCAGCCCGAGGTGATGCTGTCGAGCGGCGGCACGGCCGACGCCGCCAGCGCCGCCGCGCACGGCTCCTGGACGGTGCTCTCCGGGCCGGCCGGCGGCGCCGTGGGCGCCGCGCGGATGGCCGAGCTGGTGGGCACCGGCGACGTGGTCGGGCTGGACATGGGCGGCACCTCCTGCGACGTCTCGGTGGCCACGGAGGGCCGCGTGGAGGTGGGCGGTGGGCGCGAGGTGGGCGGTCGTGCGCTGGCGCTGCCGATGGTGGAGGTGCACACGGTGGGCGCGGGAGGCGGCAGCATCGCCTGGCGCGACGCCGGCAGCGCGCTGCGCGTGGGGCCGCGCTCGGCGGGGGCCGACCCCGGGCCCGCGTGTTACGGCCGCGGCGGCGAGGAGCCCACGGTGACCGACGCGAACCTGCTGCTGGGCTACCTCGACTCCGACTCGCCGCTGGCCGGCGACGTGGAGCTGGACCGCGAGGCCGCCGAGCAGGCGGTCGCCGGGCTCGGGGAGGAGCTCGGGCTGTCGCTCGAGGAGACCTCCGCGGGCATCGTGCGCGTGGCCGGCACGGAGATGGCGCAGGCGGTGCGCGTTCTCACCGTGGAGCGCGGCATCGACCCGCGCGACCTCGCGCTCGTGGCGTTCGGGGGCGCGGGACCGCTGCACGCCGCCTCGATCGCCGACGAGCTCGGCATGACGCGGATCGTGGCGCCGAACGCCTCGGGGGTGCTGTCGGCGCTCGGCCTGGTGTTGTCCGAGCGCCGCCGCGACCTGGCCGAGAGCGTGCTGCTGGGCGGCGACGACCTGACGGGCGAGCGAGCCGGCGAGGTGGTGAAGCGGCTGGCCAAGCGCGGGCGCGAGGAGCTGGACGAGCCCGACGCCGAGCTGCGCGCCACCTACGACCTGCGCTACGCCGGCCAGGCCTTCGAGCTGTCGGTGAAAGGGGAGCCCGAGCCCGACCCGGACAAGTTGCGCGAGGACTTCGACGACGCCCACGAGGAGCGCTACGGCTACCGCGACGAGGACGCGGAGCTGGAGCTCGTGACCGTGCGGGTGGCGGTGGCGCTGCCGGGCGCCGAGCCGCGGCCCTCGGAGCCCAGCGACGCCGAGGAGCGCGGCACGCGCGAGGTGCGCTTCGGCGACGAGACCGCCGAGGCCAAGGTGTACGGCCAGGGCGAGGCGGAGACCGAGGGGCCCGCGATCTTCGAGCTGCCGGGCGCGACGCTGGTGGTGCCGCCCGGCTGGAGCGCGAAGGCGGGCCCGGACGCAGTGGTGATGGAGAAGGACGAGTGAGCGACGGCCTCGACCCGATCACGCTGCAGGTGATGGTGGGCGCGCTGCGCGCCGCCTGCGAGGAGATGGGCTCGGTGCTGGTGCGCTCGGCGCACTCGGCCAACATCAAGGAGCGCCGCGACGCGTCCACCGGCCTGTTCGACACAGACGGCCAGATGGTCATGCAGGCCGAGCACATGCCGGTGCACCTGGGCGCCATGCCGGCGTCGGTGGCGGCGGTGCTCGACGAGGATCACGAGCCCGGCGCGGCCTGGGTGCTGAACGACCCCTACAAGGGCGGCACCCACCTGCCCGACATCACTGTGATCACGCCCGTGTTCGTGGACGACGAGCTGACCGGCTTCGCGGCCAGCCGCGCACACCACGCCGACGTGGGCGCCGAGCAGCCGGGCAGCATGCCGGCGGACTCGAAGACGCTCGACGAGGAGGGCGTGGTGATCGAGCCGTCCCGCCTGACCGAGGAGCTGATGAAGGAGCTGGCCGCGAAGATGCGCAACCCGAGCCAGCGCGAGGCCGACCTGCGCGCCCAGCTGGCCGCCAACCGCACCGGCGCCGAGCGGCTGGCCGCGCTGGCGGAGCGCTACGGCCTCGACACCCTGCGTGAGGCGATGGCCGAGACGCTCGACTACGCCGAGCGCCGCACGCGGGCGCGGATCGAGGAGCTCGAGGACGGCGAGCGCGAGGCCACGGACGTGCTCGAGACGGCCGCGGGCGACCTGGAGCTGAAGCTGAAGGCCACGGTCACGGGCGACGAGATCGAGCTGGACTTCACGGGCTCGACCGACCAGTACGAGGGGAACCTCAACTGCCCCATGCCGGTCACGCTGTCA
>JBBQZE010000275.1:0-3340 GCA_038207985.1 Solirubrobacterales bacterium
TGTCGGGTGGCGCTCAAGGACGGCGCCAAGGGCGGGGTCCTCTGGGCGGCTCCCGACCTCGTCACCCGGGTCCCCGCCCCGCCCGTCGCCACGATCGACGCCACCGGTGCCGGCGACTCGTTCGACGCCGGCTACATCAGCGCCCTGATGGAGGGACTCTCGCCTGACGAGTGCCTGGTCCGGGCCGTGACCTGCGGCAGCCTCTCCACGCGCGCCGTCGGCGGGACCGCCGGGCAGCCGCGCCGAGACGAGCTCCCAGGTGGATTTCATTCGGCATCGTCCACCTGAGAGACTTGGCCCTGCCCCGTCGGGGCCAACGACCAGGAGGACACCATGGGCAAGACCGGACGCAAGCGTCGCGGCCGCAAGAAGAAGGCCGCCAACCACGGCAAGCGCCCCAACGCCTGAGCGAGGCAGCGCGCTGACCACGCCTGCGCGATCCGCCGCACAGCACTGAGCCCCCGCCGAGACATCGGCCGGGGGCTCGTTGCCGTGCTGGGCGGTGTGGGCGCTCAGCTGTCGCTGTAGCGCACCTGGATCTGCTGGATCTGCACCCGCACCCGCTGCCGGAGGGCGTCGGGCGCCGTCTCGTGGCAGGAACGGGCCACCATCGCCTTCACGGTCCGCTGGAGGTCGTAGTTCTGCAGGCAAGGCGCGCACTCGTCGAGGTGGATGCGTACGTCGGCGACGTCGACCTCGTCGAGCTCGTTGTCGAGGAAGTACACGATCCGCTCGAGGAAGTCCGCGCAGGACTCGTCACTGGTCACGACGGGGTCCCTCCCCCCGCACTGGAACGAGCGTGGTCGTGCCCGACGGGGATCAGCTCGCCGTCGTTGCGGGTGTAGCCGGATGCGTAGTCCGAGAGCATGTCGCGCAGCTGACGCCGCCCGCGGTGCAGGCGGGACATGACGGTACCGATCGGAGTGCCCATGATCTCCGCGATCTCCTTGTAGGCGACGCCCTCCACGTCGGCGAGGTACACCGCGAGCCGGAACTCCTCGGGGAGCCGCTGCAGGGCGTCCTTCACCTGTGAGTCAGGCAGGTGCTCCAGCGCTTCGTTCTCTGCGGACTTCAGCCCGGTAGACGTGTGGGACTCGGCCCGCGCGATCTGCCAGTCCTCGACGTCCTCGGACATCGACTGCTGCGGCTGGCGCTGCTTCTTGCGGTAGGTGTTGATGAACGTGTTGGTCAGGATGCGGTAGAGCCAGGCCTTGAGATTGGTGCCCGGTCGGAACTGGTGGAACGAGCCGTAGGCCTTGGCGAAGGTCTCCTGGACGAGGTCCTCGGCGTCGGTCGGGTTGCGGGTCATCCGCATGGCGGCGCCGTACAGCTGGTCGAGGAAGGGCAACGCGTCGCGCTCGAAGCGCTCCGTGCGCTGGGCATCGGTCTCGGTGGCCGGGTCGATCTGCGCGGGATCGATGTCGGCTACGTCGGGGCCGGAGAGGTCAGGGAGGTCTGTCATCGACTCCCACGATACCGGGGAGGCGGGGCGATCCATCAGGGCGAGCACGTCCGTCTCAACAGCCGCCCCCGCTCAGGGATTCCCGGCCACCTCGCGCACGATCCACTCCAGGGTCGCCTCGACCACGAGGGCCAGCGCATCGGCCTGGCTGAGCGGGCCGCGGGCCGGCACCTTGAAGCCGTGGTCGGCAGCGGGTACGACGGCCAGCTCGGTGCGGTCGGGGAACTCCTCGGGTCGGCCCATCGGGTCACGCTCGCCCTGCACCACCAAGGTCGGCACGCCCTCGCCGTAGAGTGCCTCGAGCTCGCCGAGCCGCGACGACCCGGGGCGGCCAGGCGGGTGCAAGGGGAAGGCCAGGGCCAGACAGCCGGCGGCGCCCAGCCGGCCCGCGCAACGAACGGCCGAGCGGGCTCCTGCGGAGCGACCACCCAGGACGAACGGCGCCGTCGGGCGCAGCAGCCCGACCGCAGCCGTCAACCCGACGTCGAGGGTCGGCGGCGCCGTCGCGATCCGGCGTCCGGCCACCCGCCACGGCTGCTCGAACAGGGCGACGGTGATCCCGTGACGGGGCAGGTCGGCGGCCAGCGCCGCGAGGTCTCGGGCCTCGATGCCGTTGCCGGCGCCGTGACTGAGCACCAGGGTGGCGAACCGGCCGCGGTGGGCGCGATGCACGACCAGCCGCCCCTCGCCGTACGGCGTGGCGACGGACCGCCCAGCGCTCGCCGCACTCGCGGGGCTCACCGCGCCCTCACACCGGTGCGTCCTCGGCCGGGATCGGCACGATCAGCTCTGGTCCGTTGTTGCGCACGTTGTTGACGTCGAGGGAGACCGGGAAGGCCTCCAACCGCCCCGGCGCCGCCGGGACGAGCAGTTCGAGCAGGTCGTCGCGCCCCGCGACGGTGGGATCCAGCCAGGCCGACCACCGCTCCGGCTCGACCATCAGGGGCATCCGGTCGTGGATGTGGCCGACGGCGTCCTCGGCCTGCGTGGTGAGCACAGTGCACGTCCAGCGGAAGCGGCCGGGGTCGTCGTCGGGCCGGTCCGGGTCGCGCCAGATCTCGTAGAGGCCGGCCATCGCCAGCACCCCGCCGTCCTGCGGGTGGATGAAGAACGGTTGCTTGAGCGGCTTTCCGGCCTTGGTCTTCTGCTCCGTGGGGTACCACTCGAAGTAGCCGTCGGCTGGGAGCAGGCAGCGTCGCGCCGCGAACGCCCGCTTGTAGGCAGGTTTCTCGGCGACGGTCTCCATCCGGGCATTGATCATCCGGTTGCCGATCGAGGGATCCTTGGCCCAGGAAGGCACGAGCCCCCAGGTGAGCACCCGTAGCTGCCGCTCGGGTGGCTCCTTCTCCCCCACGCCCTCCCCCACGCCCTCCCCCACGCCCGCAGCGTCACGGGGCGACGGTGACCGCTCGAGTACGGCGTACACCGGCTTGGTCGGCGCGACGTTGTAGTCGGGCGCGAGCGCCTCGTCGACCTTGCTGGAGCGGATCTCGAACTCCTCGACGAGATCCTCGGGCTTGCGGCTGGATGCGTAGCGCCCACACATGGCGCCAACCCTAGCCAGCGGTCAGGACGTCTGGTCCCGGGAGAGCTCGTCGAGCAGGCTGGCGACCGACTCGTTGGTCGACGGCAGGCTCTCGACCCAGATCCGGACCCCGCCCGAGCCCACCTCGCCGACGTCGAGCAGACGACGCAGCAGGGTGGTGCGGCGGCTGAGGCTCTCGTTGCGGCCGGCGAGCACCACGATCCGGCGCGGGCCGATCCGGCAGATCGTCTCGGCACCGGAGAAGACCGAGCGGACGGACTCGCCGATCCGCGACATCCGCAGGTCGGCGCCGAAGACCTCGTCGGTGAGCCCGGCGAGGCGGGGCGACGACG
>JBBQZE010000276.1:0-3306 GCA_038207985.1 Solirubrobacterales bacterium
CCTGCCGGGCGAAGGCGTCGCGCCAGTCGAGGCCGACCCGGGCCAGCAGGGCGGCCCGGGCAGCTGAGCGAGCCATGAGCCGCCGGTCGGCCCCAGGCGCCGGCCGTTGCGGCCGTCAGGCCGCGACGGGCGCCGCGCCGAGGATCCCCGCGCCGCGCAGCGCGTGCGAGCCCGCCAGGCCGGCCCACTCCTCGTACGGGGCGAAGACCTCGCGGACCTCGTCCTCCTCGGCCCGTGCGGCCGGGTCCCCGCCCGCGCGCAGGCGGCCCACGAGCTTGCGGTAGGCGAGGTCGCCCGCGGGCAGCCGGTCGTAGCGGCCCTGCCCGAGCAGCGCGAGGACGTCGATCGTCCACGTGCCGATCCCTGGCACCTTGCGCAGCCGCGCCCACCCGCGCTCGTGGTCGCCCGCCCGGAGGTCGACGCGACCCGTGGCCACCTCGCGGGCGACGCGCCGCAGCGCGAGCGCGCGACCTGCGCTCAGGTCGCAGCTCTCGAGCTCGGCCGGTGCGATGCCCGCCACCCGCTCCGCGTCCGGGACGTCACGCAGGCCGGTCTCGGAGCACCGCGCGCCCCAGCGGTGCACGATGCGACGCTCGATCCGCACCGCTCGGTCGTACTCGATGAGCTGCTCGCAGACCGCCCACGCGAGCGCCTCGAACGGGTCGAGGCGGCGGGTGACCCGCAGGTGCGGCGCCCGGCGGACGGAGGCGCCGATCAGCGGGTCGAACCGGAAGCGCTCGCAGAAGCTCCGGAGGTCCTCGTCGACCCCGAGCGCGAAGCGCATCCGCCCGATCGCCTCCTCGCAGACCGCGCGACCGCCGTGCGACCAGGCGCCGACCACGACGCGGTCGACGGAGGGCTGGGCCGCGCGCAGCACCGCGCGCTCGCCCTCGACGTGGACGAGCCGCTCCAGGACCCCGCCCGTCCGCCGTGCCACGCCGTCGCGACCGCCGTGGGGCAGCCTGAACGGCCAGGGCGGGCGGATCTCGACGCGCACGTGCTCCATCGCGACGCGGGAGGCTACGCGGCCGCCCGGCGGCGGGCGGCGCGACCGTGCTGTCTGTTCCGCGACATGCGCGGAATGGACAGCACGGTGGCGCCCTCGCGTCCGTCGCGCGGGCCGCGCAGGTGCACGTCGACCAGGAAGGAGCGGGTGCCGACCACCGGCAGGAGGTCGCGCGGGGAGCGCTTGGCGGCCTTCACGGCCCGTCGCTTGGAGGCACCCCGCACCACGGCGGCGGTCACCGCGCCGGCGGCGAAGCCGGTGACGGCCACGGCGGCCGCCTGCGCGACAACGGGCACGGAGCCGCGGGCCGGCAAGCGAGAGGCCGGGGTGGTGAGGCCCCCGGCCGGCGCGGCCGTCCCCGCAGCCGCGGGGCGGCCCGCCCGCACCCGGGGGGCGTCGTGCGTCTCGACGGGGACCGCGTCGACCACCTCGGCGTCGTCGCCCGCGAAGTCGTCGTGCGGGTCCGAGGAGGAGCTCACCCGGGCGAGTCTAGATCACCCCTCGCCCCTCCCGAGCAGCTCGCCCACGCGAGGGGCGGCCGCGCGCCAGGTGCGTCCAGGCCCTTTGTTAGGGTCCCCTCATGTCCGGCCCGGTGTGCGAGGACGCCCTGAGCGGCCACCGAACCGTGCAGCCGCACGTGCCGGCCGCGGAGCCCGCCGCGGGCGCGAGCCGCGCCGAGCTGCTGCGCGCCTCGCCGCCGATGTTCTCGTCGCGCCTGATGGATCGCTTCACCCGCGTGCACGTCGCCGTGGTGCCGGCGCTCTTCGTCCCCGTCGTCGTCGCATTCTGCGTGCTGGCCCTCGCCCGGATCGGCCCGGCGGCGGTCGCCGGCGGCGTCCTGGCGGGCTACGTCCTGTGGACCCTGACGGAGTACTGGCTGCACCGGGTGGTGTTCCACTTCGAGCCCGAGCGCGGGATCGGTGCACGGCTGCACTGGATGCTCCATGGCGTGCACCACGACCACCCGAACGATCCGCTGCGCCTGGTGATGCCGCCGAGCGCCTCGCTGCCGATGGGCGCGGTCTTCGCGCTCGCCTTTCAGCTCGCGCTGCCCACGGGCATGGCCTGCGCCGTCTCGGGCGGCTTCTTCGCGGGCTACCTCGCCTACGACCTGACGCACTTCTACGTGCACCACGCGCGGCCCCGCTCGCGCGTGGGCCGGCGCCTGCGCGAGCTGCACATGCGCCACCACTTCCAGGACGAACACACCGCCTACGGCGTCTCGGCCCCGTGGTGGGACCGCGTGTTCGGCACCGCGCCGCCGCCCGGCCGGCACTAGGCCACCTTCACCAGAGCCCCGGGATGACCAGGGCGACCACGAGCCCGCCGAGCCCCATTCCCACGCTGGAGCTCGCGGCCTCCAAGCGACCCTCTTGCAGCATCCGGGCCGTGCCTATCCCGTGCGCGCTGACGCCCATCGCGAGCCCCCGGGCCACCGGGCGGTGGACCCCCAGCCGGGTCAGCAGCGCGGGGGCGAACGTGGCGCCCGCGACGCCGCCGATGACGCTCATCACCGCCGACAGCGCCTTGGAACCGTGGAGGTGGCCGGCGATGGCGATCGAGATCGGGCTCGTCGCCGTGCGCGTCTGCAGCGCTAGGGAGAAGCCACGGCCGGCGCCGAGCAGGTGGGCGGCCGCCCACCCGAGCAGCATCGCCGCCCCGGCGCCCGCGAGCACCCCGAGCAGCAGGGCGCGGCCGTGCCGGGCCAGCGTCTCGCGCTCCTGGTGCAGCGGGACCGCGAGCGCGACCACGGCCGGCCCGAGCAGGACCGAGATGGGCTGCGTGGCGTCGCGGTAGCGGGGGTAGCCCGTGTGGGTCAGCCCGAGGGCGGCACCGAGGACGAGGATCGCCACCAGGGTCGGGTCGAGAACGGGGCTGGTCGTGCGCCGCCGCAGCCGCAGCGCCCCGAAGTAGACCACCACCGTGCCCGCCAGGCAGGCGAGGTCAGCCACGGTCGATCGCCCGCTGGACGAGCACGCCGGTCAGGGCGATCGTCGCCAGCGCCCCGAGCCCCGTCACCGCCGCCGCGCCGAGCCAGATCCAGCCCGCGCCCGCGAAGGCGACGAAGCCGACGCCCGCGGGGACGAAGAGAAGCCCGAGCAGGCCGAGGAGCGTCGTCGCGCCGTCGCGCAGCCAGGCGAGGCGGATCACCCCCGCCTCGAGCGCCCCCCACAGCAGCAGCATCGCGAGCACGCTGCCAGGGAGCGGCAGGTTCCCCGCGTCGGAGAGCAGGCCGCCCACCACGAGAAAGGCGACGAGCCAGGCGACGCCCACCACCACCCGGACGGCGCTCACATCAG
>JBBQZE010000277.1:0-3297 GCA_038207985.1 Solirubrobacterales bacterium
CCCGCTACCAACGGCTACCTCTTCTACGTCGTCAAGCCGTGCGGCAACGGCGCCCACGCGTTCTCCTCCACCGACGCGCAGTTCCAGAAGGACGTCGCGGCGTACAACCGCAAGCGCGACCAGCTCGGCGGCAAGGACCCCTCGCGGTGCTGAGCTGAGTGCACCGGCTCGGCGTCCTGGGCTGGCCGGTCGCCCACAGCCGCTCGCCGCGCATGCAGCGCGCAGCGCTCGCGGCCCTCGGCCTGGATGACTGGACCTACCAGCACCTCCCGGCGCCGCCGGAGGTCTTCGCGGAGGTCGTCGCCGCGCTCCCGGCGGCCGGGTTCCGGGGGGCCAACGTCACGATCCCGCACAAGGAGCAGGCGCTCGCGCTGGCGACGCTTCCGACCGAGCGGGCGCTCGCGATCGGCGCCGCCAACACGCTGACGTTCGGGCCGGAGGGCGAGGTCGCCGCCGACAACACCGATGCGCCCGGCCTGCTCGCCGCGCTCGGAACCGACGTGGCCGGGCGCCGCGCGCTGGTGCTCGGCGCCGGCGGGAGCGCCAGGGCCGCCGTCCACGCGCTGCGGGGTGCCGGAGCCGACGTCCAGGTGTGGAATCGCACCCCCGCGCGTGCCGACGCGCTGGTCGCTGACCTCGGCGGTCGCGCGGTCGCGTGGCCCGAGCCCGCCGACCTCCTGGTGAACTGCACCGCGGCCGGACTGCGCGACCCGGCCGCCACGTTCAAGGAGTTGCCCTTCGCGGCCGATGCTGTGGGCGAGTTCAACACCGTGGTGGACCTCGTCTACTCCGGCTCAGCAGACACGGCGCTCACCTCCGCGGCGCGGGAACGGGGGATCGCCACGGTCGACGGGCTGGAGGTCCTGGTGCACCAAGGAGCGCTCAGTCTGGAGATCTGGACCGGACGGCGTGCACCGATCGCGGCGATGCGAGAGGCGGCCCGCGGACGCTGAAGCGTTGGAACACCCCACACCCCCCTTGCCCGAGCCCCTTCGCCTGCGACCCGTCGAACCCGTCGCCGACGCGGGGCCGGTCACGGGCATCACGCCCGCGCGCCGGCGCGGCGGCGGGGCCCGCTTCCTCACCGACGTCATCGTCGAGCTCGGCCTCGCCGACCGCGAGAAGGTCGAGCACGCGGTCGCCGCCGCTCGCTCGTCGAACACCACCCCCGAGGCGGTGCTCCTGGAGAGCGGCGCCATCACGCAGACCGCGCTCGCACGCGCGATCGCCGAGCGCTATGGCCTCGACCACCTCGACCTCTCGGTCTACACCGTCGACATGGCGGCGGCCAACCTGATCAACGCCGCCGCCGCGAAGCGCTACGAGGCCGTCCCGGTCGGTTACGTGGGCGAGCGCGGCCTCGTCGTCGCGATGGCGGACCCGGCGAACGTCCTCGCGATGGACGACATCGCGCTGATGACGGGCTTCGAGGTCCGCGTGGCGGTCGCCTCCCGCGAGGACATCCTCGGCCTCATCACCCGCCTGACCCGCCTCGACGACGTGGTCGCCTCGACGTCGTTCGAGACCGAGGAGGCCGAGGGCGCGTCCGCCGAGATCGTCGACCTGCGCGAGTCGGCCGACGAGGCGCCGGTCATCAAGCTCGTCAACCAGATCATCGCCCAGGCGGTCGAGCAGGGCGCCTCGGACATCCATCTCGCCCCCGACGGGACCCAGCTTCGCGTCCGCTTCCGCATCGATGGCGTGCTCGCCGAGACCGCGACCGTGCCGCGGCGCATGGTCGCCGGCGTGATCTCCCGCGTGAAGATCATGTCCGACCTCGACATCGCCGAGAAGCGGCTGCCCCAGGACGGTCGCGTCGGGCTGACGATCGACCACCGCCACGTCGACCTGCGAGTCGTGACGCTTCCGTCGGTCCACGGTGAGGGCGCGGTCATGCGCATCCTGGACAAGGAATCCGTGGTCATGGAGCTCTCCAAGCTCGGGATGCTGGAAGCCGAGCGCACCCGCTTCCAGCGCTCGTTCAAGCAGGCCTACGGCGCGGTGCTGGTGACGGGCCCCACCGGCTCGGGCAAGTCGACGTCGCTCTACGCCGCCCTCGGGGAGCTCAACACCCCCGACAAGAACATCATCACCATCGAGGACCCGGTCGAGTACCAGCTCGACGGGATCACCCAGGTGCAGGTCAACGTCCGCGCCGGCCTGACGTTCGCCACCGGCCTGCGCTCGCTCATGCGCGCCGACCCCGACGTGATCATGGTCGGCGAGATCCGGGACAAGGAGGCCGCCCAGATCGCGGTCGAGGCCGCGCTCACGGGCCACCTCGTGCTCTCCACGCTGCACACCAACGACGCGCCCACCGCCATCACCCGCCTCTCGGAGATGGGCATCGAGCCGTTCCTGGTGGCCAGCGCCTTGGACTGCGTCGTCGCCCAGCGCCTGGCCCGGACGCTGTGCCAGCACTGCAAGCGCCGCACGATGCTCGACGCGCAGCTCCTGCGCGACAACGGCTTCCCCGCGCGGCACGACATCGAGGCCTACGAGCCCGTGGGCTGCTCGCGCTGCGGCCAGTCGGGCTACAAGGGCCGGATCGGGCTCTACGAGGTCATGCTCCTCACGGACGAGATCCGCGACATGACGATCGCCCGCGCCTCGGCCGACGCGATCTCCGAGGTGGCCGTCCGCTCCGGCATGCGCCGGCTTCGCGAGGACGGCCTGGAGAAGATCCGTCTCGGGCGCACCTCGCTGACCGAGGTCGCGCGCGTCACGGGCACCGGCTCGGCGTCCTACTAGTCCACGCGCTCCCGCACGCCTCAAGGACGAGGGCTCCGCGGCCGATGGCAGCCTCACGATGCGGTTCGACTTCGCCGACCTGCTCATGGATGTGCTCGACCGGCGCGCCTCGGACCTCCACATCACGGCGGGCCAGCACCCGATGGTGCGGATCCGGGGGCGCCTGGTCCCCATGGACGACTACCCCGTCCTGGATCCCACGGACACCCGCGAGGTCGTCTACTCGATCCTCACGAACGACCAGCGCCAGCGCCTGGAGACCGACAACCAGCTCGACTTCGCGTACTCGATCCCGGGCCACGCGCGCTTCCGCGTCAACGCCTACTTCCAGCGCTCGGCCCTGAGCGCCGCCTTCCGGCTGATCCCGGCCGTCATCACGCCGATCGACGACCTCGGCCTTCCGCCGATCACCCACGAGCTCTGCACCAAGCCGCGCGGCCTGGTTCTCGTCACGGGCCCGACGGGCTCGGGCAAGAGCACCTCGCTGGCGGCCATGATCGACGAGATCAACTCGCGCCGCGAGGAGCACATCCTCACGATCGAGGA
>JBBQZE010000278.1:0-3293 GCA_038207985.1 Solirubrobacterales bacterium
CTTCGGCCAGCCCGTGGCGATCTCCACGAACACCGGCGGGCTGCTGGCCGGCGCCAACTGCGCGGAGACCTACCGGAACGGTCCGCTGCTCGGGCAGTGGTCGAAGAACTGCCTCGGACACCTCACCGAGCCCAACGAGGCCAAGGCGGCCGATGCGCTCCGGGCCAAGGGGCTGCGCTTCGCCGGCGAGCACGCGAGTCGGCTGCCCGTGGTGCTCGCGGTGCGGCTCGGCCGCACGCTCGAGCTGTACCACCCGCGTGAGCAGGCGCTGCAGCAGCGGTTCTTCGAGGGCCGGGCCCTGCGCGTGGCCCAGCTCGCCGTGCCGGCGTTCTGGCTGGCCTGCTGCCTGGCCCTCGCCGCGCTGGTCCTCCGCGCGGTGGGCCGCCGCGATGCCCTCCTCCTCCTGGCCCCTCTGGCCACCGTCGTGCTGGTCACGCTCACCGCGTACGGGTGGACCCGCTTCCGGGCCGGAGCCGAGCCCGAGCTCGTGGTGCTCGCCGCGGCCGGCGCCGTGGCGCTCGTCGACCGCCTGCGAGGCCGACGGACCAGCTCGGCGCCCGGGGTCTGAGCGATCAGGACTCTCCGGGCGGGTCGCGGACCCACCCCCTCCGCCCGACCGACGCTCAGACCGCGGCGTCCGCCGTCCCCGCGCCCTCGGGCAGGCGCCACAGGTGCTCGGGCGGCAGCACCACGCCGACCTCCTGGCCCGCGGCGGGCGCGCCGGCCGGGGGCACGAGCGCCTCGATGCGTTGCCGGCCCGCGTGAAGGACCAGCCGGACGGCGCTGCCCGAGTAGACGGACTCCGTGACGACGGCCCGCAGCGGCGCGTCGTCGGAGAGGCGGACGTGCTCGGGCCGGATGGCGAGGGTCCCGCCGCCGTCGGGGATGAGGTTCGCGACGCCGAAGAAGCGCGCGACCGCGGCGGAGACGGGACGCTCGAACAGCGCGCGGGGCTCGTCGTGCTGCACGATGCGGCCCTCCAGCATGAGCGCGATGCGGTGGCCGAGCTCCGCGGCCTCAGCGCGGTCGTGGGTGACGACCAGCGTCGTCAGCCCGCGCTCCTCCTGCAGGCGCACGATGAGCCGTCGTAGCTCCTCGCGCCGGTTCGGGTCCAGCGCGGCCAGCGGCTCGTCGAGCAGGAGCAGGTCCGGCTCGGCACACAGGGCGCGCGCCAGCGCGACGCGCTGCTGCTCGCCGCCCGAGAGGCCCGCCACGGCGCGGTCCGCGAGGCCGCTGAGGCCGACCTCCCCGAGGCGCTCGCGGGCCCGCGCGCGCCGCGCCGCCCTGCCGGTGCCCGCGGCGCGCAGCGGCAGCGCGACGTTGTCCTGCACGTCGAGGTGGGGGAGCAGCCGGGGTTCCTGGAAGACGATCGCGATCCCGCGGCGGTGGGGCGGCACGCCCGCCAGCGGGCGCCCGCCGAGCGTGATCGCACCCGTCTGAAGGGCCTCGAGCCCGGCGATCGCCCGCAGCAGCGTCGTCTTGCCCGCCCCCGACGGGCCGACGAGGACGGTGCGGGAGCCCGCGTCGACGTCGAAGGAGAGGCCGCGCAGGACCGGGCTGCCCCCTGGGGACACCGTGAGGTCGTGGCAGCGCAGCGTCACAGCGGGCTCCGGGCGGCGCGGGTCGTCGCCACGAGTGCCGCTACCGCAGGGGCGAGGAAGAGCAGCGCGAGTGCGGCGGCCACCTCGGGATCGTTGCGGACGAAGGGCAGCAGGACCACCGGGAGCATCGGTCGCCCGCCGCCGACCGCCAGGCTCGAGCCGTACTCGCTCCACGAGACCAGGAAGCCGAGGAAGGCCGCCGCGGCCAGGGTCGGGCGGACGGAAGGCAGCGTCACCAGGCGCCAGCGGGCGACCGGGCCGAGGCCCATGCTGCGGCCCATCTCCTCGAGCTCGGCGACCCGGGGCCCGAAGCCGGAGAGCAGCACGACGACGACGTAGGGCAGGACGACGACGAGGTGCGCGAGGCCGAGCCCCGGCAGCGTGTCGGCGAGGCCGAGGCGCAGGAACCACTCCGTCAGCCCGGTGCCGGTGGCGTAGCTCGGCACCAGCAGCGGCATCGCCAGGCAAAGGAACACGAGACCGGGACGACGCAGGCGGCGTTCGCCGAGGACCCGCGCGGCCGGCCACCCGATGGCGAGCGCCACGAGCGTCACGGCCACGCCGACGGCCAGCGAGTTGCCGAACGCCTCGGCGGCCTGGCCGGAGAAGGCGACTTCGAGCCCGCGCGTGCCGAGCCGCTGCGGCAGGACGGCGGGCGCGCGCCACGTGTCGGCGACAGCGCGGACGACCAGGGCCAGCACGGGAAGGGCGAAGAACGCCGCGAGCGCGGCGCCCGCCAGGCGGTCGAGGGCGGCCAGCCGGACCAGGCGGTCGCGCGCGGGACCCGGTGCGTCCGCCTCCCGCCCCGGGAGCGTGGCGCTAGCCACCGGCCTGGTCCTTTCCGAGGCGGACCGCGAGCACCGCGAGGCCGATGCTGGCCACGGCGGTCAGCAGCAGGGCCGCGGCGGCGAGCCCCTCGCCGGCCAGCAGGTCGTTCTCGGTCGCCTGGAACGCGAACTCGGCGAGCGTGGGCGGGTAGTTCGGGCCCACGGTCAGCGGCACCTCGAAGGCCCCGAGCGAGAACGCCGCCACCACGATCGACCCGATCACCAGCGGCGTGCGGATCGCGGGCCAGAGCACCCAGCGCAGCCGCTGGGTCGGGGAGGCGCCGAGGACCGCGGCCGCCTCCTCGCGCTCGGCCAGCCCCCGGCCCATCGCCGCGAGCAGCAGCAGGACCAGGAACGGCGTCTCCTTGTAGACGTAGACCAGGACGACGCCGACGCCGTGGCGGTCGCGGATGACCGAGGCGCCGAGGTCGGTCCCGAGGATGCGGTCCGCGAGCCCGCCCGGCGCCAGCCACAGGACCGCGAGCACCGCCACCAGGAGGTGGGGGACGGGAACGGGCAGCGCGACCAGCGACCGCAGGGTGGTGCCCCGGCGCCGCACGACCAGGGCCACGGCCACGGCCGCAATCGCGGACGCCACCGTGGCCGCGAGCGAGATCCGCAGGGAGAACCAGGCCGCGTCGCCGAACGACGGGTCGGCGAACAGCGCCCGCCAGGACGCCAGCGAGGCGTCCCCGTCGAGCGGGACCAGGCTGGTCCGCACGGCGCCGGCGATCCCCCCGCCGAAGAGCAGGCCGACGGTCACCAGCGCCGGGGCGAGCGCGAGCGCCGTGCGCCCGCGCGCGGGCCGATGGGACACGGCTGCGGCGGCTACCGCAGGACCTCTCGCATCCAGCGCTTTTCGAGC
>JBBQZE010000279.1:0-3262 GCA_038207985.1 Solirubrobacterales bacterium
CAGCAGCATCCACAGGACGCCCGTCGGCAGCACGGCGGCGGCGGCGAACGGGTGCGCTTGGACGCCCATGAGCGACGCCAGCGGTTCTCGCAGGACGAGCCCGAGGGCCGCGGCCGCGACCGTCCCGACCACGAGCGTCCGCGTCCAGCGGGCGACGGTCCCGCGGAGGGCGGCGTGGTCGCCCAGGCGCCCCAGGGCGACCTCGCGCGCCGCGGCTGCCTGGACGGACTGGCCGCCGACGAGCAGGACGAGGAAGGCGGAGACGAGGGCGGCCAGCGCCGAGTAGTCGACCTTGCCGAGGATGCGCGTGATCGCGACCGTGAAGGCGAGCTGGATGGCGTTGTTGACCAGCGAGGCGCCGGCGAGCCCGGCGGCCTGGCCGGTGTCGGAGGCGCGCAGGGTCGAGCGCACGGGGCGCCGCCCGGCGGCCACGGTGTGCTCGAGCACGTCGAGGTTGCTGCGTGCGGTGTGGTCCCAGGTGAAGCCGCGGGCCCGGTGCAGCGCGGCCTCGCCGAGGGCCCGGCGCCGCTCGGGCTGGTCCACCAGGGCGGAGACCTCGCGGGCGAGCTCGTCCGGCGTGTCGGCCAGCAGCCCCGTCTGGCCGTCCACGATCGACTCGGGCAGCCCGCCGACACGCAGCGCGGCGCTCGGGGTGCCGCGGTCGGCGGCCTCCATGACCGTCAGGCACCAGCCCTCCGCCGACGACGCGGTGAGCGAGATCCAGGCGCGGTCGTAGAGCTCGACCTTCTCCTCCTCGCTGACGTGCCCGCGGAGCACCACGCGCTCGCCGAGCCCGCGCTCGGCGATCTCGCGCTCGAGCACCGGCCGGTGGTCGCCCTCGCCCGCGACCTCGAGCACTGCCCCGGGCGTGGCCTCGAGGACGTCGAAGAGGTTCTCGATGCGCTTGTAGGCCTTCAGCCGCCCGAGGTAGAGGAGCACGGGGGTCGGGGACTCGGGCACGGGCGCCTGGGTGCTGTGCTCCGTGCCCATATAGACCACGTGCACGTTGGCGTCGGGCACCCCGAGCGCCACGAGGTCTTGCCGGGCGGCGTGGGAGATCGTGAGGACCGGCCGGAAGCGGTAGAGCAGGGCGAGGGGCAGGCGCTCGAGCAGCGCGGCGGCCACGCGCCCCTTCAGCCCGAGCTCGGTGACGTAGTGGTCCTGGTGGACGTGGTGGACCAGCGCGACCGCGGGGGCCTCGAGCCACCACCACAGCGGGGTGAAGAAGGCGATCCCGTTGACGACCTCCAGCACGACGTCCGCGTCGGCTCCGACGCCGCGGCGCGTGGCCAGCGCCGCGCGTGCGAAGACGGTCAGGCGGCTGCCCATGCGGTGGATCTCGAGGCCCTCCGCCGGGCGGGAGACCGCCTCGCAGCCGGGGTAGGCGCCGGCGACGACCGTGACCCGGTGCCCCCAGGCAAGCCAGCGGGACACCTGGCCGTAGAGGTTGGTCCCGGTGCCGCCGCCCTGCGGGTGGGTCCAGTCCCGATCCGTGAGCAGCAGGACGTGCATCGCGGCGACGCTAGCGCAGGGGCGCGATGTGAAGATGTCCGACCGTCGCCTAGAATCGCCCTCCCGTGACCGCTCACCACCGCCTCGCCATCCTGCTCACCGCCGCTCTCGTGGCCGGGGCCCCCGTGGCGCCCGCCCTCGCGCAGAGCGCCGGCAACGACCAGTACGCCGATCCGTTTCCCACCACGACGACGTCGAAGGGCCAGACGACGCCGATGCCCCCGCTGCAGTCGTCCCCCCAGCCCTCGAGCACCCCGGGCTCCGCGGCGGTCGCCGCGACGACGAAGACGGCGGCCCCGGCGGCCACGGGCGCCGCCGCGCAGGGAACCGAGCTCCCGCGGACCGGGTCTCAGACCTGGCTGCTCGCGCTGCTCGGCGTCGTGCTCGTGCTCACCGGCGTCGGCCTGCGCAAGCGCACCGCCGATGGCCGCCGCTCCTGAACCGGAGGGCGCAGGCGGCGACCTCACGGCCTCCCCGGCGGAGACCGAGGCCATCGGCGCCCGACTGGCGGCCGGGCTGCGCCCCGGCGACGTGGTACTGCTGACGGGCGAGATGGGGACGGGGAAGACGACGCTCGTCCGCGGGGCACTGCGCGCCCTGGGCGTCACGCGCCCCGTGACCAGCCCGACGTACGTCCTCGGCCACAGCTACCCGGAGGCCGTGCCGCCGGCCAGCCACCTCGACCTGCACCGCCTCGGCGCGCTCGACGACGAGGACCCGGCGCTGCTCGACCCCTACGTCGGCCCCGACGTGGTGGCCTTCGTGGAGTGGCCCGAGGCCGCCGCGACCGAGCTCGCCGGCCTCGGCCGCGTCGCGGCGCGCGTGACGCTCGAGCACGCCGACACCGTGCACCGGCGCGTCACCGTCACGTGATCGTGCTCGCGCTCGACACGGCGACCGCGGACACCGTCGTCGGCCTCGCCCGCCCCGGCCAGCCGGTCCTCGGCGCCCGGCACGAGCCCGCGGCGGGCGAGCGTCCCGGCCACGCGTCGCAGGTCCTCCCGCTGGCCCGCGACCTGCTCACGCGGGCCGGCCTGGGCTGGGCCGACGTCGACCGCATCGGGGTGGGCACGGGGCCCGGCACGTTCACGGGCCTGCGCATCGGCGTGGCCACCGCCCGCGCACTCGCGCAGAGCTCGGGTCAGGAGCTCGTGGCCGTCTCGACGCTCGAGGCGCTGGCCGCCGGCGCCGGGGGCGGGGGCGGCGCCGTGCTGGCGTGCCTGGACGCCCGGCGCGGCGAGGCCTACGTCGCCGGGTTTCGCGGCGGGCGCTGCCTCGTGGCGCCGCGGGCGGTCTCCCCGGAGCGGCTCGCGGGGCTCCTCGCGCCGGACGTGGGCCCTTGGCGGGCCGTGGGGGACGGCTCGGTACGCTTCCGGGCGGAGCTGGAGGCGGGCGGCGCGCACGTCCCGGCCGACGGCTCCGACGAGCACCACGTCGCGGCACCGGCGCTCTGCCGGCTCGCCCGCAGCAGCCCGCCGGTCGCGCGCGACGCGCTCGAGCCGGCCTACGTCCGCGCGCCAGACGCCGTCCCCAAGCACCTCCGGTGACCCCCGTCTCCATCCGCCGCCTCACCTACGCCGACCTCCCGCAGGTCATCGCGGTCGAGCGGCGCGCCTTCCCGACGCCCTGGTCGCTGGCGATGTTCGTGCTCGAGCTGTCCAAGCCGAGCGGGATCTGCCTCGCCGCGTGGGCGCAGGACGACGCTGGGGCCGACGTCCTGGGCGGCTACCTGATCTGCTCGCGCTACGAC
>JBBQZE010000280.1:0-3243 GCA_038207985.1 Solirubrobacterales bacterium
TCCAGGTGGGTCACGCAGCGAACGCGCCCCGGGCCCGCCGGACTGATCTCCACGCCGCGCTCGCGCACCTCGACTCGAGGCGCGAGGAGATCAACGACCTCAACGTGTTCCCGGTCGCCGACGGCGACACGGGGGACAACATGGCGCTCACGCTGCGCGCCGTGCTGGACGAGCTCGACGGGCTGTTGGGCCGTCCCGAGGCCTCCCTCGACGAGATCGGCCGGGAGGCCATCGTCGAGTCGCTGGCGCGCGCCGCCCTGCTCGGCGCCCGCGGGAACTCCGGCGTCATCCTCTCCCAGCTCATCCGGGGAGCCGCCGAGGAGCTCGTCCTGCGCCCCGGCGAGCTCATCGACCCGATCATGGTCGGCGCTGCGATGGCCCGCGCGGCCCAGCGCGCCTACGACTCCGTCCGCCAGCCCGCCGAGGGGACGATGCTCACGGTGATGCGCGAGATGGCGCAGCGGATCGCGCTCGAGCTGCCCTCGCTACCGAACCCGCGGCTCGGTTCGGAGTGGAGCGCCGAGCGCCAGGACGAGCTGATCGCCGACGTGCTCGAGCGGGCGCTCGAGGCCGGCGAGGAGGCCGTCCGGCACGGCCCCGAGCTCCTGCCCGTGCTGCGCGAGGCCGGGGTCGTCGACGCGGGCGGCCACGCCGTCACGATCCTCTTCGCCGGTGTCGTCGCCGCGCTGCGGGGCACCGAGGGCCCCGCGATCCCGGTCCACGCCGCAGCCGTCCGGGTCACCCACCCCGAGCACGCGTCGAGCACCTACCGCTTCTGCACGAACTTCGCGGTGACCGGGACCGGGCTCGACGCCGAAGACCACAACACCCGCCTCGAGGCGATCGGGGACTCCGTGCTCGTGGTGGGCGACGCCTCCACGCTCAAGATCCACGTGCACACGGACGATCCGGCGGCGGCCACGGCGCTGTTCGGCGGCCACGAGGTCTCCCGCCTCGACGTGGCCGACATGCACGCCCAAGTCGCCGCTCGCGAGCTGCGCCTCGGCGGCGCGGCCACGCCCGGGGCCTCCTGCGGCGCCCTCGCGGTGGTCGTGGGCGCGGGCATCGCGGCGCTCTACGCGGAGCTCGGCGTCGACACCCTCGACGGCGGCCAGACGCTCAACCCGTCCACCTACGAGCTGCTGGCCGGCATCCACCAGGTCCCCACCGAGGAGGTCGTCGTCCTCCCGAACTCCTCCAACGTCTTCATGGCGGCCGAGCGCGCCGCCGAGCTGTCGGACAAGCGGGTGAGCGTGCTGCCGACGCGCTCGATGCAGGCCGGCCTCGCCGCCGCCTTCGCCCTCATGCCCGGGCGGTCGGCGGAGGAGAACGCCAAGGCGATGGCGGCGACGCTCGACGGCGTGCGGACCGGCGCGGTCGCCCGTGCGGGTCGCGAGGACACGCAGGGCCGCTGGGTGGTCGGCGACGCGATCGGCTTCGTCGACGACGAGCTCGTCGCTTGGGGCAGCCCGGAGGCGGCGCTCTCCCACGTGCTCCATGCGCTCGGCGACGGCGCGGAGCTCATCACCTGCCTGGCCGGCGCCGGCGCGCCACTGGCGGCCGAGGCCGTGCTGGCCATGGCCAACGGGGTGGAGGTCGAGCTCTCCGAGGGCGGTCAGCCGTCCTGGTGGTGGCTGCTCAGCGCGGAGTAGCGCCGGGCGTCAGGCCGGCGCGCTCGCGCACGCCGATGTGGACGTCCAGGCTGTCGTGGAGCTTGGGCGCGCGCCAGTCCTCCGGCAGGGTCTTCTCGATCGTCAGGTGGGCCTCGCGGCCCGTGAAGGTCAGCTCGGCGACCTGGTTGTCGAAGGTCGGCTCGGTGGCGAAGCGACAGCGCACCGGGGCATGGCGGACCCCGGCCCAACCGGCCATCCGCCGGGCGATGGCGGCCGCGGGGCGGCTGAAGGCCGAGCGCAGCACGCGGCGCTCGCGCGTGTCGAGCGGGTTGCGCACCGGCGAGCAGACCGCCTGCAGCACACGGCTCTCCACCGGGCCGGAGTCGAAGGTCGCCTCGGCCAGGTAGGCGTGGTGCACGTCCCCCGACAGTAGGACGATCGTCGCCGGCGCGGGCCCGCGGCGCCCTGACGCCACGTCCTCGAGCAGGGCGGTCATGCGGGTGAAGCAGCCTTGGAAGGCCGCCCAGTGCTCCAGGTCGAGCGCCTGGCGGAGCCGCTCGCCCAGCCGAGCGGCGGTCTTGCCCCAGGCGCCCTCGCTGACCGCCTCGTTCCAGGCCTCGAGGTGGTGCATGCCGGGGGCGAGCATGAACGGGAGCGAGGTCCCGATCACCAGGTGGTCGTAGTCCCCCTCGCACTGCTCCTCGGCCCAGGCCCACTCTGCGTCGGAGAGCATCTGCCGGTCGTCGGGGGTCAGCACCCGGCCGGCGCGCGAGTCGAGCACGAGCAGCCGCGTGCGGCCGAAGTCGCGGCGGTAGGCCCAGCGCGCCCCGGCGACCTCCCGGGCGGCGGTGGTGGCGAAGTCGCGCAGCAGCGCCTCGGCGTCGCCCGCGTCGCGCACGTCGCAGAAGACGGGGTCCGCACGCAGTTCGGCGGGCGAGAGGTTGCCGAGGTGCTGGTGGATCCAGTAGCTCATGTAGGCGCCGAGGATCCGCTCCTCCCACCAGGGCTGCTTCCGGATGTCGGCGACCCAGGTGGCCGACGTGTTCCAGTCGTCGTGGACGTCGTGGTCGTCGAAGATCATCGCCGAGGAGACCGTCGACAGCAGCCAGCGCAGGGCCGGATCGCTCCACGACTCGCGGTAGAGCGCGGTGTACTCCTCGAAGTCCCCGACCTCCCCGCGAGGAGGCCCTTCGCCCTCCGGCCGGCGCGCGTCGATGAACCGCTGGGTCTCCGGCGAGACCTCGTCCGCGTAGACCTGGTCGCCGAGCAGCAGCAGCGCGTCCGGCCACTCCTGAGAGGACTGGGTGCGCATGCGCTCGACGAGCGCGAGCAGCGCGTCGACCTCTCGGCCGCGGGGGTCCTCGTCCTTCGGCAGCGAGTAGGGGTGCCCGTGGGGGACGCTCACCCGGCAGGAGCCGAAGGCGAGCTTCAGCTGCTCGAGGTCACCCAGGGCGTGGGTGCGGATGACGCAGGGCGGAAACGGGTCGTCGGCCGGGGGCCAGACGCGCTCGCCGTCGAGGGCGACCTCGTAGGGGAGCGTGCTCCCGGGCTCCAGGCCCTCCAGGACCACGAGCGCGTAGTGGTGGCCGGCGACGCAGAACGTCGGCGCTCTTCCGCCGAGCACGCGCAC
>JBBQZE010000281.1:0-3238 GCA_038207985.1 Solirubrobacterales bacterium
GCAGCGCGGCCTGCAGGAACGGGTTCAGGTCGGCGGAGACGATCGTGAAGAAGAGCTCCTCGCCCGTCGCGTAGGTCGTGGTGCGCGGGCTGCCCTTCGCGGTGTACGTCCGCCCGGAAACCGACCCGTCGTGCAGGCGGCGGGCGATGACCGCGACGTCGGCGAGCGGATCGGCCGTCACTCCGTCGCACGCCTTGTGCGCGCACTGCTCGGTGAGCACCCGGCCCAAGTGGGAGTAGGTGTCGACCAGGAACGGATCGACACCCGTCGGCCCGACCACCGAGTCGAGCACGAGCATCGCGGTCTGCCGCGGGTGCACGCGGGCGTACTGCTCGGCAACGAACGTCCCGTAGGAGACGCCCATCAGCGCGAGCTTCGACGCGCCGAAGGCTCGGCGGACGGCATCGAGGTCGTCCACGCTGTCCCGCGTGCTGTACGCGCGGCGCCGAGGGCCGATCCGGGCGGCGCAGGCCGCGACGGCGCCCGGCTCGAAGTCCTCCACGCCGTCGAGGGCCTGGACCGCCGGGCAGTTCAGCGGACCGGAGGCGCCCGTCCCGCGCTGGTCGATCGTGACCAGGCGGTGGGTGCGCAGGAGCGGACGCAGGGTGTCGGCGAAGGAGGAGGCGAAATCCGCGCCGGACTGGCCCGGACCGCCCGAGAGCGCGATGAGCAGGCCCGGCTTCGCCCGGGTCTTGGCGGTGTTCTGCGCCGCGAGGTGCAAGGTGACGCTGCCCGGGATCGCTCCCGTGCGATCCAGGGGCACCCGGAGCGTCCCGCACCCGTACCCGGGCTGCCCGTCGCACGGCGTCAGGCGCAGCGCCCAGGCGCTCTGGGGGGCCAGCACGAGGGCGGCCAGGAGGGCCGTCACGGCCACGAGCAGGGTCTTCGCGGCCGTCATGCGCGGCAGCGTAGCCGTGATCCGCGGCGGAGCCGCCGGTCCGTCCGCGCCCGCTCAGCCGGGCTCCGGGCGGCGCTCGTGGCCCGGGCAGCGCAGGACGGGCAGCCGGGGGTACTTCGGCCAGGCGGGGTCGGACAGGCCCCGTTCGCACAGGGAGAACGTGGAGCCGCGCCCCGAGCGGATCAGCCGCTGGTGCAGGCACGAGGCGCACAGGCCGATGGGCGTCGCCGGCATGGCCGGAGCATCGCACCGCGTGCGTCCCCGCGATGGTGTCAGCCTGGGTGGGTGCCCTCCGAAACCGACCAGGCCCCTCCCACCGTCGGCACGCCGGGCGCCGAGGCGCTCGACGCGGCCGGGCCGGAGACCCCGAGCTTCGCGGACCTCGGCCTCCGTGAGGAGCTCGTCGCCGCGCTCGCCGCGCTCGGGTACGAGGAGCCCACGCCGATCCAGCAGGAGGCGATCGGCCCCGTCATCGCCGGGCGCGACCTGCTCGGGCAGGCGGCGACCGGCACGGGCAAGACCGCCGCGTTCGCCCTCCCGATCCTCCAGCGCCTCGAGCCGTCCGGTCGCGGCCCGGACCCGATGGCGCTCGTCCTCGTGCCGACGCGCGAGCTCGCGATGCAGGTCTCCGAGGCCGTGCACAAGTACGGGCGCGCGCTCGGCGCCCGTGTGCTGCCGATCTACGGCGGGCAGCCCGTCGGCCGCCAGCTGGGCGCCCTCAAGCGCGGCGTGGACGTCGTCGTGGCGACCCCGGGTCGCGCCTTGGACCTCATCGGCCGCGGGGTCCTCAAGCTCCACGCGCTGCAGCTCACGGTGCTCGACGAGGCCGACGAGATGCTCGACATGGGCTTCGCCGACGACATCGAGTCGATCCTGGAAGGCACGCCGGAGGGTGTCCAGACCGTCCTGTTCTCCGCCACCATGCCGCCCCGGCTGGACAAGATGACCCGCCGCCACCTCGACGACCCTGTCCGCATCGAGATCGCGCGTGCGACGGTCGCCGCGGGCGGCGCGCCGCTGGTCCGCCAGACGGCCTACGTCGTCCAGCGCGCCCACAAGGCCGCCGCACTCGGCCGCGTCCTCGACGTGGAGAGCCCGACGGCCGCGATCGTCTTCTGCCGGACCCGTGCCGACGTGGACGGCCTCACGGACACGTTGAACGGCCGGGGGTATCGCGCCGAGGCGCTGCACGGCGGGCTGACGCAGGACCAGCGCGACAAGGTGATGTCGCGCGTGCGCTCGGGCGCCTCCGAGCTGCTCGTGGCCACCGACGTCGCCGCGCGCGGGCTGGACATCGACCAGCTCAGCCACGTCGTCAACTACGACGTCCCCGCGGCCCCCGAGTCCTACGTGCACCGCATCGGCCGTGTCGGGCGCGCGGGCCGCGAGGGGGTCGCGATCACGCTGGCCGAGCCGCGCGAGCACCGCCAGCTCAAGACGATCGAGCGCGTCACGAAGCAGAAGATCGCGATGGAGAAGGTCCCCTCGGTCGCCGACCTCCACGCGCGGCGGCTGGAGGCCACGCGCGCCGCGCTGCACGAGAGCCTGCTCGAGGACGAGCTCGCGCGCTTCCGCGTCGTGGTGGAGACCCTCGCCGACGAGTTCGACCTCATGGAGGTCGCTCTGGCCGCGGTCAAGCTCGCCCACGAGTCGCGCGGCGGCGGTGAGGACGACCAGGACATCCCCGAGGTCGCCCTCCGCCCCGACTGGAAGACGAAGGAGAAGGGCGCGCCCTTCAAGAAGTCGGCCGCGGGGGCCAAGCGCGGCCCGCAGGGGCCGGTGGTGAAGCTCTTCGTCGGCGCGGGCCGGGCGACGGGCATCCGCCCGCAGGATCTCGTCGGGGCCATCACGGGCGAGTCGCGCCTGGGCGGCAAGGACATCGGCGCGATCCAGATCGCGGACAAGTTCTCCCTGGTCGAGGTCCCCGCCGACGCGGCCGACGAGGTCATCGCCGCGCTGCGCGGCAGCACCATCAAGGGCAAGAAGACCTTGGTGCGCCGGGAGAAGTTCAGTACGACGTAGGTGGTCGCCGGCACGGCGACGGACGTAAGGGGTGCAGGCTCGGAGCGTTCCGCGCCGCACACAGCACAACAGACTGGAGCCGCCGTGGCGGACCCTGGCACCACCCTCGACCGGCACCTGCTCGGCGTGAGGCTCTTCCTCGTCGCCGCCCTGGTGTCGTTCCTCCTCTCGATCGCGCTGTGGTTCACGGACAACCGCATGGAGGGCATCTACGTCGGCCTCTGGGTGCCGTCGATCCTCGCCGCGGGGTGCTTCTGGCTCTCGGCCTTCGGTCGTGCGACATGAACAACCTGAACGCCCTGCTGGCGGTGGCGGGCG
>JBBQZE010000282.1:0-3233 GCA_038207985.1 Solirubrobacterales bacterium
CATGAGCATCCGGCCCGCGGGGCCGAAGCCGCGCGAGCCGACGACGAGCAGGTCGACCTCGGTCGTGAAGTGGGCGAGCTGGCGGACCGTCACGCCCCGGCCGACGTGCGCCGTGAGGCCGCCGAGACCCTGCAGCTGCTCCCGCACCGCCTCGGCCCGCTGCACCGACTGCTGCTCGAGCCCTTCGACGTTGACCGTCGGCGCCCCGATCCAGCTCACGGCCCCGGGCACCGCGGAGACCACCTGCATCGCGTGGAGGTCTGCGTCCAGGCCGGCGGCCAGGTCGCGTGCGGTGACGAGCGCCGCCCTCCCGGCGTCGGTGGGCTCATAGCCGACGCCCACCGTGCGGATCGGTCCGCCGCGGTCCGCCTCCCCGGCGACGGCGACCGCGACGGCGCACGGCGCGCCGTGGAGCGCTGCGCGCGTCTCGTCATCGAGCAGGAGGCGCCCGGCGCCGGCCCACCGGGACACGCCGACGACGATGAGGTCCGCGTCGAGCTCCTCGGCGAGCCGATGCAAGCCGGCCCCTGGGGACGTCGCCGGACGCACGACGGTCCGGCAGTCGACGTCGGCGGCGAGGGACAGCTCCTCGAGCAGCTCGCGCGCGGCGGTCGCCGGGTGCGGGGCGCCGGTTGCCACCGCTGCGATCCCGTCCACCGCGCTCCAGATGTGCGCGAGGGTGAGCTGGGCGCCGGGCGCCGCGAGACGACGGGCCAGCGCAAAGGCGTCCCGGCCCCCGCGGTGGCCGTCGATCCCGATGAGCACGGTGGCGAACATCTGGCCATCGTCGCCGCCCAAGCCGTCGCAGCCATCCGTGGGAAGGCGAAACCGCGCTGCGGAGAACCCCGCGACCGTCCCTCAGGCAGTCGCTCCCGCCAGCGCCGGAGCGACTGCCTGGCCATGCCTGGGCGCCGCCTCGAGCACGATCTTCAACGCGCCGGTGTTGGCCGCGTCGGCGAACACGTCGTAGGCGGTCATCGTGTCGGCGAGCGGGATGTGGTGGGTGGCGAACAACGACGGGTCGAGCCGTCCGCTGGCGACCAGGCGCATGAGCTGGGGGATGCTGTAGGTGTCGACCAGCCCGGTCGTGATCGTGACGTCTCGGATCCAGAGCGTCTCGAGGTGCAGCGTCGCCGCCTTGCCGTGCACGCCGATGTTCGCCACTCGCCCTCCGGGGCGGATCAGCTCGGTGGCCAGCTCGAACGTCTGCGGAACGCCGACCGCCTCGAAGGCGACATCGGCGCCGAGCCCGTCCGTGAGCTCCATGACCTGGGCGACCGGGTCCTCGCGGCTGTTGTTGATCGTCGTGTCGGCACCGAAGCGCTTCGCGCTTTCCAGCCGGCTGTCGGCGAGGTCGATCGCGACGATCCGTCCCGGGGTGTAGAGCGTCGCGGTCAGGATCGCCGCTAGCCCGATCGGCCCGGCCCCGACGATCGCGACGGTGTCGCCGGGGGCGACCATGCCGTTGAGCACGCCCACCTCGTAGCTCGTCGGCAGGATGTCGGCGAGGAAGAGGACCTGCTCGTCGGAGAGCTCGTCCGGGACCTTGTACACCGAGTTGTCGGCGAACGGGACGCGAGCGTACTCCGCCTGCAAGCCGTCGATCGTATGGCCGAAGATCCAGCCGCCGCCGCCGAGACACTGGCCGTAGCGGCCCTCCTTGCAGAAGCGGCAGCGCCCGCAGGCGCTCACGCACGACAGCAGCACGCGGTCGCCGACGGCCACGGTGGTCACCGCGGAGCCGAGCTCCTGGACGGTGCCGACGGCCTCGTGGCCGAGGACGGTGCCCGGGGTCGTCTCCGGGACGTCGCCCTTGAGGATGTGCAGGTCCGTGCCGCAGATCGTCGAGGTGTCGATCCGGACGATGATGTCGGTCGGGTCGATGATGCCCGGGTCGGGGACGGTGTCCCAGCCACGCTGCCCGGGGCCCTGGTAGACGAGCGCCTTCATGAGCGTCCTCCGTGGTTGATCCGTGCATTGAGGAGCGGGAGCAGGAGCAGCACCGCGCCGACGGCGAGGAGGATGATCCCGGCGAGCGTGGCGATCGTGCCGATCAACGCCCAGCCCCACGCGCTGAGCAGCAGGCCACGGAGCGTCTCGCCCTGGAACAGCGCAGCTTTCTGTCCGGCGAGGACCGGGTCCTTCGGCGCCGCCTGGGCCGCGGTGGCGACCTGGGCGAAGGTCTTCCCGCCCGCGATCTCGGTCAGGTGGACCGCGATGAACTTGTTGGCGTAGGCCTTGGCCTGGCTACCGTTGACGAGCTGCTGGCCCGCGTACTGCTTGACGCCCGGCAGCAGCGCCGGGCTGCCCTTGGGTGGGAAGAAGATCTTCTGCGGCGTCAGCTGGTCGCGGACGATCTGCTTGTCGTAGTTCCCCCCGACCAGCGCGAGGACACCGACGATCATCAGGCCCGCGGCCGTCACGGCCGCGATCGACGTCAGGCTGGTCAGTCTGGCCAGCAGCGGGCTTCGCAGCTTGGCAGCGGGGCTGCCCTGTGTTCCGGCGCTGCTGCCGTTGCCCGGTCGGACGGGAAGCGGATGCTGAACGGTGGGAGAAGCCATGTCGTGCCTCGTTTCGGGTGGGTGCGGAGGGTCGGGACTGCGGAGCGGAGGTGCGCCGGCGCTCAGGCCGCGACGGGCTTGCCGTTGGCCGGCGGGGCGGTAGGCGGGGCGGTGGGCGCCAGGGCATCGCCGGCGGCCGCTTCGCGGGTGAGGAACGCACCGAGCTCGCCGATCGTGCTCATCAGCGGGGCCGGGAACATGATCGTCGAGTTCTTGTCGACGCCGATCTCCACCATCGTCTGCAGGTTGCGCAGCTGCAGCGCGAGCGGGTGGGCCATCATCACGTCCGACGCACGACCCAGCTCGCCCGCGGCGAGCGCCTCGCCCTCGGCGGCGATGATCTTCGCGCGCTTCTCGCGCTCCGCCTCGGCCTGGCGCGCCATCGCGCGCTGCATGCTCTCGGGGAGCTGGATGTCCTTCAGCTCGACGACGGTGACCTTGACGCCCCACTCCTCGGTCTGCACGTCGAGGATCTCGCGGATGTTCTGATTGATCTTGTCCGTCTCCGAAAGCGTCTCGTCGAGGCTGTGACGCCCGACCACGGCACGTAGGGTCGTCTGGGCGATCTGGTTGATCGCGGCCGACACGTTCTCGATCGCCACCACCGAGCGGACGGCGTCATCGACGCGGTAATAGGCGACAGCGGAGACGTCGACGCTGACGTTGTCGCGG
>JBBQZE010000283.1:0-3203 GCA_038207985.1 Solirubrobacterales bacterium
GAGAGCACCGCGAGGACGAGGCCGACCGCGGGGCCATTGGTCTCCTCGGTCGTCGGCGCCATCGCCGGTGAGCCTAGGAGGCCCGCCACGCTGGACCCGCGCTCCGCGCCGTGACATGGTCGGCCGGTGGACCGACTGCGCGAGGACGAGATCACGAGCTGGCTCGAGCGGAGCCCGTGGGAGCGGGACGGCGACGAGGTCGTGCTCGACCGCGAGTTCGGGGACTTCGCCGGGGCGATCGCGTTCGTGAACGGCGTCGCCGAGGCCGCCGAGGCCGCCGGGCACCACCCGGACATCGCCGTGCACGGGTGGAACAAGGTGCGCCTGCGGCTGACGACGCACTCCGCGGGCGGCCTCACCGCGGCGGACGTCGCGCTGTCGCGCGAGGTCGATCGCCTCTGAGGGCTAGCCGGGCCGCCGGACCTCGAGCTCGGCCATGAGCTCGGCCATGCGCGCCAGCGAGGGGCGGGCCCAGGAGAGCTCGGCCGGGAGCGGGCGTACGCAGAGCCGTTGGTAGCGGCGGCGCTTGACACCTTGCGTGCGGCATCGGGGGCGAACCAGTCGTCGTCGTCGACGGGGAAGACCAGCGCGCCGTCCGGGATCTCGTCCCACAGGTGGGCGAGCGGCTCGCCGCGAGCCGCGCGGGTCATCTACGGGTGCGCGACGAAGTTGACCGCAGTGCGCTCGTGGAACGCGGTCTCGAACGCGGCAGGGCTCAGCGGCCCGTCGCCGCGGAGGCTGAAGACGCGCAGCCCGGCGTCGCTGAGCAGCGCGTGGATGCTGGCCGGCGCGGTGCCGTAGAAGTCGGCCGAGCCGAGCCCGTGCTCCAGGACGACGACCGGGCGATGGCGCTCGAGCGTCTGCACGGCGCCACGGAGCACCTCGAGCTCCGCGCCTTCGACGTCCACCTTCAGGAAGTCCACCGTCGCGTCGGGCGGCAGGACGTCGTCGAGCCGCGCGGTCTGCACCACGAGCCGCTCCGCGCTCTGCCCGCCGGGGGTGGGCCGCTCGACGAAGCCGCTCCAGCCCGGGTCGTCGACCATGTGCACGAACTCGCGCGTCCCGGCGGTGTCAGAGAGCGCGAGCCGGTGGACGTCGACGGCCGGGAACCGCGCGGCCAGCGCAGCGGCCATCTGTGGCAGCGGCTCGAAGGCGTGGTGGCGCCCGCCGGGAGCAAGGCGCACGGCGTCCGCCAGGACAGCGCCGGCGTGGGCGCCGACATCGACGCAGGAGTGGCCGGGGCGCAGGACGGCGGCCATCAGCGCGCGGAGGTGGGCCATGTCCTCGCGGTCACGCGTGATGTGGGCCGGCTCGAACGCCCGGCGCACCTTGCGCAGGCGGCGCCCCGGGCCTGTCGTCAGAAGGCGCTCCCGCATCACGGACGGCAGCTTGCCAGGATCCGGCCGCTCCCTCCCCGGCGCCGCCCGCCGACATCCTGAGCGGGTGCGTTCGGAGCCCGTTGCAACCGATCGCTCAGCCCGCGCGCCGATCGCGCCGATGCAGGACCCATGCCCCGCACCGTGCTCTTGGCGATCGTGGTGTTCGCCTCGTCGTTCGCAGTCTCCGCGGGGGTGTCGGCCTACGGGCACCGCCCCGGCGCGCTCGCCGCGCTCCCGCTCGCCGACGGCCAGTCGGTCGTGCGCGTCCACGCCGAGCGCTGGTGCGCCGCGGCCGACGGCGGGGACCCCTGCGTCGCGGCGACCGTCGAGCGCTGCGGTCGCACCTTCGGGCGGCGCGAGGCGCCGTCGGCGCTCACGGTGAAGTGCACGTACGCGATGCGCACGCGCTCCGGCGCGCGACGCGTCCACTACTCGAGCGCGACGCGGACCCACGAGGGCTTCCGCGTCACCGACGCCGTCGCGCAGGCCTGACCCGCGGGATCAGCCGGCGACGCGCAGCCTGGCCTGCATGCCGCGCTTGCGGTGGCCCGGCAGCGAGCAGAACAGCACGTAGTGACCGGGTCGCAGCGACAGTCGCAGCACGCCGACCCCGGCGGCCGGGACCGCCGCGAGCGTGGCGCGCGCGCCCGTCTCGCGCCCGTGGCGGTCGAGGCGCCGGGCGACGAGGTCGTGCGCGTCCTGACCGCGGTTCACCAGCTGCACGAGGGCGGCGCCGTGCGCGAGGCTCGCCCGTGACAACGCCAGGCGGAACTCGGTCGAGGTGACCAGGAGCCGGGAGGGGCTCGCCGGCCGCGCGGTGGCGGCGCCCGCCGGAGCGCCGACGGCGCCGGCGGCGAGCACCACGGCGGCCAGGTGCCGGCGACGAGATGTCATCGGATCAGCGCCGGCCGCGCGAGCCCCGCCACGGCGGGTAGCACGGCGGCCGCGTCCGTGCCGAGCCACTGCTCCAGGAGCGAGGCGTAGACGCCGCGGAAGTCGCTGGTGGGCACGAGGTTGCCGTCGGCGTCCAGGCGCGACAGCCCGGGGAACTCGCCGACCATCCTCCCCGTCACGCGGCTGCCGATCAGCAGGCCGAGCCCGGCCGCGCCGTGGTCGGTCCCGCCGTCGTTCTCCTCCGCGCGCCGCCCGAACTCCGACCAGACGTGGACCACGACGCGATCGGCGAGGCCGCGTGTCTCGAGGTCGCGCTGGAAGGCCTCCAGGGTCCGACAGGTCAGCGCGAGGTCGGTGTCCATGACCTCCCGCTCGCCCGAGTGCGTGTCGTAGGAGCCCGGGGCGGTCACCGACACGCAGCGCAGCGGCAGGCCGGCGGCGAGCATCGCGGCCAGGCCGGCCATGCGGGTGGGGAAGCCGTCCTCGCTCTTGGGGTAGGTCACCGGGGAGGTGAACGACGGCGCGTCGTCGTGGTCGTCCTGCGGCGGCGCGAACGGCGCGAGCTGCCGACGCACCGACGCCGCCTGCACGGCACCCGTCGCCGCCTGGCGCAACGCGGGATCGGCGCTGCGGGCGTGGACGGCGCCGAGCTCGCCGAAGCCGTCGAGCATCAGGTCCTGCACCTCGCCCCATACGTCACGGGCCCAGAAGTCGAAGGCCCCCGGGGAGTCGATCGCGGCGACCGGCTTTACGGCGGTGGCCAGCGCGGGCGCCAGCGAGCCGTCCAGCGACAGGCCCTGCAAGGGGTTGTCCGGCGAGCCGACGCGGTCGAGGTAGCGGCCCATCCAGCCCGTGCGGACGCCCGGGTCGAGCGCGCCGACCTCGTAAAAGTGCCGGGAGACGAAGTGCGACTGGTCCGCGTGGTCGTAG
>JBBQZE010000284.1:0-3164 GCA_038207985.1 Solirubrobacterales bacterium
GCCCGCAGGGCGGTACGCAGTTGCAGTTGCAGTTGCAGTTGCAGTTGCAGTTGCAGTTGCAGTTGCAGTTGCAGTTGCAGTTGCAGTTGCAGTTGCAGTTGCAGTTCCAGTTCCAGTCGGGCAGTTGATGCCCGACCGATAGGGTCGGCCGCGTGCCCGCCGCCTACGCCACCCGCCTGCGCCTCGAGGGTGGCGTCCTCGCCGCCGCCGGGTTCGCCGCCTCGGCTGCGCTCGTCGCCCGCGTGCCCGCGTCCCGGCGCTGGCCGCTGAACACGGTGGGCCAGGTCGGCGTGGTGGCGGCCGCGCTCATCGCCCGTGGTCCCCGGCAGGTCGACGGGTGGATGGCGGCCGCCGAGCGCATCGACGGAGTGCAGGTCACGGGCGAGCCGACGCCGCTCGCGCACGTCCCGGTCCCCATGCTCCTCGGCGCCCTCTTCTTCCGCGGGCTCGAGCATGTCGGCGGCCCGCTGCGGCCGCTCACCGCCAAGGCGGGCTGGGACGCGGCGCTGCGCGTCACGGCCGGGTCGGCGGTGGTGGGCGCAACGCAGGCGCTCGTGCTCGCGCGCCACGTGGCCGCCGCCGAGGCGCGGGAGGGTCGCACCTACTTCCGGGTGCCGGGCTCCCGCCTCGGGACGGGCACGCGCCTCGGCTACACGGAGCGCTGAGCGTGGAGGGCCGCACGGGCTACGCCCGCAGCGGCGAGCGCTCCGTCGCCTACCGGACGCTGAACCCCGACGGGGGCGAGGGCACCGACCTCGTGTTCCTCTCCGGGATGATCTCCCACGTCGAGGTGATGCTCGAGTCCCCGCGGCTGCGGCGCTTCTTCGAGCGCGTGGAGTCGTTCGCGCGGGTGACGCTGATGGACCGCGTGGGGACCGGGCTGTCGGACCCGCTCGAGGGGCCGACCGACCTCGAAGCGGAAGTCGACGACGTCCTCGCCGTGTTCGATGCGATCGGCGCCCAGCGGGCCGCCGTGCTGGCCTACACCTCTTCCGCCGGGCTGGCCGTGCACGTCGCCACGGCCGCGCCGGAGCGCGTGCGGGCGCTCACGTTGTACGCGGGGATCTACCGTGCGCTGGCCGACGAGGGCTACGACTGGGCGCTGCGGCCGGACGAGCGGCGGACGGTCATCGAAGGAATGCTCGCGCAGTGGGGGACCGGGGAGAACGTCGGGCGCCTGGCGCCGAGCCTCGCCGACGACGAGGCGACGAAGGACTGGCTCGGGCGCCTGGAGCGCTCGTCGGCCAGCCCGGGGGAGATGCGTCGCCTCGCCGAGGGCTTCGGCGAGACCGACGTGCGGTCGCTGCTGCCCACGATCAGCGTCCCGACGCTCGTCCTGCACCGCACCGACGACGCGCTGATCGACGTGCGTCACTCCCGCTACGCCGCGCAGGAGATTCCGGGCGCGCGGTACGTCGAGCTCGCCGGCAGCGACTCGCTGCCGTCCGCGGGCGACAGCGAGGCGCTGATCGGCGAGCTCGAGGAGTTCCTGACGGGGAGCCGCGCCGGGCGCGCCCAGGAGCGCCAGCTGATGACGATCGCCTTCACCGACGTCGTCGGCGCGACGGCGCATGCCGCGCGCCTGGGCGACGCCGCGTGGCGGGAGCTGCTGCGCGCCCACGACGAGGCGATCCGCCCGGTCGTGGCCCGCTTCGGGGGCGAGGAGGTCAAGACGATCGGTGACTCCTTCCTCGTCGCGTTCGGTGGTGCTCCCTCCCAGGGGGTGCGGTTCGCCGCAGCGGCGCTGCGCGCCGTCGAGCCGCTGGGCCTGACGCTCCGGGCGGGCCTGCACACGGGCGAGTGCGAGCGGCTCGGCGACGACGTGGGGGGCATGGCGGTCCACATCGCCGCGCGCGTCGCGGCGCTCGCGGGGCCCGCCGAGGTCATCGCCTCCGGGACGACCTACGGCACCGTCGTCGGCTCGGGCCTGGAGTGGGACTGGCGCGGCGAGGAGGAGCTTCGCGGCGTCCCCGGGCGCTGGCCGATCTTCCGCCTGCGGGGCTGACCGCCGCGTTCAGGCGGGCGCGCGCCCACGAGCCCGCGCCCGAGCTAGGCGGACGGCGAGCACGGCCCAGTCTGCGAGCCCGCCGTAGAGGTGCCCGGCCGGTCCGGTGACGATCCACGCCGCCGCTCGGCGGCGCAGGGGCGGGCGGCGGGTGGCCATGGCGTGAAGGTACCCTGCGGCCAATGGCCGTACCTCCCGTCACCACCACCGTCACCGAACTGCCCGAGTCGCGCGTGCGCCTCGAGGTGGAGGTGGCCCCGGCGGAGCTCCAGCGCCGCGTCAACGAGACCGCGGTCAAGCTCGGGCGCGACCTGCGCATGCCGGGCTTCCGCAAGGGCAAGGTCCCGCCACCGGTGGTCGTCCGTCAGCTCGGCCGCGACGCGGTGCTCGACGAGACCGTCCGCGGGCAGCTCGGGCGCTGGTACCTCGACGCGATCGGCGACGCCTCGATCCATCCCGTCGGCGACCCGGACATCGACCTGGGCGAGCTCCCCGAGGCCGGCAAGGCGCTCACGTTCTCGATCGAGATCGGCGTGCGGCCCACCGCGCAGCTGGGCACGTACAAGGGCGTCGAAGTGGCCAAGGCCGAGCCCGCCGCCGACGAGGAGGCCGTCCAGGCCGAGCTCGACCAGCTCCGGGAGCAGGGCGCCCGCCTGGAACCCAAGGACGGCCCCGCCTCCGACGGCGACTTCGTCGTCATGGACTACAAGGGCTTCGTCGCCGGCGAGCCGTTCGAGGGCGGCGAGGGGCGCGACCAGCTCATCGAGCTGGGCTCCGGCCGGCTCATCCCGGGCTTCGAGGAGCAGATCACGGGCGCCGCGGCCGGGGAGGACCGCACCATCGAGGTGACGTTCCCCGATGACTACCACGCCACCCACCTCGCCGGGCAGAGCGCGACCTTCGAGCTCTCCGTCAAGGACGTCAAGAGCAAGCAGATGCCCGAGCTCGACGACGAGTTCGCCTCCGACGCCGCGGGCTTCGACACGCTCGACGAGTTGCGCGAGGACATCTCGGCCAAGCTGCGCGAGAGCGAGCAGGAGAAGGTCGACGCGTCCTTCCGCGAAGCCGTCCTGGATGCCGTCGTCGCCCACGCGACGATCGATGTCCCCGAGGCGCTCGTCGACGCCCGGGCCAAGGAGCTGTGGGAGCGGATGCTCTC
>JBBQZE010000285.1:0-3146 GCA_038207985.1 Solirubrobacterales bacterium
GCGCTGCGCTGCTCGACCAGGCCGTCATCGCGGGCATCGGGAACGTCTACCGCGCGGAGGTGCTGCTCCTGCTCGGCCTCGACCCGCGACGCCCGGCGCGCGACCTGACCGCGGACGAGGCCCGTGCCGTCTGGGACACCACAAAGCGCCTGATGACCGCGGGCGTGAAGGCGAACCGCATCGTCACCGCCCCGCGCCGCCCCGGCCGCAAGGGGCGCATCCCGCGCAGCGAGGCGGTCCACGTCTACCGCCGCGAGGACTGCCTGCGGTGCGGCGGCCCGGTCGAGCGCTACGAGCTCGCCGCGCGCACGATGTGGGCCTGCCCCGCCTGCCAGCCCTCAGCCTGAGGCGCCGGCGGCCCGGGCGGCGTGCTGCTCGCCGAGCCAGTCGTCGAGCTCCTGCCAGCGCGCGTAGAGCCAGGCGATCCGCTCCCGCTCGCCGTCGGGGACCTCGGCACGCGGGTGGCGCCAGAGCTTGACGCGCACCGTGGTACCGACCAGCTCGCCCCGCCAGATGTCCGACACCTTCTCGAAGCCGTCCAGCCCGACGTGCCCGCAGACGAGCACGTCCGCCTCGGTGCCCTCGTCGAGCAGGGCCAGCGGCCCGCCGAGCCGCGGCGGCAGCAGGTGGCGCAGGCGGTCGGCGAGGTCCGCGGTCTGCGGGTCGGACTCCCGGATCTTCTCCTGCGCCCGGGCGAGCTTGGCCGGCGTGTGGCGCGTGCCCTCGGGGAAGATGAGCACCCCCTCGTCGGTGCCGTGCAGGTGCGTCGCCAGCGTGCGCACGCGCGCGACCTCGACCTCGGGGGTCCGCGAGGCGCGCCGCACAAAGCAGGTGGGTACCCAGCGCGCGCCGAGATCGAGGGTCGGCAGGACCTTGAGCTCGTGCTTGAGGACGTAGCGCAGCTGCAGGCCGTGGGGCCCCGAGAGCAGCGCGGCGGGCAGCGCGTTGTCGACGATGCTCGCGTGGCGGATCAGCACCAGGACCGGGCCCGGCGAGGCGAGCTCGTCGCCCTCGATGACGAAGCGCAGGCCGAACAGCTTGCGAACGCCGAGCAGGTGCCCTGCGGCCCACGTGCGCTGGAGGTAGAAGACCCTCCGCCGCCGGGCCGGCGAGTCGCCGCCGAAGGGGCCGCCCGAGGCGAGCCAGACGAGCGTCAGCCCGAGCCACCCGCGCACCTCGCCGACGAGGAACCACCAGCCCATCGCCACCAGCCGCACGCCCATCAGCGGCGTGCCGTGGCGCACCCGGCGCACGAGGTCGACCCCGATGGCGACCAGCAGCAGGACCGGCAGCGACGCGGTGACCACCACGAGCGCGACGGCCTCGACCACCACGCCGCGGGCGACGTTCAGCGCCCGTGCGGTGCGCGTCTCCTCCGGCGGGAGGAGCGGCACGGTGCCGCGGGACGCGGGTGGCGCCGTGCGCTGGGCGGACGACGCCATGCCGCCGAGGGTACCGACCGCCCGGCGTGCGGCGTGTGCTCCGATCGGTCCCATGGACCGTTTTGAGCACACACCGCCTCGGTCAGGCTGCCCGGCGCCCGGCCAGAACGGAGACCGCGTCGCCCGCGTCGTCGAAGCGGGCCACCTCGCGCAGGTGCGCCCACGGCAGCGCCGCCGCGTAGTCCGCGACCGAGCGGAAGGTCCAGTGATCCACGTCGGGCTGGTCGGAGACGGACTCCGCGAGTACCACGAGGCCGCCGGGGGCCAGGACCCGGGCGACTTCCGCGCCGAGCGCCGACAACGCCTCCGCGCCGGGGATCCCCCCGAGCACGAGGCACGTGAACACGAGGTCGACCTCGTCGTCGGCGACGGGCAGCGGTTCCGCGGTCGCCGTCAGCCGGCGGTACTCGACCCGCGGCGCCGGGCGGGCGGCGGCCAGCAGCTCGGCCACCGGGTCGACGCCGATCGCGCGGCCACCGACCAGCGCCGCGAGGTCGGCGGTCAGGCGCCCGGTCCCGCAGCCCAGGTCGAGCGCCGTGCGCTCGGGCGCGGGCGCGAAGGGCAGCAGGGCGGCGACGGCCGGCAGCAGGTGGGCGCGGTGGGCGGCCGACACCGCGGCGACATCGGTGCCCGCATGATCGGTGGAGAGCACCGCGTGGGCGCCCAGGCTGCGCGCCCGCGCGCGCCAGTACGCCACCCCGCCGTCGGCGGTCGGCCCGGGGACCGGGCTCACCGCGAGACGACGGGGTTCAGCGGCGTGTCGATGACCTCGCCGGGCCGGGCGCCCGGCAGGAAGCCCTCGAAGTCGCCGGAGACCATCGTCGGGCTGTCGACCAGGCGGGCCCCGTCGGCGAAGTACGTCGTGGCCATGACCTGCCGCGGCTGGGTCGTGGCGTTGCCCCGAGCGCAGTGGAAGCACCAGGCGTGGTGGAAGCTGACCTCGCCGAGGGCGAACGGCGCGTCGTCCACGCGGACGCCCGCCGCGCGGAAGGCCGCCTCGACGCCCTTGTCGTAGGAGGTGCCCTTGGCATCGAAGTCCACGCCCTCGGCCTGCTGCCAGGTGTCCTTGCCCGCCGCGAAGGCGAGCGGGCCCATCGGCGCCGGTATCGCCTGCAGCGGGATCCAGCTCGTCACGATGTCCCGGGAGGCGATCGGGAAGTGGTGGGCGTCGAAGTGCCACGGCGTGCGCCCGCAGCCCGGCTGCTTGGACAGCACGTTGTCGTGGTAGAGCCGGACGTCGGCGACGGCGAGCAAGTCGGCCGCCAGGCGCCCGAGGCGCGAGGAGAGCGCGAACAGCCGCAGCACCTCCGAGTCGCCCTGCCACATCATGTCCAGGCTCAGGAAGCCCGACTTGCCGGGTCCGTCGCCGGCCGCGGCCAGGCGCCCGACCTCCTCACGGGCCAAAGCCAGTGCACCCGCGGAGAGCACGCCGGGCAGCTTCGCGTAGCCGTCGGCGGTGAATCCGGAGGCTTGCGCGTCGGTCAGGGCGTAGGGCTCGGCGAGCTCCGCCCGCAGCTCCTCGATCCCGATCGCGTCGACGGGTGCGGGCGGCGCGACCTCGACGAGCTCGACGGGGGTTCCGGCCGGATCGGCGAGCGACAGGTACCAGTCCCACCACGCCTCGTTGCCCTCCTGCCAGGGCTCGTCGACCCCCGACTGCTTGGCGTGCTCGGTGCTCAGGATGCGGGAGTCCACGGGACGTCC
>JBBQZE010000286.1:0-3139 GCA_038207985.1 Solirubrobacterales bacterium
GAGACGCATGCCGCGCCGCGCCGCCCACCGCGCGGCCGTCCGCGGAAGGTCGCCGAGGCCGGTGCCGAGATCGGCCAGGGTGAGCGCGGTGCCCGCGGGGATGCCGGCGAGCGTCCGGGCGAGCCCCCGGCGGACGGCGGAGGCGCCGCCGAACCAGAGGTTGGACCGCGCGATGTTCCGGTGCGACTCGGCGACCGCGACCGGATCGGCGGACGGATCGTCGAGCAGCTCGACGCCGACCGGGCTCAAGGCGAGCGGCTCGATCGCGCTCATGAGAGCGCGGCGTATCCGCCGCGGTAGTAGAGCAGCGGGTGGCCGTCGCGGGTCTCGCCCCCGACCACGCGGCCGATCACGATCGTGTGGTCGCCACCCGGGTGGATGGCGAACCGCTCGCACTCGATGTGCGCCAGCGCGCCGTCCAGGAGGACCTGGCCGTCGGGCCCGGCGTGGTAGCCGACGCCCTCGAACCGGTCGTCGTGCTTGTCCGCGAACCGGCGCGAGAGCTCCTCCTGTCCCGCCTCGAGGATGTTGACCACGAACTCCCGCGTCGCCACGATCAGGTCGTAGAGCTCGGCCTCGTGGTCCACGCACACCGACACCAGCGGCGGCAGCAGCGACACCGAGGCCAGACTGCTGGCCGTCATGCCCACCGGGCGGCCCCCGCCGTTCCGCACGGTGAGGATGGTCACCCCCGTGGCGAATCGGCCCAGGAGCTGGCGGAAGCGGGCGGCGTCGACATCGGGCTGACTCAGAGGATCATCCTCGCGAGGAAGAACGGATTGAGCACCCGCCGCGCCGGCACGAAGTCGGCGGTCACGCCGATGAGCGTGTCCGCCATGCCCGCTCGCCGCCCCAGCCGCGCCACCGCGCGGTCGAACAGGGCGGGGAACTCCATGCCGTAGCCGATCAGCCGTTCGACCGCCCACTTGCCCGCGAACGCCCGGCGGCGGGCGCGCCGGTAGGGCGCGAGAGCGGCAACCGGGACGATCCCCGGCTCGGCCAGCGCCGCCGCGGCCGCTCCGGCCAGCAGCTCGGCGCCGCGGAGCGCGCTGTAGATGCCCTCGCCGGTGAATGGATCGAAGAAATCGGCCGCGTCGCCCACCAGGGCCGCTCCGTCGGCGATCACCCGGCCGGACCAGGCCGCGAACGGCCCGGTCGCCATCACCTTCCGCGCGAGCGATCCCGCCGTCACCCGCTCGTGCAGGCTGGGGAAGCCGCGGAGCGCGCTCAGGAAGAAGCCTTCCACCTGGCCCCGGGCGTCGGCGCCCCGGTCCGCGGGCACGACCAGCGCCACGTTGGTCCGACCGCCGCCGATCGCGTTGAGCCCTACGTACCCCGCACGGCCGACGTGCATCTCGGCCGAGTCGCCCATGCCGGCCACGCCGTCCACATGGGCCACGAACGCGATGCGCCGGAGATGCCCGTGCCGGCGCTGGCCGAGGCGGCGAGCAACGATCGACCGGAGCCCGTCCGCGCCGACGGTGAGCCTCGCGCGCACGCTCCGCCGCCCGCCCGCGGCGTCGCGCACCACCGCGCCGGCGACGGCACCGCCGTCGTATAGCAGCTCCTCGACCGCGGTGCGCTCCAGCACGGTCGCCCCGGCCTCGCGCGCCCCGCGCACGAGGGCATGATCGAGGATCCGGCGCGCCACTGAGAGCCCGGTCGGCCGAAACGGTGGCGTGCCGGCCCGCGCGAATCGGCCGTCGAGCCGGCTGCCTCGCGCCGCCGTCACCATCGTGCCCCGGACCGGTGCCGCCCCGGCGGCCTCGAGCTCGCCGACCACGCCGAGCCGGTCGAGCAGGCGCACGGTCTCGGGGCTCATGTACTCGGAACAGGCCTTGTCGCGTGGGAACGCGGCGCGATCCACCGCCGCCACCCGGTAGCCCGCGCGCGCGAGCAGGGCGGCCGCGGCGCTCCCGCCGGGCCCCGCGCCGACGACGAGCACGTCGAAGAACGCGGGCGGCTCAGGCGAGGCGCTGGTACTCGAATCCATCGAGGATGAGTCGGTCGGGCGAGAGCCCGGCGAAGGAGAATTCGAACGCGAGCGTCCCGCCGCCGGTGAAGCTGATGGTGACCTGCGTGTCGTTTGCGGTCCAGGCGCATGTCCGGGTGGTCGTGCGCGGAATGCCTTCGGCGAGCGACTCGGTAACGACCGTCTGCAGGCAGGTGCCGTCCGCGTCGAACCGCCAGGTCGTGGTCCAGGTCTGGATGTCGCCGGGCACGTCGACCACGGTGACCGCCTGCCACGAGCCGACCAGGGTCGCGCGCGAGCCTGAGCCGCCGCTCGTCCCCGTGCCGATGCCGCCGCCCGGTTGATCGGGGCGGGGCGCCATCGCGTCGCCGCTGCAGGCCGCGAGCAGCAGCGTCAGCGAGACCAGGCCAGCCATGCCCCGGCCGCGAACAGCGCGGCGAAGGCCGTGCCCGCCAGGTTGACGCCATCGTTGGTCAGCCATGCAAAGCCTCCCTCCCGGATCGTCCGGGTGCCGCAGCGATGGACGCGCCATTCGCTCGCGAGGTCGCAGGTCGGGCAGCGAAATCTCCCCTGCCAGAACGCGCCGAGCACCGAGTCGACGACCATCCCCGCGAAACCTATCCCGGTCCCGAGCGGAAGGAGGATCGCCGGCCCGCCCGCCGCCACCGCCGTCCCGGCCACGAGCGAGGCGCCGGCCAGCGCGCCGATGCTCCCAGTGACGGACATCCCGCCGCTGGTGCCGGCCGGCACCTCGTCACCAATGAGCAGCCGCCGGGGCCGACCGCGGCTCAGGCCGCCGAGACTGGTGGCCCAGGTGTCCGCGGCGGCGGCGGCGAGGCTCGCGGTCACCAGCCAGAGGCCGAGCCCCGGCAGCGGCAGCCCGAGCAGCGCACCGACCGCCGCCGCGCCGCCGTTGGCGCCCACCTGCCACGCGTCGCGGCGCTCGCCCTTGGCGTCGAGTTCCGCGCGCGGCGGGGTCAGCCGTCCGACCAGGCTGCTGGAGACGAAAAAGGCGGCCAGCACCGCGCCGCCACGCCATCCCGTTCCGACCAGCACCGCCGTGCCGACCGCCCAGGCCGCGACGGCTCCCGCGCCGGTCAGCGACCGCACCCGCCAGGCGATCAGGGCAACCCCCGCCGCGGCCAGGGCCGCGATCGACGGGGGCGC
>JBBQZE010000287.1:0-3113 GCA_038207985.1 Solirubrobacterales bacterium
CCAGCTCCTGTTCGCCTACCTGCACCGCACGGGCCGGCTGCACTGGACGGACAACCGCCTCACCGTGGACTGGCCCCGGGTCGCCGACGGCGTCCTCGAGCTGCGCAGCGCCGTGGAGGAGCTCTACCGGGCGGGCATCGACCGCACCAAGCTCGCGCACTGGGGTGCCGCCCACGACCTCGTCGCGCAGTACGTGACCCCGGCCGCCGGCTCGCGCTGGGCCGCTCCCGTCCGCGCCTACGCCGAGGCCGAGGACCCGCGGCCCTACCTCGACGACGTGCTGCCGGACGAGTTCCCGCTGTCGATCTTCTACACCTCGCTGAAGGCCAAGCTCGCGCCGGTCATCGAGCGCAAGGTGCCGGTGGCGGCATGAGCGCCGGCGCGCTGGCCGGGCGCACGTACGCGATCGCGGGCGCGGGCGGGGCGCTCGGGCCGCCCGTGGCGCGGACGCTGCTGGCCGCAGGGGCGCGCGTGGCGCTGGCCGACCGCGACACCGAGCTGCTCGAGCCCCTGGTCGAGCACCTCCCGAGCGACCGGGTCCGCGCCGACGCCGTCGACCTGCTCGATCCCGCCGACGCCGAGCGCTGGGCGGAGGCGGTGATCCGCCGCTTCGGCGGCGTCGACGGCTTGGTACACCTCGTCGGCGGCTGGCGCGGCGGCAAGCCGCTGGCCGAGGCGCCCGACGAGGACTGGACGACGATGCACGACGCGCTCGTGCGCACGACCCAGCACGCGTCCCGCGCGTTTCGGGCGCACCTGGCCGCGGCCGGCGAGCACGGGCGCTTCGTCCTGGTCTCCTCGCTGCAGGCGCAGCGCCCGTCGGGCACGAACGCCGCCTACGGCGCCGCCAAGGCCGCAGCGGAGGCCTGGACCCTTGCTCTGGCCGACGACCTGAAGGGGACGGGCGCCACCGCGAACGTCGTCGTCGTCAACGCGCTCGTGACCCCCGCGATGCGCGAGGCCAGCCCGGAGAAGGCCTACGCGACCTTCCAGGACGTCGGGGAGGTCGCCGAGGCGGTCGCCTTCCTCTGCTCGGACGCGGCGCGCAAGATGAGCGGCCAGCGCCTGGTGCTCGCCGGCGCGCACTGACGCCGCGAGCTGCGGCACCATGTCGCCCATCGACCCGACGGAGCCCTGACCTTGCCCCTGCTGCCGCCCGCCGCGCGCCGCCTCGTCCCCGATCGCCTGCGCCACGACGTCCGGCTCCGGGCGGTCACGGTCGGCCTCGGCGTCATCCCGCCGCGAGCCATGCACAGCACCCGGGAGGCGGCGCTGCTGGCCGAACTGGCCGCCGGAGCGCGGCTGGTGGTCGAGATCGGCGTCTACGAGGGCGGCTCCGCCGTGCAGTTCGTGCGCGACATGCCGGCCGGCGGCGAGCTGCACCTCATCGACCCGTTCGGCCGGCAGCCAGGCGCGCTGCCGAGTAGATGGGCCGGCACCGAGTGGGCCACGCGACGGGCCGTCGCGCGCGCCGCCGGCTCGCAGGGGCCGCGGGTCACCTGGCACGTCGCGCGCAGCGAGGACGCGGTGCGCGGGTGGGAGGCACCGATCGACCTCCTGTGGATCGACGGCGACCATCTCGAGCCCGGGGTGCGCCTGGACTGGGAGCTCTGGCACCCGCACGTGCGGCCCGGCGGCCTCGTCGCGTTCCACGACTCTCGCCTCGGCCGCGCCGACGGGCGCGGGCTGCCCGGGCCGACCGCGGTCGTGGAAGACGTGTTCCGTGGGCCCCACGGCGCCCAAGGCTGGTCCATCGCCCACGAGGTCGACCGCACGACCGTCGTGCGGCGCGCCGCTTGAGGGCTCGTAGGCTCCGGGCATGAAGGGCTTCGCCTCCGACAACTACTCCGGCGCGCACCCCGAGGTGCTCGCGGCGATGGCCGAGGCCAACGCCGACCACGCCGTCGCCTACGGCGCGGATGAGTGGACGGCGCGGGCGCAGGAGCTGCTGCGCCAGCACTTCGGCGAGCACGCGCGGGCGCACCTCGTGTGGAACGGGACCGGCGCCAACGTCTGCATCCTGCGCGCGATGTGCCGCCCGTGGCACGCCGTCGTCTGCGCCGCCAGCGCGCACGTCAACGTCGACGAGGGCGGCGCGCCCGAGTTCCTGACGGGCTGCAAGCTGCTGGACCTCCCCACCCCGGACGGCAAGCTGACGCCGGAGCTCGTGGAGCGCGCCGTCATCCGTGTCGGCGACGAGCACGCCGTCCAGTCGCGGGTCATCTCGATCACCCAGACCACCGAGCTCGGAACCCTCTACACGCCCGGCGAGGTCCGCGCGCTCGCGGACCTCGCCCACGCCAACGCGATGTACCTGCACGTCGACGGCGCCCGTCTGGCCAACGCCGCGGCCGCGCTCGACCTGCCGCTGCGGGCGTTCACGACCGACGCCGGCGTCGACGCCGTCTCGTTCGGCGGGACGAAGAACGGGATGGTCTTCGGTGAGGCGGTCGTGCTGCTCGCCCCCGAGCTCGACGAGGGCTTCGCGTGGATCCGCAAGCAGTCGATGCAGCTCGCCTCCAAGGGCCGCTTCCTCGCCGCGCAGTTCGTGGCGCTGCTCGAAGACGACCTCTGGCTGCGCTCCGCCCGGCACGCGAACGCCATGGGCGCGCGCCTCGCGGCGGCGGTGTCGGACGTGCCCGGCGTACGGGTGACGCAGGCGACCCCGGCGAACGCGGTGTTCGCGATCCTGCCCGCCGCCGTCACCGCGTCGCTGCAGGAGACCTTCCCGTTCTACGTCTGGGACGAGGCCACGGGCGAGGTGCGCTGGATGTGCTCGTGGGACACCACGCCGGAGGAGGTCGACGCCTTCGCCGCCGCGATCGCGGCGTCCCCGGGTACGGTCTGAGCCATGGCCGACCCCACCAAGCCCGTCGTCGAGGTCCCGTCCGACCAGGCGCCCTCCTACCAGCTCGAGCTCGACGATCTCGAGGTCGGCGACGGCCCGGAGGCCTCCGCGGGCCAGATCGTGGAAGTCCACTACGTCGGCGTGTCGTGGAGCACGGGCAAGCAGTTCGACGCCTCCTGGGACCGCAACGACACGTTCAAGTTCGGCCTCGGCAAGGGCCAGGTCATCCAGGGCTGGGACCAGGGCGTCGCCGGCATGAAGGTCG
>JBBQZE010000288.1:0-3111 GCA_038207985.1 Solirubrobacterales bacterium
TCGGCTACATGGGCAACAACGTCCTGCCCGCCCGCGCGGGTGACGCGATGCGCGTCGTGCTCATGGCCCCGCGGGCCGGGGCGACGAAGCGCTTCGTCGTCGGGACGCTGCTGGCCGAACGCCTGCTCGACGTCGCCGTCCTGGCGGTGCTGTTCGTGGTGCTGGCCACCACGGTCGCGGGCGGGGCGGGGCTGCCGGGCGGCGGCACCCTCGCCGTGCTCTGCGCCTTGGCGGTCGCCGGGGTCGCGGCGCTCGCGGCTGCGGCGTTCGTGCTGCGGCGCCGCGGCCTCGTCGACCGCGCGCGGGTCGCCCTCGCGCCCGTCACCGCCTCGACACGCAGCCTTCGCTCCGGCCATGGCGTGGCGATGCTCGGGCTCACGGTCCTCATCTGGCTCGGCGAGGCCGCGGTGTGGGGCTCCTGCGCCGCGGCGGCCAACCTCGACGCGAGCCCGCTCGAGGCGCTCTACCTGGTGGCCCTCGCATCGATGTTCTCGCTCATCCCCAGCGGCCCCGGCTACGCGGGCACGCAGGACGCGGCCGCGGTCATCGGCGTCAAGGCGATCGGGGGGACGAGCGCCCAGGCCGTCTCGTACCTCATCCTCGTGCGCTTCGTGCTGCTCGTGCCGATCACGCTCGCCGGCTTCGTCGCGCTGGTCGCCCGCTACGGCGGGGTGCGCGGCCTGCGGGCGGCGGCGGTGCGCGCATGAGCGCCGCGGAGGCGCGCGCGTGACGTCCGGCGACGGCCGGCTGGAGGCCAATCTGCGGGAGATGGAGCGCACCCGCGAGGCCTACTGGCGCCGCCACCCGTCGACCGCGCCGCTCAAGCTGCACTGGCGCGCCGTGACCGTGCGCCACTGCTTCCACGTCCTGCCGGGCGAGTCGGTCCTCGAGCTCGGCGCGGGGAGCGGGCTGTGGAGCCGGCACCTCGCGGAGGCCCTCCGCGGGGAGAGCCCGGTCACCGCGGTGACGTTCGACGAGGCCTTCGCGGGGCAGGCCGACGGCCCGGGCGTCGCGTCCGTGCTCGTCGGCGACCTCGACGAGCTCCCGGCGGCGAGCTTCGACTACGTCGTCGGCACCGCCATCCTCTGCCACGACGCGCACTCCGAGAACCTGCGCAAGATCCACCGGCTGCTGAAGCCGGGCGGGCAGCTGCTCTTCTTCGAGGCCAACTTCTGGAACCCACAGGTGCTCGTGAAGAGCCTGGTGCCCCCGATCGCCCGGCTCGCCGGCAACGCGGCCTGCCAGGTCGGGATGCGCAAGAACCGGCTGGCCGCTGTGCTGGCCGCCCAGGGCTTCAAGTCGATCGAGGTGGTCCCCTACGACATCGTGCATCCACGGACGCCTCGCCGCCTCATCCCGGTCATCCAGGAGACGGCGTTCCTGGTCGAGCACGCCCCGGGCCTGCGGGAGGTCTGCGGGACCCTCATGGTGTGGGCGAAGAAGCCCGGCGGCGCCGGGCGGCGGGCGCCCATCGACCTCGCGCGGCATGAGCACCTGCGCGGCTCGACCTCCGTCGTGGTCCCGTGCCGAGGCGAGGCGGCCAACATCCCCGGCCTGGTGCGCAGCCTGCTGGGGACCTACGGCTCGTACATCAAGGAGGTCATCTTCGTCAACGACCCGAGCGGCGATCGAACCGCGGAAGTGACGCTGGCCCTCGCCCGGGAGGACACCCGCGTCCGCCTCATCCAGCGCACGCCGCCGCACGGCGTCGGCCTTGCGCTCAGGGACGGCTACGCGGCGGCGACCGGCGCCTACATCCTCTCCATGGACGCGGACTTCGAGCTGATCGTGCCCGAGCTGCGGGACCTCTTCGACGTCGTCGCCGCCGGCGCCGACGGCGCGATCGGCAGCCGCTTCTCACACGAGTCCGTGCTGGTGAACTACCCGTGGGCGAAGGTCGTCGTCAACCGCGCCTTCCACCTCGTCGCGCGGCTGTTCCTGCGGCGCCGCTTCCGGGACGTGTCGAACAACTTGAAGCTGTACCGCGCCGACCTGCTCAAGGACCTCGACATCACCCGTCCCGACTTCGCCGCGAACGCCGAGACCGGCTTGAAGCCGCTGCTCGCCGGCCACGACATCCGCGAGGTGCCGGTCTCCTGGATCGATCGGGAGGCGGCGATGGGTACCTCGAGCTTCAGCATCCTGAAGTACGGCCCGAGCTACACCCGGGCGCTGCTTCGCCTCGTTGCCGCCGGGAGGCGATGACGTGTTCCGGCTGCGCGAGCTGCCGGCGGCCGCAGAGGGGATGGCCGCGAGGGTCGGGGCCCGCGTCGACCGTCGCGCGGTCGTCCTGCTCCCCTTTGGGCTGGTGCTGGAGGTCGCGGGATCCGTGGTGCTGGCGGAGCGCAACCCCACCAGCAACGACGAGCTCTTCACCTCCTCGATCGGGCGGCTCCCGAGCGCTGGCGACGTGTGGACGACGCTCGGCACCGGGGTCGAGCAGACCCCGTTCTCCTTCTACCTCGTCATCCGGACCGCGTTCTGGGCCCTCGGGAACTCGACCATCGCAATGCGGCTCCCGTCGATCCTCGGCTTCGCGCTGCTCGGCGCGTGCCTCTACCTCTTCGTATCCCGGCGCACGTCCCCGGTCTACGGCCTCGCTGCGGCACTGGTCCCGCTGACGACCGGGGCCTGGGGCTACGGCTTCCAAGCCCGCCCGTACGGCATGGTGCTCGGCTTCTCCGCCGCGGCGCTGGTCTGCTGGCAGCGGGCGGCCGAGGGCGGCCCCCGGCGCACCGCCTTCGCCGTGGGGACCGCGGTGGCGCTGGCGGCTGCGGTGGGCAGCCATTACTTCGCGGTGCTCATGGTCGCGCCGCTGCTGGCGGGGGAGGCGGCCCGCTCGGTCGCCCGTCGCCGCGTGGATGTGATCGTCCTTGCGTCCTTCGCCGGCGCGCTGGTGCCGCTGCTGGTCTTCGCCCCGCTCGTCCTCGAGTCCCGGGGCTACGCGACGGTCTTCTGGGCCAGGCCGCACTGGCGCGCGGCGGAGGCGTTCTACACGCCGCTCCTCGCGCCCGGCTGGTTCGTGGTCCTCGCCTGCGTCGCATGCGCGGCCGTAGGGCTGCTCGGGGTCGTCCGGCGCCGTGCGGGCCGAGCGGTCGTAGGCGGCGCGGT
>JBBQZE010000289.1:0-3049 GCA_038207985.1 Solirubrobacterales bacterium
CTCGTGGCGTCCGAGCTCGCGAGCAGCTTCGAGGACCCACCGCCGCAGCCGGCCGCGACGGCGCTCAGCACGCCGAGCACCACGGCCAGGATGCAGGCGGTGCCGCGGGAGCTCACTGCCCGACCTCCAGGCGCTCGGCGAGCGAGTCGGGGAGCCCCGCCGCACGGATCGCCGCGCCGGCGCCGGCGACGTCGTAGGGCGTCCGCATCCACGTGCCGGTCGCCTGCTCGGTGTCCAGGAGGAGCCACGCCGCGCGCGGGTCGCCGTCGCGGGGCTGGCCGACCGAGCCGGGGTTGAGCAGCCACTCGCCCGTCGAGAGATCGGCGACGTCGCCGGCCCGGCGCTTGCCGCCCGTGGTCGGCTCTCCGGCGCCTCGGGCGAAGCTCAGCGCCACGTGGGAGTGCCCGATGAGCGCGAGCCGCTGGGCCTGGACGTCGAAGCACAGCTCGGCGAGCAGCTCGGAGAGCACGTACTCCCAGACGGGGTCGCGCGGGCTCGCGTGGTAGAGGCCGATGTCGCCGGCCTCGCCCGCCGACGCCAGGCTCGAGAGGAAGCCGAGGGGCTCAGCGTTGATGACGTCCTGGGTCCAGCGCGCGGCGAGCGCAGCGCCGCTGGAGAACTCGTCCATCGCGAGCTCCCCGGTCACCGCGAGGTCGTGGTTGCCCGCCAGGCAGAGGGCCGCGCTGCCCTGCACGAGCGCGACGCAGTCGTTGGGGTCGGCGCCGTAGCCCACGACGTCGCCGAGGCACCAGAGGTCGGTGGCGCCCGACTCGGCGACGTCGTCGAGCACCGCCTCGAGGGCGTGCCGGTTGCCGTGGATGTCCGAGAGGACCGCGACGCGCATGCCGCGATCAGCGAGGCGGTGAGGCCTGGTCCTCGTCGCTGCCGAACTCGGGGAGGTTCTTGATGCCCTGGGTCGTGCTCCACTTGGAGTAGTTGTCCTCCATGGCGTCGATCAGCTCGCGCATGAAGAGGGCGGAGAGGTTGATCCGGGTGACGACGACCCCCGGGACCTCGGTGTCCTCCACCTCGTGGTCGACCCGGGCGAAGGTCACCGTGAACTCGTAGTCCGAGTGGCTCACGTTGGCGAAGTTCGCGTAGTGGCCCGCCATCTGCGACGGGTCGAACTGGATGTTGATCTGGCGCTCGGGGAGCCCCGGCTGCTCGTCGGCCATGGCCCGTAGTCTCGCAGGTTCATGCGCCTGCTCGTCCTCGCGGTCGGCCGCCTGCGGCCCCCGTACGCAGACGACGTCGCCCACTACGGAAAGCTCCTGGGGCGCTACGCCCGCCTCGAGCTGGTCGAGGTCCGCGACGACGAGCAGGTGATCCGCCGCATCCCCACCGGCCCGCCCGGCGGCGGGCCCGGGCCGTTCGTCTCGCTGCTGCACTCCAGCGGCGAGGCCTTCAGCTCCGAGGCGTTTGCCGCCTTCCTGGAGCAGCGCCGGCGCTCGGGCCGTGACCTCTGCTTCGTGATCGGCGGAGCGTTCGGGCTCGAGGAGCTCGCGGCGGCCGAGCACCGGTTCTCGCTCGGGCCGATGACGCTGCCGCACCAGCTCGCGCGCGTGGTCCTGCTGGAGCAGCTCTACCGCGGCCACAAGATCCTCGCGGGGGAGCCCTACCACCACTAGCGATGGGGCCCGCTGACGCAAACCGGGGGCCGTGCGACACGGATCGCGGCCGACGTGGTGTCATCGGGGGATGAGCGAGACCCTCGACGCCCTGCGCAGCGCGGTCCTGCGGGCCGCCGCGGGCCTGGGCGGCGAGCCGAAGGCGCCGCCGACGCTCGAGCGCCCCAAGCAGGTGGACCACGGGGACTACGCGACCAACGCCGCGCTGCTGCTCACCAAGGCGCTCGGCCGGCCGCCGCGGGACATCGCCGGGCAACTCGCCGCGGCCGTGCAGGCGGAGCTCGGGGCCGATCTCGAGCGCACCGAGGTGGCCGGTCCCGGCTTCCTGAACCTCGTGCTGTCCGACGGCTGGCACGCGCGAGGGCTCGCCGAGGTCCTCGGGGCGGGCGACGGCTGGGGCCGCGGCCGGCCCGAGCGGCCGCGCAAGGTCAACGTCGAGTACGTCTCGGCCAACCCGACGGGGCCCGTCCACGTCGGCGGGGCGCGCAACGCGGCCTACGGGGACGCGCTCGCCCGCGCGCTCGAGCTCGCCGGCCACGAGGTCCACCGCGAGTTCTACGTCAACGACCACGGGTCGCAGATCGCTGTGCTGGGCCGCTCGGTGCAGGCGCGGGCTCTCGGCGAAGCGGTCCCGGACGACGGGTATCAGGGCGAGTACGTCCAGGAGCTCGCCGACCGCATCGACGGCGCGGCCGACATGGACCTCGAGGCCCTCGGGCAGGCGGCCGTGGCGCTCATGGTGGCCTCCGCGCGGGCGTCGCTGGAAGCCTTCGGCGTCAGGTTCGACACCTGGTTCTCCGAGCAGTCGCTCCACGACGGCGACCCGTCGCGCGTGCAGCACGCCTTCGACGTCCTCGACGAGCAGGGACGGACCTACCGCGCCGACGGCGCGCTGTGGCTCCGGACCTCGGAGTTCGGCGACGACAAGGACCGCGTCATCGAGCGCGCGACGGGGGAGCACACCTACTTCGCCTCGGACATCGCCTACCACCAGGACAAACGCGAGCGCGGCTTCGACCTCCTGCTCGACGTGTGGGGTGCCGACCACCACGGCTACGTGCGCCGCATGCATGCGGCCTTCGAGGCGCTCGGAGGGGCTGACGACGGGCTCGAGCTGCTGATCATGCAGCTCGTCTCGCTGTCGGAGGGCGGCGAGGCCGTCCGCATGAGCAAGCGGGCGGGGGAGTTCGTGACGCTCGACGACCTGGTCGCCGACATCGGCGTCGACGCCTCGCGCTGGTACCTGCTGCAGCGCTCGCACGACACGACGATGGACCTCGACCTCGCGCAGGCCCGCTCGCAGTCCTCCGAGAACCCCGTCTTCTACGTCCAGTACGCGCACGCCCGCATCGCCGCGATCCTGCGGCGCGTCGAGCGCGAGCCGTCCGCCGAGCCGCCCGCCGAGCCGCTGCACCCGTCGG
>JBBQZE010000290.1:0-3045 GCA_038207985.1 Solirubrobacterales bacterium
GACGAGCCGCCGACCCAGACCGACCACGTGCCCGGCGCCGGGACCTGCACGTCGGTGATGAGCCGCCCGTCGCCCGTGGGCACCACGGTCGCGGCCACCCCGGGGGTGGTCGGCCAGCTCAGCGGGTGATCGGTGGCCGCCAGCCCGCGGACCACCGGGGGCCGCCGGGCGACGCTCACCAGCCGCCCGCCGGGCCCGGCCTCCTCGGCGAGGCGGGCGACCTGGGCGCAGTCGGGGACGGCGCCGGGCCCGGCCTCGCCGCCGAGCGGCAGGTCGTCGACGGGCGCCTCCGGTGGAACCGCCGGCCGCTGCCAGACGTCGTAGTAGCGGCCGGCGCGCAGGAGGCGGTAGGCCGAGGGCGGGCGGCTGGCCATGGGGTTCACCCGGAGCACCAGGCTGCGGTAGTCGCGCAGGGCCGTGGGGTCGAAGGCGGTGATGTCCGCCGCGCCGGACTTCGGCAGCTGCATCCCGTTGCGCAGCGGGATCACGCGGCGCCGGAGCTCCGATGCGCTCTCGGCGTCCGCGGCGCGCAGGAAGTGCCGCGCGCCGTAGGGCTCGTACTCCGTCATCAGCGTCGGGCCCTGGCCGGCGAGCAGCGGCCCGGCCGACTGGAGCTCGGAGAGCTGCGGCTTCGGCGCGAGGTACGCGGTGCCGTAGGTCAGCGCGTTGGACCACAGGACGGCCGCGCCCAGCGCCCCGATGCCCGCCACCGCGGCACCTTGCGCGGCGCGCCCGAGACGCGGGGCGGCCGCCGCGGCCGCCAGGGCGGAGAGGCCGGCGACGAGCACCGCGGGGCTCGCGGTGGCCATGGCCTTCGCGTCCACCCACGGCGAGCCCCGGGAGATGAGGGCGACGCAGGCGACGAGGCTGCCGACGACGTAGCCGACGAGGGGCGTCGCCCGGCGCCACAGCGCGAGCGCGAGCCCTGCTGCGGCTGCGACGACCAGCGCGACCAGGAGCAGCCGCGTGAGCGCCTCGTCGTCCGGGGTCAGCCGGAAGTCGCCGGACGGCCAGATCCCCAGCACGTGCTCGAACCCGAGCGGCCCGGGCAGGTTGCCGAGCTCGGTGGGGGCGCTCAGGATGCTCCCGGCCTTGACCTGCGGGGCGAGGAACGTGCGGGCCAGCACCAGCGAGGGCACGGACAGCACCGCGATCGCCACCACGAGTGCCGGGAGGGTCCGGACGAGCGCGCCCATGCGCGGTCGCGCGGCGAGCAGCGCGACGCCGAGCACCGGGACCACCCAGGCCACCGCGCCCGCGCTGAGCGCGGCGAGCAGCGCCGCCGCCGCGGTGGCGGGGATGAGCGCGCGTCGCGCCGGCCCGTCCACGAGCGCGGGGGCGAGCGCCGCCAGCAGGGCGACCAGCAGCGCAGCGAGGAGCTCCTTGATCGCGCCCCACTCGGCGTAGGAGAACAGCAGCGCGGACTGGGCGGCGACGAAGGCGACGGCCGCGCGGGCCGCCGGCCGGGTGACCACGGCGCCGACCACGCTCGTCAGCGTCAGCGCGAGCAGCGACGCCATCACGGCCATCGTCGGGGCGAACAGCCACGCGACGTCGGAGCCGACCAGCGCGTGGCCGATCCCCAGCGGCAGGAAGGCGCCGAGCGGGTAGCCCCCCGGCAGGTAGGACGCCAGAGCGGCCTCGCGGGTGGACGGCGCGAGGCCGCCGAGGTCGCGGCCGTGGGCCATCGCCTGGTCGGTCAGCGCGAGCCAGGTGGCGATGTCGTCGAGCTGGATGTAGCCCGTGAAGGTGGCGCTGCCGGAGAGCACGACGGGCGCGGCGAAGACCGCGAAGACCCCCGTGGCCGCCGCGGCCGGCCAGCGGCCGGGGAGGCACGCGCGCCGATCCTCCGCGACGAGGAAGCCCACGACCGCCAGTGCGACGACCAGCGGCGTCGTGAGACGGGCGGTGCTGTTCGACGCCGTGGTCGCGGAGGCGACGACGACCATCGCGGCCAGGCCGACGGGCAGGACGAGCGGGGCGTCCAAGCGCCCGCCGGCGGCCCGGGCCACCGCGAGCCCGCAGCCCGCGCAGAGCACGAGCAGGACGAGCGGGAGCAGGATCCAGGCGACCAGCACGAGGCAGGACGATGGCGGATCGAGCAGTCGGAGGCGCCCACCGCCGCCGGGCGGGCGGGGAGCGCACCTAGACTCGGCTCCCGTGCCCGACGAGCGCTTCGCCGACCACCTGGCCTACCCGCGGGCACGCGGGCACCAGCCCGACGGCGCCTTCGAGGGGGTCGCCGGGGGCGCCGTGTGCGGCGACCTGGTGACCATCGCCCTACGGGTCGAGGGCGAGCGGGTGGTCGACGCCGGGTTCACGGCGAGCGGGTGCGGGGCGGTCGTCGCCGCCGCCTCCGCCGTCGTCGAGCTCGTGACGGGCGCCCACCTCCTCGACGCCGCCCGGCTCGGGACGCCCGAGGTGGCCGCCGCGCTCGGCGGGCTGAGCGTGGGCAAGCTCCACGCCGCTGACCTCGCGGCGGACGCCATGCACCAGGCCCTCGGCCGGGCCTCCCGCGACCACGCGCACGTCGCGGCGGCGCCCGGGCGCACCCTCGTCGCCCTCAGCGGCGGGGTGGACTCAGCCGTGGCCGCGCTGCGTTGCGGGCCCGAGGCCGTCGCGGTCACCGTCGAGCTCTGGCGCGACGCCGAGAACGACGGCGAGCGCTCCTGCTGCAGTGCGTCCGCCGTGCGGACGGCGCGGCGCCTGGCGCACGACCTCGGCCTGCCGCACTTCACCCTCGACCTCCGGGCGGAGTTCCGGGCGGGTGTCGTGGACCCCTGGCTGTCCGGCCACGCCAAGGGCCGGACGCCGAACCCGTGCGTGCGCTGCAACGGCCACGTGCGCCTCGACGCCATGCTCGCCTTTGCCGACCGCCTCGGCGCCGTGGCGCTGGCCACGGGCCACTACGCGCGCACGACCACCGACGGGCTCGTGCGCCAAGCGGTCGACCCGGCCAAGGACCAGAGCTACGTCCTGGCCCGCTTGGACCCCGCCACGACGCGGCGCCTGCGCTTCCCGCTCGGGGGCGACACGAAGCCCGAG
>JBBQZE010000291.1:0-3045 GCA_038207985.1 Solirubrobacterales bacterium
GGCAGGACCCGGCCCGCTCTCCGTCGACGCCCGCCGCTTCCCGCGCTTCCACGGCACCGCGCTGGCCACGCTCGCCCTGGGCGCGGGAGCCGCCGCCTCGTACCTCGGCACCAGCCCCGCGCTCAACCCGCCCGGCCCCGCGCCGAGCGAGGGCGAGGGCGACGTCGCCGGCGATCCCGCGATGGCGGGCGCCGAGCCCGGCTAGCCGGCCGCGGACGGCCGCGGGGCGGCACCTACGATGCAGGGCGATGCGACGCCTCGCCCCGCTCGTCGCCGCCCTGGCGGCCGTCCTGCTGACGGGCTGCGGCGCCTCGAAGGGCGCGACGGGCGGCGGTCCGGCCAAGCTGCTGCTCGACTTCCAGCCCAACGCGGTCCACGCGGGCATCTACGTCGCCGAGACGCGCGGCTACGCGGAGGCCGAGGGCGTCGACCTCAGCGTCGAGGTCCCCGGGGCCTCCACCGACGCGGTGGCCCTCCTGCTCGCCCGGCGGGTGCAGTTCGCGGTCATGGACATCCACGACCTCGCGCTCGCGCGGGAGAAGGGACGCGACCTCGTCGCGGTCATGAGCCTGCTGCAGCGCCCGCTGGCCGCGGTGCTCGCCCGGTCCGGGATCCGTACCCCGCGCGACCTCGAGGGCAAGCGGGTCGGCGTGACCGGCCTGCCCTCCGACGACGCCGTCCTCGACTCCGTGGTCCGCGGCGCCGGGGGCGACCCGAAGCGCGTGCGCCGCACGACGATCGGCTTCGACGCGGTCGGCTCGCTGCTGTCGGGAAAGGTCGCCGGCGCGACCGCCTTCTGGAACGTCGAGGGCGTCGCGCTGCGCGCCAAGCGCCCGGGCACCCGCGAGTTCCGCGTCGACGACTTCGGTGCGCCGGCGTACCCGGAGCTCGTGCTGGTCGCCGAGCGCACGACCCTGCAGGACTCGCCAGACCTCGTGCAGGGCACCGTCACCGCGCTGCGCCGCGGGTACCGCGAGGTCCTCCTGGGGCCGGAGGAGAGCGTCGGCGTCATGGAGCAGGCGGTCGACGGCGCCAAGCGCGCGACGCTGCAAGCGCAGCTCGATGCGCTCTCCCCCGCGCTCACCGCGGGCGGCTACCCCTTCGGGCAGCTCGACCTGCCGACGCTCACGAAGTGGGCGGCGTGGGAGCAGCGCTTCGGCATCACGCGAAAGCGCCCGGACGTCGCACGGATGTTCGACCCGTCGTTCGCCCGCAAGGGGAACATCGACGGGTAAGGGGGCGCCGCGCTACTGGTTGCGGATGCGCAGGTACTCCTGGCGCACCGACTCGGGGCGATTCGGCATGTAGGCCGACTCGAAACGCCCTACGCGCACCTGGCGCACGACCAGCTCGCCGTCGATGCCGGCTTCGTCCAGGAGCCGGAACGTCCCATGGGTGGCCTGCGAGCTGGCCGCGTGGCCGAACCGGTGGGCGATCAGGATGCGCCAGTGCCAGTCGTGGTTGGAGTACGGCTGCGCGTTGACCTGGACCATGTAGGTCGCGGCGTCGATGTAGCGCTCCTCGTCGAAGATCCGGACGTCGAGCTCGAGGTCGGTCCAGTCGTCCGGGAGCGAGTCGACGATCGCGGCGTAGGTCTCGGCGAGGGCCATGCGGCCAGCGTACCCGCCGTGGCCGGGCCACCCCGATCGCCAGCAGGCCCGTGCTCTCTGGTCGCTAGCGTCGAGGGCCATGCCCACGTCGACCCGCAAGGCTCACGACGCCCTGACCACCGGCTGCGCGCTGGTGGACCGCTCGGAGCGCGGCAAGCTCGCACTGACGGGCCCGGAGGCGGCGGGGCTGCTCTCCGGGCAGGTCACCAACGACGTCGAGGCGCTCGCCGAAGGCCACGGCTGCTACGCCGCCCTTCTGACGAACAAGGGCAAGATGCTCGGGGACCTGCGGGTCTTGCGCGTGGGCGGCGAGGCGCCGGAGCTCCACCTCGACTGCGAGCGCGTCGCGCTCCAGGCGCTGTTCGACCAGCTGCGCCGCGCCGGCATCGGCTGGCAGGCCGAGCTGCACAAGCGCACGCTGCAGGAGGCGCTGTTCTCGCTGGTCGGCCCGGACGCGCGCCGGGTCGCCGGGGTCCACGACCTGCCCGGCGAGGAACACGCCCATCGCGCGACGGCGATCGCCGGGCACCCTGCGCTCGTGGTCGCCACCGACGTCGGCGTCGACGTGCTCGTGAGCGCCGAGGCCGCAGCGGCGGTCCGCGCCGCGCTCGAGGCCGCGGGCGCCGAGCCCGTCGGCGAGGCGGCGGCCGAGATCGTGCGCGTCGAGCGCGGACGGCCGCGCTACGGCGTCGACCTCGACGATGGCGTCATCCCCCAGGAGGCCGGGCTCAACGCCCGCGCCGTGAGCTTCACAAAGGGGTGCTACGTCGGCCAGGAAACCGTCGCCCGCCTGCACTGGCGGGGGAAGCCCAACCGCCACCTGCGCGGCCTTCGTCTCGGCGGTCCCGCCGCCGAGGGCGCGCCACTGACCTCCGCCGAGGGCAAGACGGTGGGAGCGCTCTCCTCCGTGGTCGAGCACCCCGACCTCGGCTGGATCGCCCTCGCCCTCGTGCGCCGGGAGGTCGAGCCGGGCGCCGAAGTCGCCGTGGACGGCGGCAGCGCGGCCACGGTGGTCGAGCTCCCCTTCGCCTGACCGACGGCCCTCCCGGCGCCCCCGTGTGGCGCCTTGTGGCTCGGCGCCCCCGTGTGGTGTCTTGTGACGCCGTGGGTGGCACGAAGCGCCACACCCTCCGGGCCCGGAGCGTCAGGCGGCCGCAGGCGTTCTCGCGCCCCCCAGCACGCGTGCGTGGAAGCGCCCCAGGCGCGCAGCGTCCGGAGCCGGGGCGAGCGGGAGCTCGCGTGGCTCCTCGCGCAAGATCCAGCTCGCGGCGATGCGCGCCGCGCCGACCTCATCCGGGGTGAGCGACGGCACCTGGTCGCGGAGCGGCAGGTGCGAGAGCGCGCGCCGGGTGCGCTCGACGAGATCATCGGGGCCGCGGGCCTCCCCCCAGTCGACGACGCGGCCGCCGACGAGGAAGACCGCGTCCGCCCGCGC
>JBBQZE010000292.1:0-3043 GCA_038207985.1 Solirubrobacterales bacterium
GGCGGCGCCTCCGGAGCCGCGGCGGCCGGCTCGGGCGCGACGGCACCGGGGCCGGGCGCGTCGGGGACCGGGGCGGCGGCGGGCGGCAGGTCCTCGACGACGGGCTGGGCCAGGGCGGCGGGGGCCTCGGCCGCCGGGACCTCGGGGCCGTCGGCGGCCGACTCCGGCCCGGGCGCAGGCACGTCGACGACGGGCTCGGCGGGCGTCGCGGGCGCCTCGTCGGCCGGGATCTCGGCGGCCGGCACCGCCGGCTGGTCGGCGGCAGGCGCGGCTGCCTCCTCGGGAGCGGCGGACCGCGCCGGCTCGGCGGCGACGGGCCGAACCGGCTCCTCGGAGGCTGCCGGTGCCGGTTCCTCGGCGGTCGGCACCGCCGACACCTCGGGCTCGGCGGGCACCGCGGGGGCGTCCTGGGGATCGGCGCCGGTCGCGCCCGCGGTCTCCATGGCCGGGACGTCGGCGGGGTCCGGAGCCTGCGCGGCGGGCGGCTCAGTGGGCTCGGGAGTATCGGGCGTGTCGGTCATGGCAAAGGGCCTGCGGGGAGGGCGCGGCAGGGCTGCTCGCGCGGAATGGGGACCTGCGCAGTAAAGCCGATCCGGCGTGCGGACGTGCCCCGTGGCCCCACCGCCGTCCGGGCCCCGGCGGCTCGCGCACTACCGTTCCCGGGGTGGCCACCGCCGCCCTGCCACCCCTGCCGCACAAGCCGCGCCTCCGCGGGGTGCTGCATCAGTACGCCTTCGTGGTCGCCGTGGTCCTCGGCGTGCTCCTCGTGGCGCTGGCGGAAGGGACCCGCGCCCGGGTCGGCGCCTCGGTCTACGCCGTAGGCGTCTGCGGGCTCTTCGGGGTGTCCGCGCTGTACCACCGTGGGACCTGGTCGCCCGCCGCGACACGCTGGATGCGACGCGCCGACCACTCGATGATCTTCTGCTTCATCGCCGCGAGCTACACGCCGTTCGCGTTGCTCGCCCTCCACGGGACCGTCGCGGTCGTGCTCCTCGTCGTGGTCTGGAGCGGTGCGCTCGCGGGCGTCGTGCTCAAGCTGGTCTGGCTCGACGCCCCCGACTGGCTCACCGCCCTGCTCTACGTCGTCCTCGGCTGGACGGCCATAGCGGTCGCCCCGGCGATGTACGACGCGCTCGGCCCCGTGCGCATGGGCGGCCTTGCGCTGGGCGGGCTGCTCTACACGGTCGGCGCCGTGGTCTACGCCCGCCAGCGGCCGGACCCCTCGCCCGCCGTCTTCGGCTACCACGAGCTCTTCCACGTCCTCGTGGTGGCCGCGGCGGCCGCGCACTTCGCGGTGATCGCCGGCGTCGTCGCCTGAACTGCCGTACCTTGCGGGTACAGCGCCGTACCTCTACGGTACGGCGTAGTGGCTGCCGCCGAGCCCTCGCCTTCCCTCGTCGTCGCGCACCCCGGCCTCGCGGCGCTGCGCGCCGACGCGCTCTCCCCCGCGCGGGCGCGCCTCGTCGGCGCCATGGCGCGCGTCAGCGCGGAGCGGGGCTACGGCGCGGCGACGGTCGCCGACGTCGTGCGGGCGGCCGGCGTCTCGCGCTCGACCTTCTACGACGAGTTCGCCTCGAAGGAAGAGCTCTTCGTGGAGGCGCTGCGGCACGGCCTGGCGGTGCTCGACGCCCGCGTCGAAGCCGCCGTCCGCGAGGCCGACGACTGGCGGGCCAAGCTGCGCGCCGGCATCCGCGCCTACCTTGCTGCCCTCGAGGAGGACCCGCGCTTCGCCCGCGCCTCGCTCGTCGAGGTGCACGCTGCCGGCCCAGCCGCGCTGGCCGTCCGCACCGAGGCGCTGCACACCTTCGCCGACCGCTACCGGCGCTCGGCCCGCGCCGCGCGCCAAGAGCGGCCGGAGGGGCGCGAGCCGCCGGAGGAGACCTTGCTCATCCTCTGCGCGGGCACCGAGCAGCTGATCGTCCAGCGCCTCAGCGCGCACCCCACCCCCCATCTGACCGACCTGGAGGACGTGTTCTGCGACTGCGCGGAATCGCTCCTCCTCGGCCCCATCCCCAGCCCCGAGGAGTCCTGACGTGGACCTGACCTTCAGCCCATCCGAGCTCGCCTTCCGCGACGAACTGCGCGCGTGGTTCGCCGCCAACCCCCCCGGCGAGGAGCCGGCGGGCGAGCTCGCGGGCTACGAGTGGCGGCGCGAGTGGCAGTCGCGGCTGCACGACGGCGGCTGGGCCGGCGTCCACTGGCCGAAGGAGTACGGCGGCCGCGGCGCGTCGCTGTTCGAGACGGCGATCTTCTTCGAGGAGCTCGGCCGCGCGCAGGCGCCGCTGCCGGCGAACGTCCTCGGCCTGCTGCTCGGCGGCCCGACGGTGATGTTCTGGGGCACCGAGGCGCAGAAGGAGCGCTACCTGACGCCGATCCTCTCCGCGGAGGAGATCTGGTGCCAGGGCTTCTCCGAGCCCGAGGCCGGCTCGGACCTCGCCGCCGTCAAGACCCGCGCGGGCAAGGACGGCGCCGACTGGATCGTCACAGGCCAGAAGGTCTGGACCTCGGGCGCGCAGTTCTCGAAGTGGTGCATGCTCGTCGCCCGCACCGACCAGGACGTCCCCAAGCACAAGGGCCTCACGTACTTCTTGATGGACATGGACCAACCCGAGGTCCAGGTGCGTCCGCTCGTGCAGATCACCGGCGAGAGCGAGTTCAACGAGCTGTTCATCGACGGTGCGCGCATCCCCGACGAGAACGTAATCGGCGGGGTGGGCAACGGCTGGAAGGTCGCGCTCACGACGCTGATGAACGAGCGCGCAGGCCTCGCGTTCTTCCTCCAGGTCCGCATGCGCCAGATGCTCGACGGGCTGATCGACCTCGCCGCCGCCAACGGCGCGTTGGACGACCCGCGGATCGGCGACAAGCTCGCCGACCTGCACATCCGGTGCGAGACCCTGCGCCTCATGGCCTTCAAGGGCCTGTCGACGATCGAGAAGTACGGCCAGCCCGGGCCCGAGGGCTCGCTGACCAAGTGGCTCTGGAGCGAGTCCAACCAGCAGCTCGCCCAGTTGGCGGCGGACATCGTCGGCCCTGAGGCGCT
>JBBQZE010000293.1:0-2992 GCA_038207985.1 Solirubrobacterales bacterium
GCCGTCATCTGCTCATGGACGTCGCGGACGCGCTCCAGCGGATCGTCGATCCCGACCGGCAGCTCGAGCAGGACGAGGCCGAAGCGGTTGCCGAGGTCCGGCGACAGCGGCTCGTCGGGCGCTCGCAGGTTGAACGGCACCATCGCGTGGAGGCACGCGGGTTGCTCGCCGGTTTCCTCCAGGTGGCGCCTGACCGCCCCGGCGACCGCCGCGACGAGCACGTCGTTGACCGTGGCGCCGAGCACGTGCCCGGTGGCCTTGATCGTCGAGAGCCGCAGCGGGGCGCTCCAGGCGACCGCGTGGCGGACGCGCTGCTCGCCCTTCAGCGAGGAGGCGTTCTCGACACCCGGGAGCAGCAGCTTGGAGAGCGTCTGGACATCCCCGGCCGCATGACGCACGAGCGTCTCCACGCGTCGAGGATGCAGCGCCGTCTCGTAGGCCTCGTGCACGGCGGCGTCCGCGAGCTGGGCCAGCGCCCCGATGCGGCCGCGGTGGCGCGGGCGCTCCGTCGACCCGACGCCGAGCGGCTCGCCGTCGAGGTCGGTCAGCGACAGCATCACCCGGGCCAGCGCGATGCCGTCGGCGATGCAGTGGTGCATGCGGACGAGCAGCGCGCACCCGTCGCCGAAGTTCTCGAGCAGATAGATCTCCCACAGCGGCCGCGAGCGGTCGAGCGGGCGGACGACGAGGTCGCCCACGACCTCCTGCAGCACCGCCTGGTCGCCGGGGCTCGGCAGCGCGAGGCGGTGCAGGTGGAGCTCCACGTCGAAGTCGGGGTCGTCCTCCCACGCCGGACCGCGGAGCAGACCGCCCTCGCGCACGAGCTGGCGGAAGCGCGGGAAGGGTTCGACGATGCGTTCGACCAGGACGTCCCGGACGCGCTCTGCGTCCAGCGGCTCGTCGAACCACAGCACCGAGTTGATGATCATCAGGTTGGTCGGGCGGTCCATGTGCAGCCAGGCCGCATCCGCCGTCGTCATCGCGTGCCGTGTGGTCATCCTCCGACGCTAGATCGCCGGCGCCGCGCCCGCATCCCGGAGAAGTACGGCCCTTGGACCGCGTGTCCTACGGAGGCCGGCGGCACGAGTCGCCGGCTCAGCCGCGCAGGTCGCGCCTGCGTAGCGCGAGCGCTGCCACCGTGACCAGGGCGCCGGTGGCGAGCAGCAGCACGAGCAGGTGGCCGGCGTCGAAGCCGGTGGTGATCGGGTCCGAGCCGTTGGAGTAGTAATAGGCGGAGCCGTAGCGGAGGAACGCGACCGCGGGGACCACCGGGGCGAAGCCGTTGACGAGGAACATCACCACGGCCGTGCCGGCCGCTCCGCCGACGGCGATCTGCTTCCGGCCGGTCGCCCCGCCGAGCGCGAGGGCCAGCGCCGCGAAGAAGAGGCCGAAGAAGCCCAGATGGACCGCTTGGGCGACGATGTTCGCGACGCGCAGATGCCCGTCCGCCATGAGGTCGGCCAGGACCATGCCGCCCGTGAGCGCCGTGGCGATGATCGCCATCGTCGCCCCGATGGCGCAGGCCTTGGCGAGCACGAGCCGGACACGGTCGACCGGTTGGGCGAGCACCGTCGCGAGGATGCTGTCCTCCTCCTCGCCGGCGAGCGTGGCGGAGGCGCAGGAGATCCCGGCTCCCGCGATCACGACCGGCCCGAGCGTGGTGATCACCTCGCTCTTGAGCAACCCCGCGAGCGTGGAGAAGTCGCCGCCACCGATGAGATCGCCGACCCCTTGGGGCAGCGTGAGGTCGCTGAGCGATGGGCCGAGGGCGGGGTAGATCGCCCCGACGACAGCGCACAGCCCGATCATCGCCGCCGCGCAGCTCGCGGTCAGCACGGCGCGCAGGCGCAGCTCGAGCGTGACGCTGGCGGCGAACACCTTCAGCCTCTCTGCGCGTCGCCCGAGTAGTACTTGAGGAAGATCGACTCGAGGTCCTCGGAGCCGGGCCGCAGCGCGGTGACCTCGTGCTCGGCCAGCGCCTTGACCAGGGCGTCGGCCGAGCCCGTGAACTCGATGCGCACGGCGGGACCCACGACCGCGGCGGAGCGCACACCCTCCACGCGGGCCAGCGCCTGGGGGTCGACGTCGCCCGCGAAGGTGACGTCGATGCTGCTCACGGCCTCCGAGCGAAGGTGCTCGAGCGTGTCGACGACCACCAGGCGACCCTTCCTGAGCACGCCGACGCGGTCGGCGACCCGCTCGACCTCGGTCAGGGTGTGCGAGGAGAGGAAGACCGTCCTGCCCGCTGCACGGACCTCGTGCAAGAGGGCGTGGAAGCGGTTCTGGACGAGCGGGTCGAGCCCGCGGATCGGCTCGTCCAGGACCAGGAGCTCAGGGTCGTGCATGAACGCCTGGACGAGGCCGATCTTCTGGCGGTTCCCGGTCGAGAGCTCGCGCAGCGGCCGGTCGAGCTGCGCATCGAAGCGGTCGGCCAGCGCGCGCACGCGGCCGGGGTCGACCCCGCCCCGCAGTCGCGCGAGATACGTCAGGGCCGCGTGGCCCGTGAGCGTCGGGTAGAGCCCCCAGTCGCCGGCGAGGTAGCCGACCCGACGGTGCAGTGGAGGGCCGGTCCGCACCACGTCCTCCTCGAGCAGCGAGGCCGAGCCCGAGGTGGGGGAGATCAGCCCCATGAGGACACGCATCGCCGTCGACTTGCCGGCTCCGTTGGGGCCGAGGAACCCGAAGATCTCGCCGCGCGCGACCTCGAGGTCGAGGTCGAAGACCCCGTGGCCGGCCCCGTAGTCCTTGGTAAGCCCAGAGGTCCTGATCGCGCACGAACCCGGCATCACGCATCACCCCGCGGCGGGGCCACCGCGGCGGGTGAGCCGGCCGTCGGCGAGCTCGAGGACGGCGTCGAAGGCACCGAACGGATGCGTGTCGTGCGCGATGACGAGCAGCCCGCGGCCCGCGGTGAGGGCCGGGAGCTCGTCGAGCAGGGCGGTGGCGGCCTCGGGGTCGAGGTGCACGGTCGGCTCGTCGAGGAGGAGGAAGG
>JBBQZE010000294.1:0-2887 GCA_038207985.1 Solirubrobacterales bacterium
GTCGTCTACAACCACACCGCCGAGGGCAACCACCTCGGCCCAATGCTCTCCTTCAAGGGCGTCGACAACCCGAGCTACTACCGCCTGTCGCCCGAGGACCAGCGGTTCTACATGGACTTCACGGGCACGGGCAACACGCTGAACACCGTCCACCCGAGCACGCTGCGGCTGATCATGGACTCGCTGCGCTACTGGGTGTCGGAGTGCCACGTCGACGGCTTCCGCTTCGACCTCGCCTCGACCTTGGCGCGCGGGCTCTACGAGGTCGACCGCCTCGGCGCCTTCTTCGACCTCATCCATCAGGATCCCGTCCTCTCGCAGGTCAAGCTCATCGCCGAGCCGTGGGACGTCGGCCCCGGCGGGTATCAGGTGGGCAACTTCCCCGTGCTGTGGTCGGAGTGGAACGGCATCTACCGCGACGAGATGCGCGACTTCTGGCGCGGCGCGACGCCGCTGTCGGCCTTCGCCGGGCGCATTACGGGCTCGGGCGACCTCTACCACGACGGCCGCGACCCGACCGCGTCGATCAACTTCATCACCGCCCACGACGGCTTCACCCTGCGCGACCTGTGCTCTTACAACGAGAAGCACAACGAGGCGAACCTCGAGGACAACCAGGACGGCACGGACGACAACCGCTCCTGGAACTGCGGGGTGGAGGGGGACACCGACGACCCCGAGGTCCTCGCCCTGCGCGGCCGCCAGACGCGCAACTACATGGCGACCCTCCTGCTGTCGCAGGGGACCCCGATGCTGCTCGGCGGCGACGAGGTCTCCCGGACGCAGGGCGGCAACAACAACGCCTGGTGCCAGGACTCCCCGATCTCCTGGTACGACTGGGACCTGGCCGACCATCAGGAGCGGATGCTCGCGTTCACCAAGCGCGTGATCCGGCTGCGCCTCGACCACCCCGTCTTCCGCCGCAAGGAGTTCCTGACGGGGGCGGACGTCACGGGCTCCGGGCTGCCGGACTCGTGGTGGTTCCGCCCGGAGGGGCGCCGCATGACCCGGCGCGACTGGGAGCGCAACGACATCAACGCGCTCGGGCTGTTCCTCAACGGGCAGGCGATCCCGTACCCCACGGCCCGCGGCGAACGCATCGTCGACGACTCGTTCCTGGTGCTGGTGAACGCCCACCACGAGGACGTGCCGTTCCGGCTGCCGTCCCCGCGCTACGGCGCGGAGTGGGCGCTCGAGCTCTCGACGTGCGAGCCGGAGGCGGCGCCGGGCGCCTGGACCGTGGGGGCCCGCGAGGCCGTTCGGTGCCCGTCGCGTTCGGTGACCGTGCTCAAGCGCGTGGAGGCGGCGCAGGAGGGGCCGGCGGAGGAGTCCGAGGTGAGCCCCGAGGTCGCCGAGGACGCCGACGAGGTCGAGGCGTGACCCCCGCCCCGCTGCGCTGCACCTACCGGCTGCAGCTCAACCCCGACCTGGACTTTCACGCCGCGCTGGCGCTCGTCCCCTACCTGCGCGACCTCGGGGTCAGCCACCTCTACCTCTCGCCGTCGCTGCAGGCCCGGCCCGGCTCGACCCACGGCTACGACGTCGTGGACCCGACCCGGATCTCCGAGGAGCTCGGCGGTGAGGACGCGTTCCGCCGGCTCGCGGGCGCCGGCCTCGGCGTGGTCCTCGACATCGTCCCGAACCACATGGGCGCCGCGCCCGAGAACCGCTGGTGGGCGGACGAGGCGCGCCGCGCGGAGGTCTTCGACGTGGACGAGGAGACCGGCTTCACCCGGCGCTTCTTCGACGTCGACGACCTGGCGGCCGTCCGCATGGAGCGCGACGAGGTCTTCCACCTGACGCACGACAAGGTGCTCGCGCTGCTGGCGGAGGGCGTGCTCGACGGCCTGCGGGTCGACCACCCGGACGGCCTCGCCGACCCGGCGGGCTACCTCGAGCGGCTGCGCGACGCCGGCGCGGAGCGCGTGTGGGTCGAGAAGATCCTGTCACTCCATTCCCACCCGCCCGAGGAGCTCCCGCCGTGGCCCGTCAGCGGCACGGTCGGGTACGAGTTCCTCAATGACGTGCTGGGGCTCTACGTCGACCCGGCGGCCGAGCACGCGTTCCTCGCGCTGTGGGCCGAGCGCACCGGGGACGACCGCGGCTTCGATGCCGTCGCCTTGCAGGCGCAGCTCGAGCAGGCCGAGGGCACCTTCAAGCGCGAGGTCGACTGGCTCGTGCGCCTCTGCGACGGCCGCTGGGAGGCGCACGTGATCGCCGAGGCGCTCGCCCGCATGCCCGTCTACCGCGCCTACGTCGAGCCGTGGAGCGGGCGGGTGAGCGACGCCGACCGCGCGCACGTCGCGGCGGCCGGGATGCCCACCGACCTCCAGGCTGCGCTGCTGCTCGAGGACCGCGATCCCGCCCTCGACGAGTTCGTCACCCGCTTTCAGCAGACGACCCCGCCCGTGACCGCCAAGGGCATCGAGGACACGGCGTTCTACCGCTGGATGCCGATGGTCGCGCTCAACGAGGTGGGGGGCGACCCGAGCCGCTTCGGCCTCGGGGTCGACGCCTTCCACGCCGCCAACCAGGTCCGCGCGAAGCGCTTCGGTGAGGGCCTCCTGGTCACCCAGACGCACGACACCAAGCGCTCCGGCGACCTCCGCGCGCGCATCGCCGCGCTGACCACGATGCCCGAGGCGTGGGAGGAGCTCGTGCGCGCGCTCCTGGACCCGTCCTCGCCCGTGACGCCCGCGGAGCAGCTCTTCGTCCTGCAGCTCGTGGTCGGCCTCGGCGGGGAGATCACCCGGGAGCGCCTCGACGGCTACCTGGAGAAGGCGTTGCGTGAGGGCAAGACCACCTCGAACTGGATGGAGCCCGACGAGGAGCACGAGCGCGCGGTCCAAGCGTGGGCCTGGACACGCGTGCAGGACCCGATGGTCCT
>JBBQZE010000295.1:0-2752 GCA_038207985.1 Solirubrobacterales bacterium
CTCGAGGTGATGGAGCACCGGCGCGGCGTAGTGCCCCGCGCGTGCGGGCTGCGGGGCGTCGGCGCCGCCGAGCGCGAAGAGCTCCTGGGCCGTGCGCTCGCTGCCCGCAAACGCCTCGCGGCCCGGCTCGTAGGGCAACGAGACCACCACGTCGACCCCGACCGGGCCGGACAGGGTCTCCACCACGTCGCGCTGCACCAGCGACAGGTCGTCGAATCCGTAGAGCAGCACGGGGGTCGCCCCCCAGCGCGCGGGCTCGGCGCGCAGCACGTCGAGCGCGGCGAGGGCGCGCAGGGTGACATCGAGGCGGCCCGTGCGCTCGAGCCCCGCCCGGTAGCCCGCGAAGAGCGCCCCGAGGTCCTCCGCGTAGTCCGCGCGCCCGGGCTCTGTCGACGCCCACGCCCGCAGCGCTGCGATCCAGCGCTGCGGCGTGGTGCGCAGCGCCTCCAGCTCGTCGACGAGCGCCAGCAGCGCGCGCAGGAACCCGGGCGTGCCGGCGGAGCGCCCGAGCACCCGCAGCGGCGTCCCGGCGACCGCCCGGGCGGCGACGCGCTCGCGCGCCAGCGCGCCGAGCGGGCGCGCCGTGAGGCCGGCGCGGGCCGCGAGCTCGTGGACCAAGGCGCCCGGGGTGAGCACCCGGGTGCCGAAGACCTCGCCGCGGGCCGCGAGCTCGCGCCGATAGCGGTCGACGTCGGGGGCCGTGGGCACCACGAGCAGCGGCTCGCGGGCACTCGCGGCCACGTAGGCGTCGAGCACGACGCGTGCCTTCTCCGCGTTCGCGGGACCGGTGACGACGGTGAGGGGCACGAGCCGCCCATCGTCGCAAGCGCTCCCGACGACCCCCTTGCCCTCCCGCGCCGCTAGGCGGCTTCGACCGCCCCGCCCGCGGCCGCCGCGGCGACCGGCTCGCCGGCCGGCGTCGCGGCCGTCGCCTCCTCGGCCTCCGGCGGCTTGGCGCCCTCCTTGGCCCAGGCCTCGTCGAACTCGACGCGCCAGCGGCCCTCCTCGTTCTGCACGAGCGCGAGCTTGGCCCGGAACGAGCGGCCCGAGCGGCCCTTGAAGCCCGTGACCTGCTTGGCGGTCTGGCCCGTCTGGACGAGCTCGCGGACGACCACGGGGGGCAGCGTCTTGCCCGCCTTGGCCTTCCAGATCACGAAGCCGCAGCCCGGGTCCTCGCGGCTCCAGCACGAGTAGCCCTTGCGGTTCTCGTTGATGTCGTGCCCGCAGACGGGACACGGCCCGAGGTTCGCCCGCGGGATCTTCACGTCCTTGAGGGTTGTGTCGAGCACCCCGACGGTCTCCCCCGCGAACTTCGCGATGTCCGCCATGAACTTGGCGCGCGTCTCGGCTCCCTCCTCGATGCGCCCGAGCCGCTGCTCCCAGTCGCCCGTCAGCGCGGGCGAGGTGAGCGGGTGGTCGGCGAGCAGCCGGATGACGTTCAGGCCCTTCTCCGTAGCCACCAGCGCACGGCCGTCGCGCTCGACGTAGCCCACGTCGATCAGGCGCTCGATGATCGCCGCGCGGGTGGCGGGCGTGCCGATGCCGGACTCCTTCATCGCCTCGCGGGCCTCCTCGTCGTCCACGAGCTTTCCCGCGGCCTCCATCGCTCCGAGCAGCGAGGCGTCGGAGTAGCGACGCGGCGGCTTGGTCTCCTTGGCCGCGCTCTCCACGTCCTTCGTGTCGACGCCCTCGTCCTGCTCCAGCTTCGGGAGCGTCTGGTCGCGGCCCTCGTCCTCCTCGGCGGCGCTCTTTTCGTCCTCGGTGAGCTCCCCGTAGACCCCGCGCCAGCCCGGTACCACGAGCACCTTGCCGCGCGTGCGGAACACGTGCGAGGCGACCGTCGTCTCGATGCGCGTGTTCTCCCACTCGGCCGGCGGGTGGAACGCGGCCAGGTAGCGCCGGACGACCATGTCGTAGATCTTGAGGTCGTCGTCCTTGAGCTTCGCGACGGCGTGCTCGGTGTTCGTGGGGATGATCGCGTGGTGGTCGCCGACCTTCGCGTCGTCGACGACCCGTTTGAGTGGCAGCAGGTCGAGGCCGCCGACGTACGCCGCGGCCTTGGCGTACGCGGGCGAGCGGCCGACCTTCGCCGCGATCTCCTTGAGCTCGGGGACCATGTCGCTGGTCAGATACCGCGACGAGGTGCGGGGGTAGGTGAGGACCTTGTGCTCCTCGTAGCAGCGCTGCGCCGCCCCGAGCGTGCGCCGCGCGGAGAAGCCGAAGCGGGTGTTCGCCTCGCGCTGCAACGACGTGAGGTCGTAGAGCAGCGGCACGATCTCCGTGCGTTTGCGCTTCTCGAGCTTCGTGATCTCGCCACGCTGGGCGCGGACGGCCTCGACGACCGCTGTCGCCGCCTCGGCCGTGGCGATCCGGGGCTGGGCGCCGTCGTGATAGCGGCCCTCGTAGCTCCGGTTCCCCTCCGCCTCGAATTGCGCGTCCACGAGCCAGTAGGGCTCGGGGACGAAGGCGCGGATCTCCTCCTCCCGCCGGGCGATGATCGCGAGCGTCGGCGTCTGCACCCGGCCGAGCGAGACCGCGCCGTCGAAAGAGGAGCGCAGCCGGATCGTGGCGGCGCGGGTGGCGTTCATCCCGACGATCCAGTCGGCCTCCGAGCGCGACCGCGCCGCCTCCTCGAGGTGGGCGTACTCCTCGCCGTCGCGGAGGTTGTCGAGCGCATCGCGCATCGCCTGGCTGGTCATCGAGGACAGCCAGAGCCGCTTGACGGGCTGCTTGGCCTTGGCCTGCTCGAAGA
>JBBQZE010000296.1:0-2747 GCA_038207985.1 Solirubrobacterales bacterium
GCCGCGACCCCGGCGCCGGCAGCGAGGGCCGCCCAGCCCGCCTGCTGCCACGCCACGAGATGCGTCATCTCGCGAGGGCCGGCACCGGATCCGTGGGACGGCTCGCCGGGGGCCACGGGGCGCGTCGGCACCGTCACGTGGCCCGCGCGTCGCGAGGGCGGAGGGGCCGGAGCCCGGCAGCGCCGGGGACGCGCCGTGCCGCTCCGCCGACCGCGGCCGTGAGGGCCGCGCGCGCGAAGGGCACCGCGGGCAGCGCTCGCACGATCCGCGCCTCGTCGGCGGGCGTGCTGCGATCCGACATGAAGCGCGCGAAGGCGTCGCCCGGCACTCCGGCGACAAGGGCGCGGAAGTGCTCCGGGAACGCCGCGGGCCGTTCCGCCAGCGCCTCCAGGAAGACCCGGTCGAGCACCGCGCGGCGGCCGGCCTGCGGACCCGCAGGCGAGGGGCGACCGGACGCGACGGCTGCGGCCACCGTGTCGACGTGACGCTGCAGGCGGACGTAGGCGTAGCCGCTGGACGGGCGCACCGCTCCGGCCGCCGCACCGACGGCCGCCAGGCGGCGGCTGCGCACCGCGGGGAACGGCCACGTCGTCATCGGCAGGTTGCCGCGCTCCTCGGCGAGGACGGTCGCGTCGATCACGCCGTGCCGTTCGGCGAGGTAGTCGCGCAGGGTCTCGCGTCGTCGCGCGGGCGAGATCGGGACGGTGCCGATGTGCGTGTCCTCGACCAGCGCGCGGGTGCTCGAGAACGGCAGCAGGTACACGAAGTGGAGGCCGTCCTGCTGGCCGACGCGGAAGTCCATCAACGTCGCCGTGCCCGGGGTGAAGGTGGGGCGCGCCGTCTCGACCTCCTGGCCGAGGAAGGCCTGGCGCAGCTCGACCGCGCCCTCGGGGCGCCCGCGCAGCAACGGCCCGGCGCCACCCATGGCGTCCCACACGCGGCTCCCGCGCAGCGCGGCGCCATCGGTCCGCACGGTCACGCCGTCGTCGTCCTCGGCGACCGAGCGCACGGTCCGCCCGGTCACGAGCTCGACGTTGGCGGCGGCGTCCAGCTCGGCCAGCAGGCGGTCGTAGAGGTCGCGGGCCCGCAGGTGCACGTACGGGTGGCGCCGGGCGCGGCCCTCGGCGTCACCTTCGGGCGTGAGCACCTGCCACGCGGCCCAGCGGTGGCGCGCGAGCTCGGCGTGTCTCACGTCGCCCGTGTCCCAGAAGCACCACGTCCGGTCGTCGGGCCAGGTCGAGCGCCGGTCGACCACCGTGATCGGCGTGCGGACGCCCGCGCGCACGAACGCGACGGCGAGGGAGAGCCCGGCGCAGCCCGCGCCGAGTACGAGGAGGGGATCTTGGGTGGGCGGCATCGTGGTCCTCACGACGCAGTACGGCGCGCGCGGGCCGTTGGCGCTCGCCGCGCTTGCCGTCGTCGCCCCCAGGGCCGGGGCGCGGGAAGTGCGCCTTGCTCCGCGCTTTCGGCCCTCCCGGGCGTAGAACTGTCGCGGCGACGGGCGGCACGCTGCCCGCGTGCGCGACGTTCCGCCAGCTCCACGACCAGAACGTGACCCGATCACCGCGGCGATCGCCGTCGCGCTGCGGCAGCACGGGCGCCTCGGCGGGTGGCAGCTCGCAGAGCTCGGGTGGTCCCGCGGGATGGTGCGCTCCCGTGTCGCCGCCGGATGGCTCGTCCGCGAGCACCGCGGCAGCTTCCGCCTGGCCGGTGCGCCCGACACGCCCGCCGGGAGGGCGTTGGCGGCGATCCTGGCGGTCGATGGGGCCGCGGGGGTGACGGAGCGGTCGGGCCTCGAGCTGCACGGCGTACTCGAGCCGTCCTCGGGTCGGGTCCACCTCGCCTGCGACCGGCACCTCCGCCCCCGCCCCGGCGTGGTGCTCCACCGTCGCGCCCTGCAGCCAGCGGAGTGCACGCGGGTGGAGGGCATCCGGGTGGCGTCCGTCGCCCGGTGCCTGGCCGACCTGGCCGGCGACGAGGCCCCCGGGCTCCTGGCGACCGCCGTCCGCGAGGCCGAGTTCCTGCGGCTGCTCGACCCGCCCGCGGTCGCGGCAGCAAGCGCTTCTCGGCCCGGGTCGGCGGCCCTCGACCGGCTCGTGCGCGCGACGCGGCTGCCGGTCGCCGGCGAGCTCAGACACGACCTCGAGCGGCGCTTCGCCGAGCTGCTGCGCGACCAGCGGTTCCCGACCGCCCGGGTCAACCACCGCCTGGTGCTGCTCGACCCGTGGCAGGAGGTCGTCCTCGACGTCGTGTGGAGGGAGGCCGGGCTGGCGGTCGAGCTCGACGGGCGGCAGGCCCACCTCACCCCGCGCGCCTTCGAAGCCGACCGCGACCGCGACCGGCGCGTCGCCGCGCAGCACGACCTCCACGTGGTCCGCGTCACCTGGCGCCAGCTCGAACGCGAGCCGCAGGCGATCATCGGCGACCTCTGGACCCTCTACCGGCGAGGGGTCACCGGCTGAGTCACGTTGCGGTCGTCCGGCGACCACGACGTGACCCGCGATCGAGCGCACGGCCTTAGAGCGCGCGCTCCTCCTGCACCGTGTTGCCGCCGTCGACGACGAGCAGGGCGCCCGTGACGTAGGAGGCGTCCGGGGTGCAGAGGAAGGCGATGGCCGCGGCGACCTCGTCGGGAGTCCCGGGCCGGCCGACCGGGGTGGCGGCGCCCATCGCCCGCTCGCGCGGGGTGGCGGAGGCGGTGTCGATCCACCCCGGGGCGACGGCGTTGACCGTGACGCCGGCGCGTC
>JBBQZE010000297.1:0-2712 GCA_038207985.1 Solirubrobacterales bacterium
GGACGACGACGACATGGCCGACCGGCAGGCCGAGGCCGAGGCGGCGTTCGCGACCGCCGGGCTGCGGTGGTACGAGGTGGCCAACCACGCAGCGTCCGACGCGGCGCGGTGCCGCCACAACCTGGGGTACTGGCGCTCGCACGACTGGTGGGGCGTCGGCCCGGGGGCGCACTCGCACGTCGCGGGGCAGCGGTGGTGGAACGTCAAGCACCCGTCGGCCTACGCGCGCCGGCTGGCGGCCGGCGCCTCGCCCGAGGCCGGCCGCGAGGTGCTCGACGACGACACGCGCCGCTTCGAGCGCATCATGCTCGAGGTCCGTCTCGCGGAGGGCCTCGAGCTCTCGCTGCTCTCCGCCGAGGGGCTGCGGGCCGCTGAGCGCCTCCGCGACGCCGGCGCGCTCGAGCTCGTTGGAGGCCGGGCGGTCCTGACGCTCCACGGCCGGCTGACGGCCGATGCCGTGGTGCGCGACCTGACGGACTAGGAGTCTGTTGATTGGTCCCCGCGTCCGCGGCGCGCGAGCACGAGCTCGACGGCGAAGAACACGCCGCTGAGCGCGAAGGCGAGCCACCCGAACGAGGCCGACAGCACCAGCCCGAGCACCGCGAGGGCGAGCATCGCCGTCGAGAGCAGGCGCCAGAGCTTCGGGTCGGACGGCGACGTCGGCATGCCGCCACCGTACGCGACGGACGTCAGGGCTCCGACGTCGGAGCCGGACGGGCGCCGGGCAGGCGCGGCGCTTCAGTTCTGTGTCCGCGGGCACACTCGCCTGCAACCCATTCCTCGAACCAAGGAGTTCCCATGCCCCTGATGCTCGCTGCACCGCCCATCGCCGCTCTCGGCCTCGGCATCGTCGGCCTCATCATCGTGATCGTCATCATCGTGATCGTCGTGACCCGCGTGCTGTAGGACGCCGTGGCCGATGTGTGGCGTCCACGGATCCCTTGCGGATCCACCGGCGCCACGCATCTCCGCCGGCATGGACGGACGTCCGAGCGGTCCGCCCGCCGGCGTACCCTCGGGGCGTGCGGCGCCGATGGCACCGCAGTCCCCGATGTCGCACCTCCTTCCCCGCACGCGCGCGGCGCGCCCACCCGCCGCGTCGCGCCTGCCCGTGCATCACGGGCCCTTCACCGCCACGCACGCCGAGCGGCTGCTGTGGCGCGCCGGCTTCGGCCCCCGGCCCGGCGAAGCGCAGGCCCTCGCCCGCCTGGGACTCGACCGCGCGGTGCGGTCGCTAGCCCGCCCGGCTTCGACCGCGCTCGTCGGCCCGACCCCCCGCACCGAGGACGGGCCGCTGGCTCCCGGCGACGTCTGGGGCCACGAGGGGCTGTGGTGGCTCGACCGCATGGTCCGCTCGCGGGCCCCGCTGCAGGAGCGGATGACGCTCGTCTTCCACGACTGGTTCGCCACGTCGGTGGCCGCCGTCGAGCCCCGCCTGCTGCTCGCCCAGAACCGGACGATCCGTAAGCACTGCCTCGGCGGCTTCGACGACCTCTTCCTTGCGATGACCCGGGATCCCGCGATGCTGCTCTGGCTCAACGGCAACGAGAACGCCAAGGGCTCGCCGAACGAGAACTACGCGCGCGAGATGCTCGAGCTGTTCTCGCTCGGGGCGGGCCGTGGCTACACCGAGCGCGACGTGCGCGAGATGGCCCGGGCGCTGACCGGCTTCACCAACGAATGGACCGACGCCGGCCCGCGCGGCTTCCACTTCGACCCCGCGGCACACGATGCCGGCGTGAAGACGATCTTCGGGAAGCGCGGGCGCTACGGCTACGAGGACGCGGTCCGCCTCGCGGTGAACCACCCGAAGCACCCGTCGTGGTTCGTGCGGCGGCTGTGGGACCACTTCATCCCGGTGGCGCCGTCGTCCCGGGACGCGGCCTCGCTCGCCCGCCTCTACCGAGCCGGCGGCTTCCAGGTCCGGCCCGTGGTGGAGGCGATCCTGCGCCACCCCGCCCTGCACGAGGGCCCGCGCATGGTCAAGCCGCCCGTGGTCTACGTGGCGGGGATGCTGCGCTCCCTGCGGCGCGGGGTCGACACGGGTGCGTGGAGCTGGCTCTCCGGCCTGACCGGGCAGCGCCTGTTCGAGCCCCCGAACGTCGCGGGCTGGGACGCCGCGCGCTGGATCGATACGGCGACGTGGCGTGGCCGCTGGCTCGCCGCCAACTACGCGCTCGACGGGCATACGCTCGACCCGAACCCGGACAAGACCGCGTTCCCCGCCGGCCTGTCCCCTGCCCGCGCGGTCGACCGTGCGCTCGCGGTTCTCGCCGACCCCACCCTCACCGCGCCGACGCGGAAGGCGCTCGAGGCGTTCGCCGCCCGCGCCGCCGCCGCGGCGGACAAGCCGTGGGAGCGCGAGCCGTTCGCCCTCCTGCGCCACAACGCCTTGCTGATGCTGATCGCGACCTCGCCGGACCTCCAGACGAGCTGATGGCCGCCTGCCGCGAGAACGACCGCGCCCTGCACGCCCGCGCCGCGGCCGCCGCCGGGCACGGCCTGCCCGTCGTGGAGGCGGGGATGCCCGCCCCCGCCGGCACCGGCCTGTCGCGCCGCGCCTTCGTGCTGCGCTCGGCCGGGCTCGCCCTCTCGGTCTACGGCGCAGGGCGCCTCGGGCTATTCGAGCCCGGCGTGGCGCAGGCCGCCGTCGGCCCCGTCGACGCGGTGGTCGTGCAGGTCTACCTCGAGGGGGGCGTCGACTCGGTGCAG
>JBBQZE010000298.1:0-2700 GCA_038207985.1 Solirubrobacterales bacterium
TTGCCCGCGGCGGTGCAGCCGGACAGCTGGGCGGCCGTCCCGGTGCCCGAGCTGATGTTGCCCTTCATGGCCTGGATCGCCTCGTAGGTCTCCCCGTCGGTGAAGACCGGGAACTTGCGGACGGTGCCCATCGTCTTGTCGACTTTGCCGTCCGGGAAGACGACGCTCGTGACGGCGATCGGCTTCACGCGCGAGCCGCCGTTGTTGACGGTCGCATAGGCCCGGGCCATCTGCAGCGGGTTGACGCCGGTGCGCAGGCCGCCGATGCCCTCGGCGGGGTAGGACTGCAGCTGGGTGGTGATGCCCATGTCGTAGGCCGTCTTGGTCACGTTGGGTGGCCCGACGTCGAGGTCGAGCTGCTGCATGACGGTGTTGTCGGAGGTGACGATGGCCTGGAAGAGCGACTTCGGCTTGCCGGAGCTCGCACCGTCGGAGTTGTCGACGTCGATCGGCCCGTAGAGCGGGTCGGTGAACTTCAAGTGGTGGGAGACGTAGCTCGTCCGGTTGATGTCCACCCCGCGCCGGATCGCGGCCATCAGCACGATGACCTTGAACGTGGAGCCGGGCTGGCGCCGGCCCTGCGTGGCCAGGTTGAACTTCGAGTCCCCGTAGTTCGAGGACGAGGCCATCGCCTTGATGTAGCCCGAGTTCGGCGTGATCGACACGAGCGCCGACGAAGGCGAGCCCGGCGCGGCGAGGCGGGAGCGGATCGCCGCGCGGGCGAGCTTCTGGAGGTGCAGGTCGATCGTCGTGTGGACCTTGAGCCCGCCCTCCTTGACCCGCGCCGACCCGTAGGTCTTGATGAGCTGCTGGCGGACGTAGTCGAAGAAGTAGCTCTCGCGGCGCTGGGTGTAGTACTTCGTGCGCTCGAGGCCGAGCGGGGAGCTCGCGGCTTCGGCCTCGTCGGCCGCGGAGATGTAGCCCGCCTGTGTCATCTGCGACAGGACCTCGTTGCGGCGCCTGAGCGCGCCGTTCGGGTTCAGGCGCGGGTTGTAGGACGACGGGGCCTGCGGGAGGCCGGCGAGCAGTGCGGACTCCGCAAGCGTGAGGTCGGCCGGGCGCTTGTTGAAGAAGACGCGGGCCGCGGCCCAGACGCCGACGGCCTGCTGGCCGCCCACGGTGCCGTAGGGGACGTTGTTGAGGTACTTCACGAGGATCCACTGCTTGCCGACCGGGCCCGGGTGCTTGTTCTCGAGCTCCTCGGCCAGCTTCGCCTCACGGATCTTGCGCTTGTAGTCGCGCGTGGCGTCCTGGGAGTAGATGTTCTTGATCAGCTGCATGGTCAGCGTCGAGCCGCCCTGCACCGTCTTGCCGCTGCGCGCGTTCTTGATCGCGGCTCGGATCACGCCCTCGAAGTCGACGCCCGTGTGCTTGTAGAACCGCTTGTCCTCGATGGCGACCGTCGCGTCCTTGAGGTTCTGCGGGATCGACGTCGACGAGATCGGGCGACGCAGGATCGGCGACTGGATGACCCCCAGGCGCGAGCCGTCGGCCGCGTAGATCAGCGAGTTCTGGCCCTGGTCCTTCGCCTTGAGCGTGTCGAGGCTCGGCGCGCTGTTGGCGATCGACACCACGTAGCCCACCGCGCTGAGCGCGCCGATCACGGCGGTCGCGGCGATCACGAGGAGGCCGAGGAAGAGGATGCGCCCGGGCCCGCCCTTGCTGCGGTTCCGGCGCCGGGTACGTTCGCGGCGGGACATGGGAGTTCGCTTCGGGTCGGGGTGACGGAGCCGCCTGGACGACCGAGCGGCCACCGATTCTAGCCGCCGGCCCTACCGGCTGATCCGGCACGGGTCTGCTTCGACGCCGCGGCGGCTTCGCCTTCCGGGGCTCAGCGTGGCGGCGCCAGGCAGCCCGCGTCGCGCAGGGCGCGCAGGGCCTGCTCGCGCAGCTCGTGCTCCAGGCGCACCCGGCGCTCGGGTGGCGCGGCGGCCCCCACGAGCAGGAGGCGGCTGCCATCGGCCGTGGTCTCCGCCAGGCGGACGGCCACGCCGGGGAGCGCGGCGCGCAGGGCGTCGAGGGCGGCGAGCGGGTCGACCTCGCGGTGGACCCAGAGCGACGGCTCCACGGCGACCGCGCCGTGGACGATCGAGTCGTTGCGCAGGACCCCGGCAGCCAGGCGCTCGTTCGGCACGATCACCCGGGTTTCGCCCGGGGTACGCAGCCATGTGTACGTGAGCCGAACGTCCTCCACGGTGCCCGTCTCGCCCTCGAAGGTGACGACGTCGCCGATCCTCAGCGGCTGCGTCACGGCCAGCAGCACGCCGGCGATCGCGTTGGCCAGGGTCTGGCGCGCGGCGAAGCCGATGACGGCCGCGGCGATCGCCCCTGAGGTCAGCACGGTCGAGGCGACCTTGTCCACGGCGGTGAACTGGCTCAGGGCGACGGCCATCCCCACCACGACGATCACCACGTCGACCAGCCGTTGCAGGAAGCGCAGCCGCGTGTCGACCTCGGCCCGGAGCTCCCCGCCGGTGATCGCCGTGGCCAGGCGGTGACCACGGCGGGTCACCCAGCGGTGGAAGACGACGAGCGCGGCCACCGTCAGCGCGACGCTCCCCAGCGCCGTGAGCTCGTTGCCGTGGCGGTGCAGGAAGCTGCCGGCGGCGAGCACGGGGGCGGGCATGCCGCCTGACGCTACCTCGGCCGGTCGTGCGCCCGTCGTCCTGCTCGACGCCCTCGGCACCCTGCTGGAGCTCC
>JBBQZE010000299.1:0-2648 GCA_038207985.1 Solirubrobacterales bacterium
GGCCGCCGCCCATGCGTCGGCGCCGCCGGCGAGGTTGTGGGCCTCCCACCCCGCGGCGGCGAAGGCCCGGGCGGCCATGGCCGAGCGCGCGCCGAGCCGGCACTGGAAGACCACCGGCCGGTCGCGCGGGATGGTGTCGGCCTGGGACGCGAGGTGCTCGAGCTCGAGGTGCCGGGAGCCGGGGATGCGTCCCGCCTCGCGCTCGTAGGGCTCGCGGACGTCGATGAGCTCGATCTCGCCGCGCTCGAGCCGCTGGGCGACCTCGTGGGGTGACCAGTCCTCGGAGGGGCGGGCGAAGGCGTTCATGCTCGGCGGACGGTGGGCGCGGGGGCGATCATCCGGGGGCGTCGGGCGTGCCCGCGGCGGCCTCGCTCGGCGCGTCGTCGGCCTTACGGTAGTAGTCGATCGCTCCCGTCTTCTCCAGGTCGTCGAGCAGGATGGCCTCGACGTCCAGCGTGACCGCGATCTCGGTGCCGACCACGACGCCGCCCCCGGGGAGCTCGTCCTGCCAGGAGACGCCGAAGTCGTGCCGGTTGATCCGCGTGTGCGCCTCGAAGCCGATGCGGCGCATCGAGCCGCGGTTCTCCTCACCGACCCAGAACGGACTCTCCCACTGGCCCAGGTAGCTCACGTCGAGCACCACCGGCCGGCTGACCCCGCGGAGGGTGAGCTCGGCGTCGGCCTTGAACGCCATGTCGCCCGTGCGCTCGGTGAAGCGCCCGCTGAAGGTGATCGTGGGGTGGCTCTCGACGTCGAAGAAGTCCGGACTGCGCAGGTGAGCGTCCCGGTCCGGCTCCCCCGTCCAGATCCGCGTCGCGTCGATCTCGCCTTCGAACGTGGCCCGGAGGCAGTCGTCGAGATCGAACTCCATCTGGCCGTGGATGTCCTTGAACAGCCCGCGCACCCACGTGACCATCATGTGACGGGCACGGAACTCGGCCTCGTGTGGCCGGGCTCGAAGATCCAGGTCGCCATCGCTTCTCCTCGTCGCCGCAGTGGTCGAACGTCGCGCCGCACGCTATCTTGCAGCGCTTCGATACCTGACATCAGCCGAGTTCCGGGGCGACCGCCGTCCCGGGAACGGGGGACCCAGTGGCCGCCGAGGCGGCCCCGGGGCGAATCGCCGGCCTTGCCGGTGTAGCGCCGCTCTCTTGGCGCGAGCCCGTCAGCTAACCCCGTAGGCGCCCGTGAAGAGAGGACGTCCGTTGCCCCGTCACATCGCCCGTGCGCTCGCGCTCGCCGCCCTGGCGGCGTCCGTCGTCCCCGCGTCGTCGCAGGCCGCCGCCTTCGGCGCCCGCGACCTGCGCCGCGGCGCCCACGGCGCCGACGTCGCGGTCATGCAGCGCTACCTCGCGCGCGTCGGAATCCGCACGACCGCCGACGGGGCGTTCGGCGCCGGCACCGAGCAGAGCGTGCGCCGCTTCGAGCGGCGCGCGCAGCTGCGGGCCGACGGGGTGCTGAGACGCGCGGAGGCCCGGGTGCTCCGCCGCCTGGCGCGATCTTCCGGCCGTCGGACGCCGCGGTACTGGGGCGACGGCGGCGCATCGGTGACGCCGCCGACTCCCCCACCGATCCCTCTTCCCGCTCCGCTGCTCCCCACGGCGCGCGCGGCGCTGGCCGCCGGCGGGACGGCGACGGCGCCGACCGGCGCCCCGACGGCGGTCGTCGGGCTGATCGAGGCGGGCAACCGGATCGCCCGGAAGCCCTATCGCTACGGCGGTGGCCACGCCTCCTTCACCGACTCGGGCTACGACTGCTCGGGCTCGGTGTCATTCGCGCTGCGCGGCGCCGGCCTGCTCTCGAACCCGCGCGACTCCTCCGGGCTGATGACGTGGGGCCGACGCGGACCAGGGCGCTGGATCAGCGTCTACGCCAATGCGGGGCACACCTACCTCGTGGTCGCCGGACTCCGCTTCGACACGAGCGGGCGCACGCGCACGGGGACGCGCTGGCACCGCGACCAGCGGTCGCCGGCGGGGTACGTGGTGCGCCACGCCCCCGGTCTGTAGATGATCATCTAGGGGTGGGTCACCACCCCGGGCCCTTCTTGTAGCGGTCGGGGTCCGCGATCTCCTCGTCGTCGGCGCCCGCCCCGGCGACGGCCTCGTCGGGGTCGACCTCAGGGGGCGACTCGTAGTCCTTGGGAGAGGCCGGAGCCGGCGGGCTGCCGCGGTCGGTGCCCGACTCCGCGGCCTCGCTCTCGTCCGGAGCGCCGGGGTCCGAGAGCATGTGTCCGGCGAGGATGAGCGCCGCGAGAGCACCGCCGCGCGCGAGTGTGCCGACCATCGTCGTCCCTCCTGTGGAATGCGGGATCCGCACTATGGCACCGAGGGTCGATCGCGGTCCGAGCTGCCACCATGGGGAGGTGCGCCGTGCCGCCTTCCTGCTCGCGATGCTCGGCCTCGCCGCCTGTGGCGGCGGGAGTGGAGACGCGAAGCCCACGCCGCCCCCGTCGCCCGCGAGCGTGATCCGCGGCTGGGCCGACGCCCTGCGGGCCGGCGACATGGCCAAGGCCGGGACCTTCTTCGCGCTGCCCGCGGTCGTGTCGAACGGAACGCCGCCGTTGACCGTCAGGACGCGCGCCGAGCTCGCCGCCTTCGACCGCGCGCTGCCGTGCGGAGCGCGGCTGCTGCGCACCGTCCGCCACC
>JBBQZE010000300.1:0-2634 GCA_038207985.1 Solirubrobacterales bacterium
ATCGTCAGGATCAGCAGGGCGACGCCGATGACCCAGTTCAGCTCGCGCGGGTACTTGTACGCGCCGAAGAAGAACGTCCTCGCCATGTGCAGGAAGATCAGGATCACCATCACCGACGAGCCCCACTTGTGCATGCCGTGCACGAACTCGCCGAGGAAGACCTCGTTGTTGACGTAGCGGATCGACTCGTACGCTCCGCCCGCGGCGTCCGGGCGGTAGTACATCGCCAGGAAGACACCGGTCACCGCCTGCGACAGGAACGCGAACATCGTCGAGGAGCCCAGCGTGTAGAACCAGTTGGTCCCCTTGGGGACCTTGCGGAACATCATCCAGCGGGCGCCCTGCGACAGCGAGGTGCGCTCGTCGACCCAGTCGATGGCCGAGATGCCCGCCTCGGCGGCGACGTCGAGGGGCTTGGGCTTGGTGGACCCGGGTCGCTTCGGACGCGGGTTCAGCCGGTCCGGGATCGGCGGGGCGGGGAGCTTGATCTTCGGCATCAGTCAGTCGCCTAGGTGTTCGGGATCTTGCGGATCGACGGGCGCGACGGGTAGAGGTACTGCCCGATCCCGTCGAGGGCCTCGCCGGGATCGCGCGGCGAGAACCGCTTGATCTCCCGGTTGACGGAGAAGCGCGGACCGATCTCGACCCGCCCCGCGCGGATGCGGGTGTAGAAGCGGTCCAGCGGGCGCACGGGCGGGCCACCGTCGACCTCGCCACGGAAGTTGTAGACGCCGCCGTGGCACGGGCAGATGAAGCGCTCCGCGGCCTGGACGTAGCGGATCGGGCAGCCGAGGTGCATACACCGCGTCGACAGCGCGATGAAGTCGTTGTACTGGTCCTTCGGCTCCGTGTCGATCCGCGCGTTGTGCTTGCGCATGTAGACCGTGGACTTGCCGGCCTCGCCGACGCCGTCGGCGATCGTGATCGTCTTCGGGACATACGTGTCCTCGGTGAACTCGTCCGCGCTGCCGACGTCCTGCCAGCCGAGCTTGTGATCCTCGAACAGCGGGCCCATCGCGAAGGCCAGCGAGGGCAGGACGAACGCCATCGTCGCCACGCCGCCGGCCGTGTGGGCCGAGGCGGTCATGAAGCGCCGGCGCGTGACCGTCTCGCCCTCGAACGCGCCCGGGATCCGCCGGTCGGTGGTGTACTTGCTCTTGGTCTGGTGACGATCAGGCACGGTGCTGAGCTCCTGGAACGCTCCCGCGGGACGGGAGCGGGCGCCGGTGGGGACGGGAACCTTAGCGCTGCATCAAGGATAGGCGCAGCATCGCCGGGGCCTGCGCTCCGGCAGCTTCATGGCGCCAGATCGCCGGCAAGCTGGCGCGCGGCGGCTCGCAACGCGGCCGGTGCACCGGGATCTGAGGTGCGGGCGGCCGCCTTGGCGGCTTCGAGGTCCGCGCAGGTCCCCCAGCCGACCGCCACGGCCCCCGCCTCCCAGACCGCAGAGGCCAGGTCCGCGTCGTCTGCCGCGTGGGCGGCGGCTGCGAGCGCGATGACGTCGGCGAGCTCGCGGATCGAGGCCGTGTCGCCGGCGTCGGCCAGCCGCGCGAGGCCGAGCGCGTAGAGCCGGTCGCCCGCCAGCAGCGCGAGGTCCTCGTCTTCCGTGCGCAGCACTCGCGAGCGGCCGTAGTGCAGGAGGTAGCCCTCCCGGACGGCCTCGACGACGAGCTCGAGCTCATCCTCACGGCCGGCCGCGACGGGTCCGGACGCGGCGATCCGGCCGTATCCGGCGTCCCCGGCCGGAGCGGGATCAAGGGCGGCGGCGAGCAGGCCGCCCTCCTCCCGAACGGCCTCGGCCAAGCGCGCGAGCGTCGAGGTCATGCCAGCTCGGCGAAGGCCGCCGCCGCGGCCTCCAGAGTGCGCTCGACGTGCTCGGGCGCGTGGGCCAGGGACGGGAACCACGCCTCGAACTGCGACGGCGGCGGGTACACGCCGCGCGCGAGCAGCGCGCGGCACCACGCCGCGTGGGCCGCAGTGTCGCACGCCTTGGCACCGGCGTAGTCCTCGACCGGGGCGTCGGTGAAGAAGACGGTGAACAGGCCCGGCACCGACGCCACCTGCACCTGCACGCCGGCCGCCGCGGCCACGTCGCGCAGCCCGCCGGCCAGCGCGTCTGTCGTCGCGGCCAGGCGCAGGTACGCCTGCTCGTCGAGCATGCGCAGGGTCTGCAGGCCGGCGGCGACCGCCAGCGGGGTCCCGCTCAGGGTGCCGGCCTGGTAGACGGGCCCGGCGGGCGCGATCAGCTCCATGAGCTCGATCGAACCGCCGTAGGCTGCGGCGGGCAGGCCGCCGCCGATGACCTTGCCCATGACGGTGAGGTCCGGTGTGACGCCCGAGCGCTCCTGGGCGCCGCCGGACCCGACCCGGAAGCCGGTGATGACCTCGTCGAAGACGAGCAAGGCCCCGTTGGCGGTGGCCTGGTTGCGCAGCAGCTCGAGGAAGCCCTCGTGCGGCTCGACGAGGCCCATGTTGGCCGGGTACGGCTCGGCGAGCAGCGCCGCGAACTCGTGCTGGGCGCACGCGGCGACGACGGCTTCCCCGTCGTTCCACGGCACCACGACGGTGTTCGCCGTGGCGGCGGCGGGGACCCCGGGCGAGCTGGGCTGCGCGGCGGTCGCCAGACCGGAGCCC
>JBBQZE010000301.1:0-2632 GCA_038207985.1 Solirubrobacterales bacterium
TCGGCCGCCCGCGCACTCAGGCGGGCGGAGACGACGAGGTTGACCACGATGGAGATCGCCAGGACGGCGATGCCGAAGCCGAGCGCGTGGACCTCGCCGCCGACCACCAGGCGCCGGATCGCCTCGAAGACGATGACGCCGGAGCCCACGAGGATGAGCACGCCCTCGACGGCGGCCGCCAGGTCCTCGAGCTTCTCGTGGCCGTAGGGATGGTCGTCGTCCGCGGGGACGTCGGCCTTGCGCAGCGAGACGAACGCCACCACCGAGGCGATGAGGTCGAAGCTCGAGTGCAGCGCCTCGGTGAGGAGCGCCACGGATCCCGTCAGGGTCCCCGCGACGACCTTCAGCAGGATCAGGACGGAGTTCGAGACGACCGAGAGCGCGGCGGTGGCCGACCGCGAGCCGCCGGGCGTAGCCTTCTCGCCGTTCACCGGGCGTCCCCGCTGCGCGCGGCGAGCCGCTCCGCCAGGGCGGCCGCGGCGCGCCCGCGGTGGGAGATCGCGGCCTTCTCCGCCGGGGACAGCTCGGCCATCGTCCGCCCGGGGCGGCCGGTGCCCGCCGCGTCGTCGGGCAGGAAGGCCGGGTCGTAGCCGAACCCGTTTGCCCCGCGTGGGTGCGGGTCGAGCGTGCCGGTGCAGCGGCCCTCGACCCACCACTCCTCCCCGGCCAGCGGGTCGACGAAGGCGATTACGCAGACGTAGGCGAGCGCCCCACCGGCGGGGACCTCGGCCAGCAGCTTTGAGAGGTTCTCCTCGTCGGTCGCGTCCGGTCCCGCGTAGCGTGCCGAGCGGACCCCGGGCGCGCCGCCGAGCGCGGCAGCCTCGATCCCCGAGTCGTCGGCGACCACCGCCCTCCCCAGGGCGGCCGCCGCCGAACGCGCCTTCAGCAGCGCGTTCTCCGCGAACGTCGTGCCCGTCTCCTCGGGGGAGGGGAGCTCGGCGGGCATCGCCTCGAGGACGTGGCCGTCGAGCATCGCGCCGAGCTCCTCGGCCTTGTGCGCGTTGCGGGTGGCGAGGACGAGCCGCACGCAGTCAGGTTCTCAGGCCGCCCCGGCGCCGGGTACCGGTGCCGCCGCCGGCGCGAGGCGCACCCGCGCGATGTCCCCGAGCGGCATCTGCAGGAAGCGGGTGCCCTGGGCCCGGAAGGCCGCCGGGTCGCCCGTGCAGAGGAAGGCGTAGTCGCCCTCTCCGGCGCGCCGGGCCGTCAGCCCGCGCGCCCCCAGAACGTGGGAGACCTGCCGCGCCAGCGGGGCCCCCGAGGCGACGATGGTCACGTCGGGGCCGAGCATGCGCTGCAGCATCGGCCGCACCAGCGGGTAGTGCGTGCAGCCGAGGATGACCGTGTCGACCCCCGCGTCGCGCAGCGGCGCGACGTACCGGCGGACCGTGGCCACGACCGCCTCGTCGTAGGCGAAGCCGTCCTCGATGAGCGGGGCCAGCTCGGGGCAGGCGACCTGCGTGACTGCCACGTGCGGGTCTGCCGCGGCCACCGCTTCGACGTAGGCGCCCGAGGCCACCGTGGCGGGCGTGGCGAGCACGCCCACACGGCCGTTGCGGGTCGCGGCGACCGCATGGACGCCCCCCGGCCGAACGACGCCGATGACGTCGACCCCCAGCGTGGTCTGCATCATCCGCGCCTGCAGGGCCGGCAGCGCGGCCGCCGTCGCGGAGTTGCAAGCGACCACCAGCAGCTTCGCCCGGTGGCGCAGCAGCTCCTCGGCGATCTCGAGGCTGAAGCTCTCGAGCTCCTCGGCGCTGCGCTCGCCGTACGGGAAGCGGGCCGTGTCGGCCAGATAGACGAAGTCCTCCGCCGGCAGCTGCACGAGCAGCTCGTGGAGCACCGTGAGCCCGCCGACGCCCGAGTCGAAGACGGCGATCGGGCGGTCGCGGGGGTGCGTGGGGGCAGGGACGGCCACCGGCGCAGCGTAGGCGATGCCCGCTCCACGTCTGAGCCCTCGCAGCGCCACCGCGCGGACCGGCCCGCCGCCCGGCGCCGGGGGGCGCCGGACCGCGGCGGGGGTCACTTCCGGCCCCCTACAGCGTCGATCGCCGCCTTCATCTGGTCCGTCACGGTCTTGGCGAGGTCGAAGCGCGTCTTGCCCGCGGCCGCGACCGCCGCGGCGAGCACCGCGGCCACGAGCAGGACGAGGGCGACGTACTCCACGGTCCCCTGGCCACGCTGGGGGTGCTCGCGCAACCGGGCGATGACGATGGCGGTGAGCAGGAGCAGGCAGGCGTGCAGCCGGCCGAAGAGGCGATGGGTCATGACGGGACGCCCTCCCGGGCGTGGATCGGTGGGGTATGTCCCGAGCCTGGAGCCGCAGGGCGTGACGGATCTACGCCCGGGTGTGGAGAATCAGCACCGGATGCGCGCACTGGTCGTCACGAACATGTGGCCCTCCCCGGAGCGCCCCGCCCTCGGAGCCTTCGTCCTCGACCAGGTCGAGGCGCTGCGGCGCCTGCCGGACCTCGAGGTGGAGGTCTTCGCGTTCCCCCCCGGCGGCTACCTGCGCGCGGCGAGGGACATCCGGCGCGCGCACGGCGGCCAGCACTGGGACGTCGTCCACGCGCACTTCGGGCTGACGGCGTGGATCGCGCTCGCGCTCGGCGGCCCGGCCCCACGCGGGGTCACG
>JBBQZE010000302.1:0-2623 GCA_038207985.1 Solirubrobacterales bacterium
GACCATCTTGAACGCCTCGTCGACCGCACAGGCGTACGCCAGCACGTCGTGCTCACTGGCGCGGTACCGTGGGGCGACCTACCCGAGCTGTACGCGGCAGGCGACGTGTTCGCGATGCCGTGCCGGACCCGCAACAAGGGCTTCGACGTCGAAGGGCTCGGCATCGTCTACCTCGAGGCCTCAGCCGCCGGCCTGCCGGTGGTGGCCGGCGACTCCGGTGGCGCGCCGGACGCGGTGCTGCCGGGGGAGACCGGCTATGTCGTTCCCGGGCGGGACCTGGCTTCGCTGGCCGAGCGGATCAGCGGGCTGCTGACCGACGAGGAGACGGCGGCGCGGCTGGGCCGCCGGGGGCGGGAGTGGGTCGAGCAGCAGTGGCGCTGGGAGCAGGTGGCGGCGCGGTTCGACGCGCTGCTAGAAGCCGAGAGCTAGCCGGCGGCCGGAAGCAGGTGGAGTGCCGCGGTGCTCAGCGTGCGGTGGAGGACCCGTTGCACGAGACGGTGCTGTCGGCCGGCTTGACGCCGCCGTTGGCCAGCGAGTCGCAGCTGGTCTGGAAGGCGCCGCGCACGTAGCTGCCCAGGGCGAAGACCAGCGCGACGATGACGGCGGCGATGGCAGCGACCAGCAAGCCGTACTCGACCGCCGAGGCTCCCTCGTCGGTGCTGTGCAGCGCACTCCTGCGAACAGCGCTGCGGCGCAGGACACCCAGCATCTCGGTGCTCCTTCCTGGGCCTGGTCGCCCATCTCCGGCCCATCTGACCCCGCTCGGTTGCTGGCGGCACGCCAGAAGCCTCCCCGGGGGGATGCTCAACACTCTCTCTCCGAGACGGCTGTCGTCATCAACCGCGTGGTCAGTCCCATTAGGCCGAACGGATGATAGGCGAGGGGGCTACCCGCAGCCCGCCGGGGCCGAGGGGATGCCGCCCCGGCCGACCTTGTCGCAGGCGGAGTCGTAGGCCGAGGTGGCCACCCGGACGAACGCCAGGATCACCAGGATCGACCCCAGAGCGATCCCGGCGACGATCAGGGCGTACTCGACGGCGCTGGCTCCGGCGTCGCAGCGCGAGCGCGAGGCGGGGCGCAGGTTCACTCGCCCATCATCACCGATCAGACGGTCGGCTGAGGGCCGTCCTGCCGGATCAGGCCAAGGCGCAGGGCGGACATGATCGCCTGGGCCCGGTTGGCCGCACCCAGCTTCTCGTACAGCTTGGAGATGTGCGTCTTGGCGGTCGACTCGCTGATGTAGAGCCGGCGGGAGATCGCCGCGACACCGAGGCCGTCGGCCAGCAGGCCGAGAACCTCCTTCTCGCGCGGCGAGAGCTGCGGGCCGGTAGGCGTCATCCGCCGCTTCATCGCCTCGGCGAGGTCGCGCGCGGTGAAGGCACCGGGCGAGGCCGCGGCGTGCCTGGCGGCCGAGAGCACGTCGTCGGTCGGCGCATCCTTGGGGACGAACGCCGACGCGCCCGCGTCCAGGGCGCCGAACAGCTGCTCGTCGCCCGCGTACATGGTCAGGACGACGATGCCGAGGTCGGCGCGGCGCCGCCGGGCCTCCTTGACGATCTCGAGCCCGCTGCCGTCCGGCAGGCGCATGTCGACCACGACGACGTCTGGGGACAGGGCCTCGAGCTTGCGGAAGCCGTCGGCGATGCTGCCGGCCTCACCCACCACCTCGAAGTCGGCGGAACGTTCGAAGGCACGGCGCAGGCCCTGCCGGATCAGCTCGTGGTCGTCAACGAGCAGCACCGTCGTGGACACGGGCACCTCCTTCGGTGGGTCGCGGCTTCGTCGCACCTGAACCGAGGGTTCCCAGCGCCACCTCGACGACGGTACCCCCGCCTTCGCGTGGGCTCACAGTCAGCGCCGCCCCGAGGCGGTCGGCGCGTTCGCGCATGATGTCCATTCCGTAACTGTCGGCACGTCCGGTGCCCAACCCGAGCCCGTCGTCCTCGATCCGTAGCAGCGCGCTCGGCGGGGCCGTGCGCACGGTCACCCAGAGGTTCTGTGCACCGGCGTGCTTGCGGACGTTGGTCACGGCCTCCTGGGCGATCCGGAGCAGCTCGGCCTCGGCCTCGGTCCGCAGCCGCTGGGGAGACTCGTCGAGCTCCAGGTGGACCGTGAGGTCCGACGTCGCGCCGACCGTGCGTACGTGGTCGCTGAGCGCCGCGCCGAGGCCCGTGGTGGCGAGCACCTCACTACGCAGGTCGAAGATCGACAGCCGAAGCTCGGAGATCATCCGGGTCAGCTCGCCGCGCAGATACTGCATGGACTCGCGCTGCTCGTCGTCCTTGGCGCGGTAGGACATGTCGTCCATGACGTAGCCCAGCGACGCCAACTCCTGCGCGATGCCGTCGTGGATCTCGCGGGCCAGCCGGCGGCGCTCCTCGGCGGTGGCGATCTGGCGTACGTCCGAGAACAGCAGGGCGGTCTCGATCCGCAGGGCGGCCTCGTCGACCAGCTCGGCGGCCAGCGTCAGCTGTTCCTGAGGGAACGCCGCATCGAGCCGCTCGATCCCGACCAGACCGACGATCCGCATGCCGACGCGCAGCGGGAGCACGGCGCCGTACCCGCCCTGGCCGTCCGAGAAGGTCCCGTTCTGCCGCCGGGGCGACCCCGAGGTCCACGCCTC
>JBBQZE010000303.1:0-2609 GCA_038207985.1 Solirubrobacterales bacterium
GGGGCGACGGCGGCGGTGCTCATGCCGGCGATCGACCCCGCCATGCACGCCGTGTTCCACGACCGCCTCGCGCACGCGTGCTCCGTGCTGGCCCAGGCCGCGCTGGAGGCGGGCGCGAACGGCATCGTGGTCCGCGACGCCCGCACGGTGGCGGACCCGCGCGGGCACCTGACCGCCGAGGCGGAGCGGCTCGTGGTCGCCGGGGTCCCTTTCGCGCTGCTCGCCGTGGAAGTCGAGGACGCCGCGGTCGTCCCCGCGGGGGTGCTCGCCTCCGCTGAGGCGGCGCTCGTCGCGGCGCTGCCGCCGGGCTCGGTCCACGCGCCCGACGGCCCCGGCTCGCTGGTCGTCCTCGCCCGTGAAGCGGACGGCCGCGCGCTGGCCCGGTCGCTGACCCACGCCGTCGGTGCGTCGGGCAGCCACCGCGGCGCGCCGCTGCGCGCCGCGGCGGGCGTCGCCCAGCACCCCGAGGACGCCGACACGCCCGAGGGCCTGCTGGCGCGGGCCGACGGACAGCTCTTCGCCGCGCGGGCGGAGGGCCTGCCGCTCGCCTAGGGGCGCATCGACGAGGCGCCGTGTGGGGGGTCGGACCGCCCGCCACCCGGGGGCGCCTAGGGCTTGGGCAGACGCCCGAGCAGGCCGCGGACGGCGCGGGAGCCGAGCGAGGCCACCTCGCCGGCGGCCTGGATCGCGGTGGCGACGAGCTCCGCGCCCGAGGGCTGCTGGCCGGGCTCGGGCGTCGCGTAACCGGCCGGTGGCGTCTCGGGCTTCGGCGGGACCGGCGGCGGGGAGGCGGCCACCGAGGCGGGCGCCGCCTTCGGTGCGCCGGCCTTGCCCGCGGGCGGCGGCGAGGCCTTCGGCGTGGCGGGCCTGGCAGCAGTCGGAGCCTTCGCGGCGGGCGCCTTCGCCTTGGGAGTCGACGCCTTCGGCTTGGCGGCGGCGGGCGCCTTGGCCTTCGTCGGGGTCGCGGCCGACGGGGTCCGCTCCGCCTTCTTGGCGGCCTTCGCCTTCGCCTTCTTGCCCTTGGCAGCGGCCGGCGCCTTGACCTTGGCCTTCGCGGGGGAGGCCGCGGGGCCGTCGGCGACCGCCCGCGCTGCCTCCACGGCGGCCGCCACGGGGGCGTCGGCCTTCCGCGGCTTGGTGCCCGCGGCCACGCTGCGCACGGTCTCGGTGGCGGCCGCCGCCGCGGCCTCGTCGCCCGGGCGCGCGCCGCGGCGGGTGCTGCGGTGCTGCGGGCGCGTGCGCGAGAGGCCGGCGAGGACGCCGGGCGGGACGGGCTTGGGCTCCTTGGGCGGGCTCACGGCGGACATCATCGCGCACGCGCTGCAACCACGGCGGCCCTGCGGTGTTCCGGCTTGCGAGGAGGGGCCGCGCACGGCCCGCGGACGCGTTGGCGGTCCTTCGGGGAGGCGCTAGCATCGGTGCCGCCGCCCGGCGTCCGGAGCGGGCGGGCAGCGAGCCCTCGGACGGGCGCGGGCGATCCTCTTGTCGATGGCACATGCCGCGCCCCGAACCCAGGGCGCAGCGGACGAAACGGACTCAGATGTCAGTAGTGGAACTGCAGGAACTCGAAGAGATCAAGGGCCTGATGGCGAAGGGCGCGCAGGTCGGCGTCCTGACCTACGCGGAGATCGCCAAGGCGGTCTCCGAGCTCGACCTCGACGAGTCCGACGTCGAGGAGCTGCAGGGCTTCCTCGAGAAGTCCGAGATCGAGCTGGTCGAGGAGATCGACCCGGCCAACGTCGCCGCCAACGAGGTCCAGCGCGCCCCGGACAAGCGCCGGGGCCGCAACACCAAGAAGGCCGGCCTGGACCTGCGGGCCGACATGACGACGGACTCGCTGCAGCTGTTCCTCAAGGACATCGGCAAGGTCCGCCTGCTCACCGCCCAGGAGGAGGTCGACCTCGCCAAGCGCATCGAGCGCGGCGACCTCGACGCCAAGCAGAAGATGGTCGAGTCCAACCTGCGCCTGGTCGTCTCGATCGCCAAGAACTACCGCAACCAGGGCCTGCCCTTCCTCGACTTGATCCAGGAGGGGACGCTCGGCCTGGTCCGCGCCGCCGAGAAGTTCGACTACCGCAAGGGCTTCAAGTTCTCCACGTACGCGACGTGGTGGATCCGCCAGGCCATCGCCCGCGCCCTCGCCGACAAGGCGCGGACGATCCGCATCCCGGTCCACGTCGTCGAGAAGCTCAACAAGATCGGCCGCGCCGAGCGCAAGCTGGTCACGGAGCTCGGCCGCGAGCCCACCGCCGAGGAGATCGCCGACGTCACCGGCATCGACCCGGAGGAAGTCGACTCGATCAAGCGCTCCGCGCAGGCGCCCGTCTCGCTCGAGAAGCCCGTGGGCGACGAGGAGGAGTCGGAGTTCGGCCAGTTCATCGCCGACGAGCGCGCCGAGTCGCCCTACGAGCGCGCCGCCGAGATCCTCACCAAGGAGGCGCTGCGCGAGGCGCTGGAGAACCTCTCCTACCGCGAGCGCCGTGTGCTCGAGCTGCGCTACGGCCTCGGCGGCGAGCACCCCCGCACGCTCGACGAGGTCGGCCGGACGTTCAACGTCACGCGGGAGCGCATCCGCCAGATCGAGAACCAGTCGCTGAAGAAGCTGCAGT
>JBBQZE010000304.1:0-2574 GCA_038207985.1 Solirubrobacterales bacterium
TCGCCCGGGGTGAGGAACGCCGTCCGGACGTCGCCTCCGAGCACGCGGCGCGTGAGCTCCGCGGTGAGCGCGGTCGCGATGCCACGCCGTCGGAACGCCGCGTCCACGGCGATCCCGCCCACGTCGGCGAACGGCGAGCCCTCGGGCGGGCTGGCGGCCCCGGCGGCGACGATGCGGCCGGTGCGCAAGTCGCGGGCTGCGAGTACCCACCCGCCCGCCTCCTGCCGCGAGCGGCTGCGCGCCACCTCCTCCGCGTCGACCTCGGCCCGCCCCCCGAAGGCGAGGGACTGCACGGCGAGCATCGCCGCGAGGTCCTCGTCGCGCGCGGGGACGACGAGAGCGATGCCGCTCGGGACGCCGGCGTCCGCGGGCCGCTCGCAGGTCATCGCGCGCAGCCGCCCCTCGAGCCGGAAGCCCTCGGCCTCCAGCGACGCGAGCGCCAGCGGGGCGGTGGGCTCGAGGTACTCCAGGCGCGGGACGCGGTCGGCGGCGGCGAACGCGGCCACCAGCGCGGCGACCTCCCCCGCGCTGGGGCAGGCACCGTCGTCGGGCACGGCGTAGTTGAGGAACGGGTGGTCGGTGGCCTCGTCGATCGTCACGAGGAAGGGGCCGACCTGGGTGGCGACGCGTCCGTGCGAGGCGGTCGCACGGAGGTACTGCTGCAGCTGCGGGAGCACGGGCGCCGGGACGCTACCGGCCCCTCGCTAGCGTCGGGGCATGCTCGCCCTCACCGCCGCCGCCGAAGCCCCGCACGTCGCCCTGACCGAGGTGCCCGACCCCGAGCCCGCTGCGGGACAGGCGCTCGTGGCCGTCGAGGCCTTCTCCCTCAACCGCGGCGAGTCCAAGCGCCTGGAGACGATGGAGCCCGGCGCCGTCACGGGCTGGGACGTCGCCGGCGTGGTCGAGCGGGCGGCCGCCGACGGCTCGGGCCCGCCGGCCGGGACACGCGTCGTCGGGCTCGTCGACGCCGGGGGCTGGGCGCAGCTCGCGGCCGTCCCCACCGACGTCCTGGCGCCGCTGCCCGACGGGGTCTCCTTCGCGCAGGCCGCGACCCTGCCCGTGGCGGGCATGACAGCGCTGCTCGCGCTGGAGATCGGCGGCACGCCGCTGGGCCGCCGCGTCCTGGTGACCGGCGCCACGGGCGGCGTGGGGCGCTTCGCGATCCAGCTCGCCGCACTCTCCCAGGCCCACGTCACCGCGCTCGTCCGGGACGTCGCGGCCGCAGCCGCACTGGAGGCCCTTGGCGCCCACGAGGTCGTCACGGAGCTCGACGGCGAGTGGGACGTCGTCGTGGAGGGCGTCGGCGGGAAGGTGCTCGGGGAGGCCATCCGGCACGTCGCCGCCGACGGGACGGTCGTCTCGTTCGCCTCGACCACCACCGACGAGACGAGCTTCCCGACCCGCGAGCTCTTCGGCCGCGCGCCGGGCGCCTGCCTCCGGGGCCTGCTCGTCTTCCCCGAGCTGCGCCGCGAGGCCGGCCGCGGGACGCGGCTGCTGAGCACGCTCGCGCGGCTCGTGGCCGAGGGGAAGCTCGACTGCTCGATCGAGCGCGAGGCGTCATGGCGGGAGGCCGGCGACCACGTCACCGCGCTGCTCGACCGCACCGTCACCGGCAAGGTCGTCCTCCACGTCGACTGAGCTGAGAACCTGCTTCCGACGCAGGTTCTCAGTGGGCGGCGGCCCTGACCGCCGCCTGCGCGGCGGCGACGCGGGCCACCGGGACGCGGTAGGGCGAGCAGGAGACGTAGTCGATGCCGGAGTGGTGGAAGAAGTCGATGGAGTCCGGGTCGCCGCCGTGCTCGCCGCAGACGCCGAGCTTCAAATCGCCCTTCGTCATGCGCCCGAGCCACGCGCCCATGCGCAGCATCTGCCCGACGCCCGGGGCGTCGATGGTCTCGAACGGTGAGCGGTCGAGGATCTTGGTGTCGATGTAGCGCCCGAGGATCTTGCCCTCGATGTCGTCGCGGGAGAACCCGAGCGCGGTCTGGGTCAGGTCGTTGGTCCCGAAGGAGAAGAAGTCCGCGAACTCGGCGATCGCGTCGGCCTGGAAGCAGGCCCGGGGCAGCTCGATCATCGTCCCCACCAGGAAGTCCTCGTGGAGCACCAGCCCGGCCTCCTCGGCGCTCTCCAGCACGAGCGCGCGCATGAGCTCCAGCTCGCGCTCGTAGTCCACGAGCGGGATCATCACCTCGAGCTGCGGTGCCGGCTCGTCGCGGTCCTTGACGGCCCGGACCGCGGCGAAGATCGCGTCGGCCTGCATGCGGTAGATCTCGGGGTAGAGGATGCCGAGGCGTACCCCGCGCGTGCCGAGCATCGGGTTGACCTCCTCGAGCGCGTTGACGCGCTGCCACGTGCGCTCGAGGCGCGCGAGGTCGTCGCTGCCGGCGGCGCGGGCCCGTTCCACGTCCTTCTCGACGTCGGCCTTGGCGGGCAGGAACTCGTGCAGGGGCGGGTCGAGCAGCCGGATCGTCACGGGCAGCCCGGCCATCGCCGTGAGCACGCCCTCGAAGTCGGCCTGCTGCAGCGGCCGCAGAACCTCCAGGCAGCGCAGCCGTGCCTCGCGATCCTCGGCCA
>JBBQZE010000305.1:0-2540 GCA_038207985.1 Solirubrobacterales bacterium
ACTGGCCGATCCGGTTCTCATGCGGCTCGTGCTGGCCCCCCGGCTGGCGCAGCTTCCTGCGCCGGCCGACTCCCTGCAGCTCGCCGTCGAGCGCTTCGGCCCACCCGCGGCCGATCAGCGCCGCATGCTCGAGGACGCCGCGACGGTCAGGGACTCCCGCCTGCGCGAGGCCGTGCGCCAGGCTCGCGCGGTCGCCGGGCCCGACGCAGCCCTGCGTGTGCTTCCCGTGGATCCCGACTCCCGCGTCCCCGAGCGCCGTACGGTGCTCGCCCCCTTCGAGCCGTGAGGCAAGTGGCGGCGGTCGCCCGGGGGGAATGAGGGATGAGCGGGCCGCGCCGCCTCGGGGTCCCGCGGCCGGCGACGGTGCGGGCGGCACCGGACGGGCGCCCGCTCGTCGTGGCCGGTCGCGAGGTCGACGCCGTCCGCGAGTCGTGGCTGGTCGAGGACCGCTGGTGGACCGACCGCCCCCTGCGCCGACGCTACTGGGAGGTCGTCACCACCGACGGCCGCGACCTCGTCGTCTTCCACGACCTGGAGGGAGGGAGGTGGTTCGGGCAGCGCTAAGGGTCCCGTTCTGCCTCCCGGTACACTCGCCCGCCGATGGCGCCGACCTACCGCGAGCGGCTGCGCAAGGAGGGGCTGGTGCTCACCACCTCCGGTGCGGTCGGCTCGGCCGTGATGCTCGCCGCCGCTCCCCAGGCGCGCCGCTGGCCGCTGAACACCGTCGGTCAGCTGGCCCTCGCAGGCGCGCTCATGGCCACGGGCGGGCGGCGCAAGGTGCGCCAGGCGCTCGACGAGGCGGTCGAGCTTCAGCCCGGCCACGAAGGGGGCGGCGACCCCACGCCGCTGTGGCACCTGCCGGTGCCCATGCTGGCGCTAATGCTCGCGGTGAGCCTGCCGCCGCTGCCGGGCGCTCCCGTGCTGCGCTGGCGTGGCGAGCCCCTGCAGGGCTGGGACGGAGGGCTACGCGCTACCGCCGGCTCGCTGCTCGCGGGCGTCGCGCAGGCGTTCCTGTTCGAGCGCGAGGTCGCGCAGGCGGAGACCATCCAGGGGCGCATCTACTACCGGATCCCCGGATCGGGGCTCTTCACGGGCACGCAGCTCGGCTACGTGCGTCGCTCCTGACCGTCGCCGTCCACGGCGCGGCCTAGACTGAGGGCCGATGGCCGAACTCGATCCGCGGGCGGTGCTGCGTGAATGGCAGGAAGCGATCAGCCAGCTCACCCGAGGCGCCGCCGGCCAGATCGATACGGAGCTGATCCGCCGGCTGCTCGGGCCCCTCGAGGGGCAGATAGACGCTCTGCAGCGCGCACTCGATCAGCAGCGAACCGCCCAGGAGCAGCTCGTCGGGCGCCTGTTCGGGCCCCTCGACCAGGTGATGCGAGCGATGGACGACACCGCGACGGCGATGCGCGGACAGGCCGCGGCGCTGCGGCAGGCGGGTGACTCGCTGGGGCGCGTGGCGGAGCTCCTCGAGGTTCAGGCCTCGGTCGTCGAGGGCGCCAACGCGGCGGTGCGGATGCCCACCGACATGGCCCGTGCCCCGCTCAAGCGCCAGGGCGGCGCCCGGGGCGCCAAGCGCGGCTCGGGCGGGAGCGGCGAGCCCAAGGCCTAGGTCGTAGCGCGCGAGCCACCGCGGCGAGGCTGCAGGCAGAGCCCACAGCGAGCAGTGCGTCGGCCGCCCGGCGCCGCCCGCAGCCGGCGAGGAGAAGTCCCCCGACGCGGACCGGCGTCGTCAGCCGCGCCGCGCGTGTGACGACCGGGTCGGGCGCGTCCGCCCGGCCGAAGTACACCCACAGCGCGTACCCGAAGCCCGTGCCCAGGCGCGCGGTCTCGGCGACGACGGCCGGCCGGCCGATCCACCCCCGGGCCAGCGCCCCGCGCAGCGCCGCCACCGCGAACGCGGTGTCGACCAGCCCCTCGAGGTCGCGGCCGATCCGCGTCGGCTCGGCCGCGCGGGCGAGGCGGCCGTCGAGGACGTCCGTAGCCCCCGCGAGCGCCACCACGCCCGGCACGGGCGCGACCGCGGCGATCGGCACGAGCCACGCCCGCAGCAGCGTCATCGCGTCGGCGGCGCCGAGCATGCGCGCGCGGCCGTCGTCGGTCTCGACCATCCCCAGGTGCCAGTCGAGCATGAGAGCGACCGCCGACCACCAGGCAAGGCCCCCGCGCGCCGCCCTCCGTACCGGCGGATCGCCACCCGCCGCCAGGCCCGCCCACGCCGCGCCGCCCACCGCCATCCAGCGCCAGGCCTGCCGAGCGAGCGCGGGTCGCTCGCGGCGGCGGTCACCGACGCGCGTGAACGACGCACCCAGGAAGCGCGCGGCCGCCGCGGGGGTGAAGCGCCTAGCCTTGAGCCGCTCGAGCTCCTCGCGCGCCCAGCGCTCGCCCTCGGTCAACCGGACGGGACTCGGTTGCGCGCTCGTCACCGCCCGTAGTGTGTCGGCCTCGACGACGAGAGGAGCGAGGGTGGCGGAGCGTGAGTTCGACGTTGTGGTGGTCGGCGGCGGGCCGGCCGGCGAGGTGGCGGCCGGGAGGCT
>JBBQZE010000306.1:0-2517 GCA_038207985.1 Solirubrobacterales bacterium
GCGTCCCGCTCGTCCCGCTCGTCTGGAGCCCGAGGGCAGGGACGGCGCGGTCGTGGCCGCGGAGGGATGTCACGTCGGCGGCCACGCCGCGCTCCAGGCCCTCGACCACGACGTCGGCCGCCGGGCGCTCGGCCGGGGTCAGGCGCAGGTCGTGCGGGACGACGACCGCGCCGAGGAGCCATGCCGCGTGCAGCGCGACGACGAACTCCGTGCCCGGCGCCATCGCGAGCGCCACGCGACTGCCGCGGACGACGCCTCGCACCGCCAGCACCGCGGCGCTCTCGAGCGCCGCGCGATGCAGCTCGCCGTAGCGCAGGCCGTTGACCGCGAGCCGCTCGGGATGCCGGGCGGCAGCGCGCGGAAGCCAGGCGGGGACGACCATGGCACGAACGTAGCGGGCCCGCGAAGTAGCCTCCGGCGCATGTCAGTGACCTGGGCCCCAGCGGACGGCACCGCCTACGAGGACATCCGCTATGAGCTCAGCGACGACGGGATCGCGAAGATCACGATCGACCGGCCGGAGGTCCGCAACGCGTTCCGGCCGCTGACCATCGTGGAGCTCTCCGACGCCTTCGAGCGCGCCCGCGAGGACCCGACGATCGGCGTCATCATCTTCACCGGCGAAGGCGAGAAGGCCTTCTGCTCCGGCGGGGACCAGCGCGTCCGCGGCGACACGGGCTACATGTCCGAGGGCGCCTCGGTGGGCCGCTTCCACGTCACCGACCTCCAGGTGCAGATCCGCCGCCTGCCGAAGCCGGTGATCGCCATGGTCGCGGGCTTCGCGATCGGCGGGGGCCACGTCCTGCACCTGATCTGCGACCTGACGATCGCCGCCGACAACGCCCGCTTCGGGCAGACGGGGCCCAAGGTCGGCTCGTGGGACGGCGGCTTCGGCGCCTCGGTCCTGCGGGATCTCGTCGGGCCCAAGAAGGCGAAGGAGATCTGGCTGCTGTGCCGCCAGTACGACGCGCAGCAGGCGCTCGACATGGGTCTCGTCAACACCGTGGTCCCCTACGCGCGGCTCGAGGACGAGACGGTGCAGTGGTGCCGCGAGATGCTCGCCCTCTCCCCCTTTGCCCTGCGCCTGGTCAAGTCGAGCTTCCACGCGCACGAGGACGGCTACGCCGGCATCCAGCAGCTCGCCCACGACGCGAACCTCCTCTTCTACGGCTCCCCGGAGGCGCAGGAGGGCCGCGACGCCTACAAGGAGAAGCGGGCGCCGGACTTCTCCGCGTTCCCGCGCCGCGCCTGATGAGCCCCGTCAAGGTCTGGCTCATGGCCAGCCGGCCGCGAACGCTGCCGGCCGCGGTCGCCCCGGTGCTCGTCGGCACCGCGCTGCCCGCCACGGAGGGCACCTTCCGGGTCGCGGTGTTCGTCGCCGCGCTGCTCGGCGCGCTGTTCATCCAGATCGGGACGAACCTCTCCAACGACTACTCCGACGCGCGCCGTGGCGCCGACACGGAGGACCGCCTCGGCCCGGTGCGCGTCACCGCAGGTGGCCTCGTGCCGCCGAAGCAGGTGCTGCAAGGCGTCTACGTGGCCTTCGGCCTGGCCGTCCTCTGCGGCGTCTACCTCATCATCGCCTCCGGGTGGGAGCTGCTGATCATCGGCGTGCTGTCCATCGCCGCCGGCGTCCTCTACACGGGCGGGCCGCGGCCCTACGGCTACGAGGGGCTCGGCGAGGTCTTCGTCTTCCTCTTCTTCGGCGTCGTCGCCGTCGCCGGCTCCGCGTTCGCGCAGCTCGAGGTGTTCCCGTGGGAGGCGTTCGTCCTCGCGGTCCCCGTCGGCCTGCTCGCGTCGGCGATCCTCGTCGTCAACAACGTGCGCGACCTCGACACGGACGGCCGCGTGGGCAAGCGGACGCTCGCGGTGCGGCTCGGCCGCCGGCGCACCCGGACGATGTTCGCGGTGATGGTCTACGGCGCGTTCGCCGCCGCGCCGCTCGCGATCCTCTCCGAGCCGCTGGGGCCCTGGCTCTTCCTCCCCTGGCTCGCGCTACCGCTCGCCGCGAAGCTCGTGCGCACGGTGCGCAACCACGCGGACGGCCCGACGCTTAACGGCGCCCTGGCGGCCACGGGGCAGCTGCAGCTGGTCTTCTGCGTGCTGCTGGCCGCGGGCATCCTGGCGAGCTGAGGTGGAGCTGCGGGTCACGCGCCGGACGGTCGCCCTGCGGCCGCCGCTGCGAACGAGCTACGGCGAGGTCGCGGAGCGCGAGCTGCTCGCCGTCGAGCTCGACGACGGCGGCGGGGTGGTCGGCCACGGCGAGGCGGCTCCGCTCGAGGCCTACGACGGCGTCCCGGCCGCGGCGGTCGCCGAAGCGCTCGACCGCTACGCCGACCTGCTGCGCGAGCTGCCCGACGACGCGCCGGGCCACCTCCTGCTCGACGCCTGCCGCCGTGCCGCGGAGCTGCCCGAGGCGCTCGCGGCGGTCGACATGGCCCTCTGGGACCGGGCCGGGCGCCGGGCCGGGCGGCCGGTCGCCGCGCTGCTCACCGACGACGCCCTCGACGCCGTTCC
>JBBQZE010000307.1:0-2485 GCA_038207985.1 Solirubrobacterales bacterium
CGCTTCCACACGCAGACCGGTGGCGTGACGCTCACCGCGCAGCAGCCCGTCAACAACATCGTGCGGGTCGCGCTGCAGGGCTTCGCCGCGGTCTGCGGCGGCACGCAGTCGCTGCATACGAACGGCTTCGACGAGGCGCTCGCGCTCCCGAGCGAGACGGCGGCCAAGACCGCGCTGCGCACCCAGCAGATCCTCGCCGCCGAGTCGGGCGCCACCGACACGGTCGACCCGTTCGCCGGCTCCTACTTCGTCGAGGCGCTCACCGACGAGATCGAGAGCCGCGCCCTGGAGCTCATCGGAAAGGTCGACGAGCTCGGGGGCTCCGTCCACGCGATCGAGTTCATCACCGGCGAGATCGACGAGAGCGCCTGGGGCTACCAGGAGCGCTACCGCATCGGCCAGGACATCGTGGTCGGCGTGAACCAGTACGAGGAGGACGACGTCGAGGTCCCCGACCTCCTGAGGGTCGACCCGGACTCCGAGCGCGCGCAACTCGAGCGCCTGACTGCGTTCAAGGCCGACCGCGACCAGGACGCGGTCGCCTCGCGCCTCGACGCGCTGCGCACCGCCGCGGCGGGCAAGGACAACCTCATGCCCTTCATCAAGGACGCCCTGCGTGACCGCTGCTCGATGGGCGAGGTCTGCGGCGCGATGCAGGACGTCTTCGGGAAGTACGCGCCGACGTTCTGAGCGCCGGGGACGCGCCAGGTTCGCGGTCGACGGCGTGTCAGCCGTCCGTACCAGCAGCGTCCCTATCCCGCCGACCTCCTGCGGGACGTCGGTCGACACAAGGAGTTGCGCAACATGGTTACCTCGGGTCAGCAGACCTGGTTGTGGGTGGGCTTCGCGGGCATGGCCCTCGGCGCCGTCGCGATCTTCCTGTCCGGGCAGCGGCTGCGGGCGGAGGATCGTCACCATCCCGTCGCTTCGCTGTTCGTATGCCTCATCGCCGCTGCCTCCTACTTCGCCATGGCCAATGGCCAGGGCGTCGTACAGACCGATGGACGCACGGTGTTCTACGCGCGCTACGTCGACTGGGCGTTCACCACGCCGCTGCTGCTGCTCGGCCTGCTCATGGTCGCGCTGCCGCCGCTCGTCCGGGGCGGTGACGACTCCCGCGACCGCACGGCGCTCATCGCGGGGACGCTCGGCGCCGACGTGCTCATGATCGTGACCGGCGTCGTCGCCGCGCTCACGCGTGACGACACGGTGAAGTACGTCTGGTTCGTCATCAGCTGCGGGTTCTTCGTGGCCGTGCTGGCGCTCGTCCTCGGCCCCGTCCGGGCCGCGGCGACCACGCAGGGCGGGGGAATCTCGGCGCTCTTCAAGACGCTCGTGACCACCCTGTCGGCGCTGTGGTTCATCTACCCGGTGCTGTGGCTGCTCGGCACCGAGGGCACCGGCACGATCGGGCAGACCACGGAGGTCTTCGTGTTCGCCGTGATCGACCTGACCGCGAAGGTCGGCTTCGGTCTGCTGCTCGTGACGGGCGTCGGTCGCCTGGAGCGCAGGGCCCAGCCGAGCCGCGGGGAGTCGACGGTCCGCGCGGCCGCGACCGCCTGACGGCGCTCAGCTCCAGACCGACTGGCGGTGGTCCATCCAGGCGACCACCGCCACGTGCGGATAGGTGAGCGCGGCGATCCCCGCGAGCGCGGCGGCCATCGCCGCGTCGGGGGATCGCCGTCGCCCGCCCGACCCGAGCCAGGCGAGGCCGGCCAGCGCGGCCGCCGACGCCGGCAACGCCTCGCGGTGGAAGGCGGCCAGCGCGGCCGCGTGCCGGCCCTCCCCCAGCAGCGCTGCCTGCGCCGGGCGTGCCGCGATCAGGCGGCCCACGTGTCGTGGCGCGTGCCAGGCGAGGAAGTACACGCCGACGGCCCAGGTCGCGGGGACGGTCACGAAGAACAGCGTGAGCGCCGCCAGCTCACCGAGGTCGCGAGCGAGCGAGCCGGGCGCGGCGCCCGGCGCGCGGTGATCGTCGACGCTCCCGGCCGCCGCCGCCGCGACCACGGCGCCGAGGGCCGCGACGCCCGCCGCCCGCGCGCGGCCGCGGGGGACGGCCACCGTGATCCCCGGAGCCGCGCGTGCGACGAGCTCGTGCATCACCCTCCCGGCCTCGGCGGGATGGGCGAGCACCGGGCCGAAGATCGGCAGCGCCCCGCGCGCCGCGACCCAGGCCGCCGCGCTGCGCCGGGTCGACCAGGGCGCCCGCCCGGACACCGCGCGGGCCCACCAGCCCTCGCCCTGTCCCCAGTGCGCCGCGGAGAGCGAGAGGAACGCCCCGAGCGCGACCTGCGGCGAGCGCCGCCAGAGCTCGAGGCCGGCGACCGTCGTCGCCGCGTAGGCCACGACGACGCGCTCGCGGCGCCGGCGGCCCGGGCGTCCCGCCCGCGGCGCGAGCCGATCGGCGACGTGGTGGTCGACGCCACCGTGGGGGACGCCGAGCACCACCAGGCTGACCGCCAGCGGCGCCCAGCGGCCACGGCCG
>JBBQZE010000308.1:0-2455 GCA_038207985.1 Solirubrobacterales bacterium
AGAGGGCGAGATTCATAAGGATTCGGGCACTCCTACGCGCCACGAACCCTAGCGGCTCACCCGAATTGGACGGATGGTCCAGTCAAGTCCTGACGCCCGCGTTCCGATGTAGGGCGCAGACCCCATCAAGTTATGAATCAGCCCAGCGAAAACTCACAGTACGTCCGCCGCGTGGTCCTTCCCTCTGGTCGCGAGATCGAGGTCGTCTACTTCGACGCACAGGCCACGCCCGCCGACCCCGCGCCGGCCGTCGAGAACCCGCACACGCGCCTTCACGAGTGTCCTGAATGCGACCGCGGCCTCGTCTATCCCGTGGAATGGGAGGAGGCCTCCCCGACGCAGTGGGAGGTGCTGCTCCGCTGCCCCAATTGCGAGTGGACCGACCTCGGTATCCACAACCAGAGCGTCGTCGACAGCTTCGACGAGGAGCTCGACCGCGGCACGGAGGCTCTCGTCGACGACCTCATGCGCCTCCAGCAGGCCAACATGGAAGACGAGATCGCGCGCTTCAACTCCGCGCTCGCCTCGGACGCCATCTGGCCGATGGACTTCTAAAGCCGTCTAGCTGTACCGGTCGACCACGCCGTCGGCCACCAGCTCGAGTGCACCCCGCTGTGCGTCGGGCAACGCCGGCAGGTCGGCCTTCGCCTCGGCGACCATGTCCAGTGCATCCGCCCGCGCCGTCTCGAGCGCGCCGGTCGCCGCGATCGCATCGCACACCGCCTCGGCCTGCTCGGGTGTCCGCACCTCGCGCAGGTCCAGCGCCGCGAGCTCCGGGTCGCGCTCGCGCGCGAGGATCAGCGGCAGCGTCACCGTCCCGTCGAGCAGGTCCGTGCCGCGGTGCTTGCCCGTGCGCGCGGCCGGCCCCGACACATCGAGGACGTCGTCGAGCAGCTGGAAGGCGAGGCCGATGCGGCGCCCGAACTGCCCCAGCAGCTCGACCGGACCACCGCCCTCGTGCGCGCCGAGCTCGCACGCCGCCTGGAACAGCCGCGCGGTCTTGAGGTCGCAGCGGGCGAGGTAGCGCTCGCGCGTCGTCGTCGCGTTCCAGGCGTCCGCGCGCTGCATCAGCTCGCCCTCGGCGAGCGCCGAGGAGGCGGCCGACAGCACCCGGATCTCTTCTGGGCTGCCGTTGGCGGCGAGCTCTGAGAACGCGCGCGAGAACAGCAGGTCGCCGGTGGCGGTGGCGATATCGCGCCCCGCGACCGCCACCACCGTCGGCCGACCGCGCCGTAGCTGCGCCCCGTCGAGCACGTCGTCGTGGACGAGCGTGGCGGAGTGGATGAGCTCGACCGCGACCGCGGCCCGGAGCACCCCCGCGCCGTCGCCCTCGCGGGGCGCCCCGGCGGCCACGAACACGAGCAGCGGGCGCAGGCGCTTGCCGCCCGCGGAGATCGTCGCGCCCGCGTGCTCGCCCAGTACCGGCCCGTGCGAGGCGGCGACCTCGGCCAGGCGCAGCTCAAGCCGCTCGAGCATCGCGGGGACGTGGACGCCCCCGGCCTCGATCACCGCGGCGACGGACTCGGCGGACGCCATTAGTGGTTCCTCCGGTGGACCCGTGCGTGCATGGCCGGGATGCAGGCGGATGCCTGGCAAGGACGCAGGATTGGAGGCATGCTGGTTGCATGGCCCGATCCGCGAGGCGAAGCCGGTGACGAGGCCCTAGCCGAGGCAGAGCCGCCAGGCGCCGGCTGCGCCCGGGCAGGTGCGTGCGGGTTCGCCGGAGGGACCACTAGACCGTTCCCGAATGCAGGGCGATGATCCCGCCCGCGGTCAGGATCCAGCGGACGTCGCCGAGCCCCGCGCGGGCCATCGCGGCCGCGAGCAGCTCCGGGCCGGGGAAGCGCTTCACCGACTTGGGCAGGTAGGTGTAGGCCTCAGGGTCTGCGGCGAAGCGTCCGAGCGTCGGCACGACTCGATCAAACCAAATTGAGAAGAACGTGGAAAGTGGGGGCCGCGTCGGCGTCGTGATCTCGAGGACCACGACGCGCCCGCCCGGGCGCACCACGCGGGCCATCTCGCGCAGCCCGCGCTCGAGATCGGAGAAGTTCCGGGCGCCGAAGCCGACCGTCGCGGCGTCGAAGGCATCGTCCGGGTAGGGCAGCTCGAGCGCGTTGCCCCACTCCCAGCGCAGGCCCGACTCGCCGCCGGCCTTCGTGCGCGCCCGCTCGAGCATCCCCTCGGAGAAGTCCGAACCCACGACCTCGCCGCCCGGGCGCACGCGCCGCGCGAGCTCGAGCGCCAGGTCGCCGGTGCCGGTGGCGACGTCGAGCGCGCGATCGCCCGGCCCGACCCGCGCCAGATCGGCGGCGCGCTCACGCCAGCGGTGGTGCAGACCGGCCGTCATGACCGAGTTCATGACGTCGTAGAAGCCGGCGATGCGGTCGAACATCGCCCGCACCTGCGGTTCCTGCAGGGTTCCGGGCTGCTGCCCGGTCAGATCGAACTACCCCTC
>JBBQZE010000309.1:0-2440 GCA_038207985.1 Solirubrobacterales bacterium
GCCCGCCGAGCACGACCTTGCGGCCGCCCTTCCTGGCGAGCGCGACGACGCGATGGAGGTCCTCGACGGTGGTGCGCATGCCCCAGTCGCGGGCGTACGCCGCGTCGGCGTCGGACAGCGGCTTGAAGTGGTCGGCGGGCGCGTTCGCGTTGCCGATCCAGCCGAGGTAGTAGTCGAAGAGCTGCTGCGGCGTCGCCTGGCCGAGCTGGGCCTTGCGAAGCACCGACTCGTCCTTGAGCGTGTTCTCGCGCCGGTCGACCGACCAGACCTGCCAGCCGGTCAGCTTGGCCAGCAGGGCGGAGGCGACCGGCTTGAAGTACGAGGCACCGGCGGACGTCCCCGGCATCAGGACGAGCACCTTCTTCGCCGACGACGGCCCCTGCTCGAGCACCTTCACCCGGTCGCTCGCGGCGGGTCCCGGGCCCGGGCTGGCCACGGTGACGACCCGGTCGGCGCCGGCGGCGGGGGCCGCCGCCACGAGCGTGGCGGGCGCCGCGACGGCGGCGGCGGCGAGGGGAAGGGCGGCGCGGCGCAGGAGGCGCGCGACGCCGGGGCGGGGGAGGGGCACCGGGGACATGGCGCGCACCCTACGGAGCGCGCGCGACGCCGGTGGCGCTTCGGGCGCCTCGGCGTCAGCCGGGCAGTGCCACGACGTCGGCGCGCGGGTCGTCCATCGCCCGGCGAAGTCCGGCGATGTCGACGATGCGGGGAGCCGCCGCCCGGAAGCGGTAGATCGCGTAGGTCTTGGTCCGCGTGCGCCCCGCGAACTCGAAGCCGCGCGGTGAAGCGCGAGGCGAGCCCGGAGGCAAAGGAGCTCGCAACGCGTCCTCCCCCGGGCCCCACGGCCCGCGATGGGGGCTACGCAGGTACACCAAGACGACCTCGCGAGCGGACACGGCGGCTGTGCCCCGCGGGATGGGCTGCAGCGACGGGAGGTACACGCCGAGAGGAGCCGCTCCGTGCCTCGGCGTCAGCACGAGGCGTCGCTGCCCGGGCGGGGAGGCCGACAGCCCCCGCGCGACACCTCGCCAGTCGTCCCGTCCGTACTCGGGCCGGGTGAGCGTCCCCGCGATGACGACGCCGAAGCCGGCGCACAGACAGGCACCGACGACAAGTCCCGAGCGCGATGCTCGGACCGTCTCCAGCCCCGCGGCGACCAGCACGATCGCCGACGGCCACGCGGCGACGAGGTTGCGACCCTTGAAGACGTCCTCCACCCCCGTCACCGCCAGGACCAGCGGCAACGCGACCGCGAGCAGCGCCGCCGTGCCGATCTCCAGCAGGCGCCGACGACGGAGCCGATCGGCCTGTCGCCACGCACGCACGAGGGCAGCCGCGAAGAGCGCCGCCATGATCGGCGCGAGCACGATGCCGAGGGGGCCGTACGGGCCGATGACGAACTGCTTGGCCATCTCGGCTACCCGGTTCGGCAACGGCGTGTCGCCGATCCACGAGGTGTTGCCGCCTTGCGCTCTGGCGAGCGGGACGAGGCTCGCCCCGACGGCCGCGACGACCGCCACGGGCACCACGACGAGCCGCGGGCCGTGGCGTCTCGCGAGCACGACGGCCTGACCGATGAACAGGAAGACGGCGAAGTAATGCGTGAGCAGCGCGAGCACCGAGAAGACCGCCCACCACGTCACGTCCCGGCTGCGTCGGTCGTCGAGCGCTCGCTGCCAGGCGATCTGCGCCGCGGTGGCGAACAGGACCAGCAACGCGTACGGACGAGCCTCTTGGGCGTAGTAGAACAACAGCGGGCTCAGCGCTCCGAGGGTCGCCGCCCAGAGGCCGGTCTTGACCGACAGGTGCCGCCCCGCGAGGTACAGCAGCGGCACGGTCACCGTCCCCGCGACCGCCGAGAAGGCCCGGAGCGGGACGACACCCGTTCCGAGGACGCGCGTCCACACCCAGGCCAGCACGTAGTAGAGGGGCGGCGTCGACTGCTCGCTGTCCAGTTGGCCGAGCATGGAGCCGAAGCCGTGTCGGACGGTTCGTATCGCAAGACCCTCGTCCAGCCACACGCTCTGCACGTCGAGCGTCGCCAGTCGCAGCACCCCGGCGAGGAGGGTGATCACGCCCAAGGCGAGCAGAGGCCGGCGCAGCACCGGCGAGACCGGGTCCTGCGCTGGCCCTGCAGGCCACGGCACGGTGCTGGTCACGCCGCGAGCCTAGATGGTGGTTCCCAGCCGCCTCGTCGGCGGGGCTGAGGACCGCACCTCGCACCTATCGTGGACCTGGTGACCGCGCCGCCCGTCCCCGTCGGAGAGCTGCGGCGGCGCCTGGGCGAGCTCACCCTGCGCGACGAGCACCGGCTCGGCGGCCGGCTCCAGCGGGTGGGGGCGATGGCGGACGCCGGCGCCCGGGCCGAGCAGCTCGCCGAGCTCGCGCACGAGCTCGACCGCGCCGACCAGCGCGTGGCGCAGCGGCGCGCCTCGGTGCC
>JBBQZE010000310.1:0-2422 GCA_038207985.1 Solirubrobacterales bacterium
CGACCGGCCGTGCCGCACACCACCGCGCCGTAGTCCCCGGACGCCGCGAGGCCGAAGACGTCGCGCTGCGCCACGCGGCGGTGGGGCACCCGCGGCTCGTCGAGGCCGTCGGTCGCGTGGTGCGAGCGCCCGCCGAACAGCACCAGCTCGACCGGCTCGCGGGCCAGCAGCGCCGCGAAGGCCCCCTCGCGGTCCGGCGGCACGTGGTTGGTGACCAGCAGCGCGGGGCGGCTCACCCGCTCCGCCCCGGGGTGCGCGGGCCGCGCTCGAGGGCGTCCTCGTAGGCGGCGAGCGTGGCGCGCCCGCAGCGCTCCCACGTGAAGTGCCGCTCGACGGTCGCACGGGCGCGGGCGCCGCGCTCACGCAGCTCCCGCGGGGGACGTCTCAGCTCGCGGTCGATCGCGTCGGCCAGGGCCGGGATGTCGCCCGGGGCCACGAGGCCGATGCCGGGGCCGGCCTCCTCGATCTCGGCGGGACCCGGTTCGCCGAGGCAGCCGATGGCGGGAACGCCGCCCGCCATCGCCTCGACGTAGGCCACGCCGAAGGCCTCGTCGACGGAGGGCAGGACGAACAGATGACCGGCCCAGGCGGCCTGCAGCGCCTCGGGGTTCGGCAGCTGCCCGGCGAACTCGACGCGGTCCTCGAGCCCCAACCGCCGGGCGAGGCCCTCCAGCGCACGCCGGTCGGGGCCGTCGCCGACGACCAGGTGACGCAGGCGCGGGTGGCGGTCGCGGAGGATCCACAGCGCGCGGATCACGTCGCCCTGGCGCTTGCGCGGCACGAGGTGCGCGACGGTGACCAGCGTCGGCTCCGCGCGCTTGACCGGGAGCTGGCGCGGGACGTCGGTGCCCAGGCGCACGACGCGCGTGCGCTGCGCCCCGAGCTCGCGCGTGCGTTGCTCGATCCCCCGGGAGTTCGCGAGCACGACGCTCGCCGCCGCGTAGGTCGCGCGGACCGCCCGCTCGCCGGCCGCGGAGTGCGCGACCGTGAAGAACGTGTCGGCGCCGTGGCTCGAGACTACGAGCGGCTGGCCGAGGCGCGCGCGGCGCACCGCCTCGCCCGCGGGGACGGCGCTGTGGGCGTGGATGACCTCGAAGGGCCAGCGGCGGTGCAGGCGCCGGAGGTGCAGCGCGAGCGGCGGCGCGGCCCACGCGCCCCACTGCCCGTAGGAGCTGGGGCGCGGCGGCGAGACCCAGCGGACGTAGTCCACCGGCAGGTCGTCGATCACCGCGTGGGAGGGCTGGCGCAGCAGGCGACCGAGCGCCCGGGCCCGCTGGTCGCGCGGGGTGTCCCGCGGCGGGATCGGGCGGTGCAGGACGACGACGCGCACGTCGGCGCCGGCGTCACGGACGGCCATCGCCTGGCGGTGGGCCCAGATGCCGAGCACGGGGTCGTGGGCGCGCGGGTAGAACTCCGCGACGACGACGACCCTCATCGGACCTCGTCGCGGGTCAGGTGGGGGCGCTCGGCGAGGAACGCGCGGGCCTCGGCGAGGGCCGCCTCCCGCGGGTAGGTCGCCGCGACGGGGCGCAGGACGTGGCCGACGGGCGTCGCGTCGACCACCACCATCGGCCAGCCGCGGTCGCGCGCCACCGCGGCCCAGTGCGCGTCCAGACCCCAGCCCATCCGCAGCTCGGGGAAGGGGAGCAGCTCGGCGAAGGTGTCGCGGTGGAACGCGGTGACGGGCCCGATCTCGACGAGGCTCGTGGCGCGCGCCGGGGCGCCGGCCCGCCGCCGGGTGTGGGGCCAAGCCGCGTGCGAGCGGCGGCGGTGCGCGGGCTGGGCGAGCTTCGCGCCGGCCGCGTGGGCGAGGAAGCGGTCGAGGAACCCGCGGGGGAGGTCGACGTCGTCGTCGACCACGAGCAGCCAGTCGTAGGCGCCGAGCTCTTCGTCCGCGAGCAGGCGGTTGAGGTTCTCGAACTTGCCGCCCTCGCCGGCGTTCGCGGTCCGCACGGTCACGGCCGCGGCTCGTGCGCGCCGAAGCTCGCTCAGCGACGCCGCCATCGTGTTGGCCACCTCGGGCCGCTCGATCGCGGCCACGAGCACACGCGGCGTCGCGCCGGGCGCCGCCGCATCGCGCCGGGTCGCGCGGGCGCGCAGGTCGAGCCAGAGGTCCGTGGCCTGCGCCAGGCGTGCCCGGAGGCCCCCGACCTCCCCGCTGGCGCCCGACAAGAACTCCTCGCCGGGGGCGGCGCGGGCGGGCGTGGGCGTCCACGCCTCCTCGGCGCGGCCGAGCGCGTGCGCGGCCATCACGAGGCCGTTGAGGCAGCGGTGGCGCGGGACGTGGGCCAGGCAGCGGGCCACCAGCAGCAGCTCGCTGCGCAGCGTCGGGACCGCCCCGCGGCGGACGTCCCAGCGCCGGGCCGCCCGGCCGCGGGTGCGGGCCGCGGCGGCGAGCGCGCGGACCCGTGCGTCGTCTCCG
>JBBQZE010000311.1:0-2392 GCA_038207985.1 Solirubrobacterales bacterium
GGTCAGCCCCGCGAGGATCGAGAACGTCTCGGCGACCTTCAGCGGCGAGTAGTGCGGCAGCATCACGCCGCCCGAACCGACGCGCAGGTGCGTCGTCGCGGCCGCGATCGGCCCGATCAGGGCTTCGGGGCTGGCGCCGGCCAGCGATGGGCCGCCGTGGTGCTCGGCCACCCAGTAGCGGTGGAAGCCCAGTCCGTCGGTGAGCCGCGCGAGGTCGAGGGTGTTGGCCAGCGCCTGAGCGCCCGTGCTGCCCTCGGGCACGGGGGACTGGTCGAGGACGCTGAGGCGGACGAGAACGCTCACTTACTCGACGTTAGCAGCGAGGTGCAGGCCGCTGGCCGCGGGCGGGCTCGCGCGCAGCGCGGCACCCGCGGCGCGCGCGCCGAGGCCGAAGCGGGCGTCGGGCTCGGCCCCGGAGGCGATGAGCGCTGCGACGTCGGCGCCGAGCGCCGGCCCGTGCTTGAAGCCGTGGCCCGAGCCCCCGCCGACGAGCCACACGTGGGGTGCGGCGGGGTGGCGGGCGACGAGGAACTCGTCGTCCGGTGTGAGCTCGTAGGCGCACACGCGGCCCCCGGTGCGCGGGGCCGCGGCGAGCGACGGCGCGCGCCGGGTCGCCCAGGCGCGCAGCCGCGTTTCCACCGCCGGGTCCGGCTCCCGCTCCGGCGCGTCGAGGTCGATCGCGTCGCCGAGCCCGAGGTCGTCGGCGATCTTCACCCCCGCGCCGTCGACGTCGGGCAGCACGTAAACGCCCGCCGCGACGTCGATGAGGACGGGCGCCCGGGGTTGCCAGTCCGCGGGCGTGGTGACGTAGACGTACTCGCGGCGGGCCGGGCGGACCAGCGCGAGACGCGGGAACTGGCACCCGAGCCAGGCGCCGGTGGCCCACACGACCACGTCGGCGTCGAGCGACGCCCCGTCCAGCGCCGGCCGGCCGGCCGCGTCCGGCACCGCAAGGCCCCGGAGCACCCGGACCCCGCGCGTCGCGAGGTCGGCCACCAGCGCGGCGACGGCCGGCCCGGCCGCCAGGACGCCCGCGTCGGGCTCGTGCAGCGCGCCGGCGAGGTCGCGCGTGTCGAGTCGCGGGTCGTCGGCGAGCTGCCGGGCATCGAGCCACTCGGCCGGGATGCCCAGGGCGGCCAGACGGTCGTGGGCGGCGCGCTCGACGCCGTCCACGGTCGCGGCGAGCCACAGGGCGCCGGTGCGGGTCAGCAGCGGCACGCCGAGGCGCTCCTCGATCCCCTGCCACAGCGTCCACGCCCGCCGGGCCGACCGCGCGTAGTGGTCGCCGCGGGCGTCGCCGTGCCCGCAGCGGATCACGCGCGTCCGGCCCCCGGAGGAAGAGTTCGTATGCCCTGGCTCGGCCTGCTCGACGAGCGTCACGGCCAGCCCGTCGGCCCGCAGCGCGTCGGCGACACACGTCCCGAAGACGCCGGCCCCGATGACGGTTGCGGTGGCGCTGGGCACGCCCGGCAGTGTGCCCGACGGCGCGCCGCCCGGGCGTGGCCCCGTGGCAGAGTGCCGGGCATGGAGCGCGAGACGATCTTCACGCTGGAGGCGACCCCGATCAAGTTCGGCGCCGGCGCCGTCGACGACGCGGGGTGGGAGGCGCGCCGGCTCGGCATCACGCGGGCGCTGCTCGTCACGGACCCCGGGGTGGCGGCCGCGGGCCACGCCGGCCGGGTGCAGGGCGCCCTCGAGGCCGAGGGCATCGACGTCGTCGTCTGGGACCGCAGCCGCGTCGAGCCGACGATCGACTCGTTCACCGAGGCCGCGTCGTTCGCACGCGACGCCGCGGTCGACGGCTTCGTGTCGGTCGGCGGCGGATCGAGCATCGACACCGCGAAGGTCTGCAACCTCGTCGTCACCCACCCCGGTGACGTCCTCGAGTTCGTCAACGCGCCCGTGGGCGGCGGTCGCAAGCCCACCGGGCCGCTGCTCCCGCACCTCGCGATCCCGACCACCGGCGGCTCGGGCTCGGAGGCCACCACGGTCGCGGTTCTCGACCTCCCCGAGCTGGGGGTGAAGTCCGGGATCTCGCACCGCTCGCTGCGCGCCACGCAGGCGATCGTCGACCCGACGCTGCTCGCCACCCTCGCCGGCGAGGTCGTCTCGGCGACCGGCCTGGACGTCGTCTGCCACGCCGCCGAGTCCTTCCTCGCGCGGCCCTTCGACGCGCGGCCCCGCCCGCAGTCGCCGGACGATCGGCCCCCGTACCAGGGCGCCAACCCGGTCGCCGACGTGTGGTCCGCCGAGGCGCTGGAGCGCGGCGGGCGCTACCTGCGCCGCGCGGTCGCCGACGCCTCCGACCTGGAGGCCCGCGGCGCGATGATGCTCGCCGCGACGATGGCCGGCGTGGGCTTCGGCTCGGCCGGCGTCCACATCCCGCATGCCT
>JBBQZE010000312.1:0-2314 GCA_038207985.1 Solirubrobacterales bacterium
GTCGTAGATCGAGAAGATGTGGCCGCCGGAGAGCGTGAAGAGCTTGGTCACCCCGTGCGCCTTCAGGCGCTGGGCGACGAGGCGGCCGCCGTGGGCGGAGGTGAGCTGGGGGTCTTCCGTCGTGGACATGGCCCGATCCTACGGCGGGAGCGGCGCACGGAACTAGGGGGTCGCTGATGGAGTTCGCAGGCGTTTCTTGTGCTTGTGTGATGATGCGGCGCATGAACGTCACCATCGTCGGCGGCCACGGCCAGATCGCGCTGCTGCTCGCCAAGCGCCTCAGCGAGGCGGGCCACACCGTCCGCGGCACGGTCCGTTCGGAGGACCAGGCGCCGGACCTTGCCGCGGTGGGTGCGGCCGCGGTCGTGGTCGACCTCGAGGACCCGGAGAGCGACCTCGAGTCCGCGGTGGAGGGCGCCGACGCGGTCGTCTTCGCCGCGGGCGCGGGCGCGGACTCCGGGCCGCAGCGCAAGCGGACCGTCGACCTCGGCGGCGCGGTGCGCCTGATCGTCGCGGCGCGCGACGCGGGCGTCGAGCGCTACGTGATGGTCTCCACCGTCGGGACCGAACGGGCCGGCTCGGCGGGCGAGATGGGCCCGTACCTGGAGGCCAAGCTGCAGGCCGACGAGGCGCTCGCGGCGTCAGGGCTCGACTTCACGATCGTGCGGCCCGTGCGCCTCACCGACGACGAGCCGACCGGCCAGGTCGACGTCGCGGCGCACTTCGGGCGCGAGGGGGAGATCCCGCGCGGGGACGTCGCCGCCGTGCTCCACGCGGTGCTCGAGGCGCCGCAGACCATCGGGCACACCTTCGAGGTGATGGCGGGCGACACGCCGGTCGCGAGGGCGGTCGCCACGCTGGCGTGAGCCTCGCGGCGGTCACCCGGTTCGAGCTGCCGGCGGACCTCGCCTGGGTGCTGCGGCCCGAGGTCGCCGCGCTGACCGCCGAGATCACCGAGGCGCTGGAAGCCGGTGACCCCGCGCTCGCCGGACCGGGCCTGCGGATGGGCGTCGGCGAGGCGCTGCGGCAGTTCGTCGACGACGTGGAGCTCGGGCACGAGGCGCGGCCGCGGCGGATCTTCTTCAACTTCGGGCGCACGGAGATGCGGGCCGGCCGGGAGCTCGAGGGGCTGCTCACCGCCTACCGGCTCGGCGGCCGGCTGGCGTGGCGGCGCTTCGCGGCGGCGGGCTCCCGCGCGCGGGTGCGGCCCGAGACGCTGCACGCGCTGGCCGAGGCGGTGTTCTCCTGGGTCGATGAGCTCTGCGACCAGTCGGCGGCCGGCTGGGCGCAGGAGCACGACGCCGCCGCGAGCGCCGCGCAGCTGCGCCGCGAGCGGCTCGTCCGGCTGCTGGTCGCCGACCCGCCGCCGGAGCCCGCGGTCGTCGAGGCCGCGGCGGGGCAGGCCGGCTGGGTGCTGCCGCCGCTCGTCGCGGTCGCCGCGGTGGCCGACGAGCAGGGCGGGCTTCCCGCGACCCTCCCGCCGGGGGTGCTCGCGGCGCCGGTCGGCGACCTGCTCTGCCTCGTCCTCGGCGATCCACGCGCGCACGGTCGCGAGCTCTCGGCGCTGGTGGCACGCGGCGGGCTCCTCGCGGCGCTCGGCCCCGCCGTCCCGTGGCGGCGGGCGGCGGTGAGCTGGCGCCGCGCCCAGGCGACCCACGCGCTCGTCGTGCGCGGCGCGATCCCGCCTCCGGGGCACCGCGAGGGGGCCGATGTGGTCGCCCTGCAGCCACATCGGCCCTCTCGCGGTCACGCCGAAGGCGGCGCGGGCGCTCGGGGCGGCGCGGACGCCCTGGGTGGCCCGGGCGCCGGCCGGCACGCCCCGAGCGGCGCCGGCCTCGTGCGCGCCGACGACCACCAGGAGGCGCTCGTCCTCGCCGCCGACCCGGAGCTCTCCGCCGAGCTCGCGGCGCGGATGCTCGCGCCGCTCGCGGAGCTCACCGCGCGCCAGCGCGAGCGCTTCGCGGCGACGCTGGCGTGCTGGCTGCGCCACCGCGGCGCGCTGAAGCCGATCGCGGGCGAGCTCGGCGTCCACCCGCAGACGGTCCGCTACCGCGTGGGCCGCCTACGCGAGCTCTTCGGCGACGCGTCGCTCGACGACCCGGCGACCCGTTTCCGCCTGGAGCTCGCGCTCCGGGCGCGGGCGGTGGCCGGCGACGTCCGCCTGCCAGGGTGAGCACCGTGCCCCACGAGCTCCCTTCGCGCTGGCGTGCGTCGCCCGCGCGGCTCGTGCGCCTGGCGAGTGGCCTCGTCGCCTTCGGTGCGGGAGAGGCGCTGATCGTGCACTGCGCGCTTGGCAACTCGCCGTGGACGGTGC
>JBBQZE010000313.1:0-2258 GCA_038207985.1 Solirubrobacterales bacterium
GGCTTGCGGGCCGTGGTCTTGCGGGCGGCCGGCTTGGAAGTCTTGGTGGTGGTGGTGGTGTTCGGGGCCATGAGTGCCCTCCCAGGTTCGTTGTTAGAACTAAGCTTGTTCGCAATGTACCGGGCGAACACTTGTTTGTAAACCGGACCCGGACCGGGGTTACACGGCTTCGCTAGGCGCCGACCCGCGCCAGCCAGCCCGCGGGGTCCTCGAGCTCGGCCAGGGTGGGGGCCAGCTCGGCGGAGACGAACGCGCGGTGCAGCGCCTCGACGCCGGCCTGCTCGACCACCGCGTCGCAGAACGCCTTGCCGAGCGTGTACTGCCGCAGCTTCATCTCGAGCCCGAGGAGCTTCTCGAAGAGCGCCCAGGCCGTCGGCCGGTCCTCGCGCCGCCGGTCGAGCGCGCGCCGCAGCCCCGGCAGGTCGCTGAGCGAGTCGGCGCCGACCGCGTCCATCACGTGCTCGGCATGCCCCTCGACGAGCGCCATCGTCGCCTGCACGCGCTCGAGCAGCTCCGTGCGGTGGCGGCCCCCCACGAGGCGCATGAGCTCGCCGGAGCGCACCGCACCGACCATCGCCTTCAGGTCGTCCGCGCTCGGGAGCTTCAGCAGCGCGGCGAGGTCGATGCTCGGGTCGAGGTCGGCCAGCAGCTCCTCGAGCAGCCCCGCGAGGTGCGGGCGCAGCCACGGCACGCCTTGGAACTGGACGCCGTGGGTGACCTCGTGGAAGCAGACCCAGGCCAGCAGGTCGGCGGGGTCGACCTCGAGCTCTTCCGCCGCGCTGCGGAGGTTGGGCTCGACGAACAGCAGCCGCGGCGTCACCGACGGGTCGAGGAGCGCCAGGTCGTACTGGCCCAGCACCCGGCGGCCGAGTACGCCGGCCAGGCCGCCGACCTGTGCGCCGAGAGCGCCGCCGGCCACGGACCGCAGCGGACCGGCCAGCACGCCGGCGCCCTCGCCGAGGCGGCCGATGACCGGGTCGAGCATCCGGCCCATCGTCACGAGGTTCGCGTCGAGCCACGCCTCGCGGCCGACGGACTCCGGAGGTGGGAGCGGGCCGGCGGGGGTCAGCCCGGTGTAGGCGATGACCCGCGCCTCCGCGTCCTCGCTGAGCGCGATGAGGTCGCCGGGGAGCAGCTGCGGCTCGGGCTCCTCGCCGAGCGTGAAGCGGCCGACCCGGCGTGCGATGCCCCAGTCGATCATGCGACCGGGAGGCCCGCGAGGTGGGCCAGCGAACTCGGGTTGCGCGCCGCCGCGAGCACGAGCCGCGCGTCGTTGTCGTCGAGCGGGGCCGCGAGCGGCTCGCCCTCCGGATCCGTCGTGAACGTCACGACCCCGCCGCTCTCGCGGACGATGAGCTGGCCGGCGGCCGCGTCGACCGCGCGGGTGCGCCACAGGGCGACCATGCCGTCGACGCGGCCCGCGGCGAGCTGGCAGAGCGAGACGGCGATCGAGCCGATCGCTCGCAGGCGGTGGACGTGCGCCGCGAGGCCGTCGCCCGCCTCGGCGAGGTACTCCGGCCGGGCGGACTCGATCGCGACGAGCTCGAGCCGGCCGTCGTGGGAGCGACGTTCCTCGGGGACGGCGCCGAGCGGCTGCCCCCCGAGGAACGCGCCGCCGCCGCGGACGGCGTGCCACTCCTCGTCCGGCCCGAAGTCGTGGACGAAGCCGAAGACGACGTCGGCCATCGTGCCGCCGTCTGCGACGGCGATCGACAGCGCGTAGTGGGAGAGTCCGCGCTTCGCGTTCGTCGACCCGTCGATGGGATCGATCACGACGTAGGGCGGGCCGCCGCCGGCGCCGTAGTCGACGGTCCCGCGCTCCTCGGAGATCGCGGTGAAGCGGGCGCCCGCGTCGTGGAGCACGTCGAGTTGGGCGAAGACGGCAGCCTCGGCGTTGGCGTCGATCACCAGCGTCCGATCCCCGCCCTCGCCGCGGGTGCCGGTCTCGGCCACCCGCGCGTCCCGCGTGCCGGCCGCGCGGAGGACGAGGCGCAGCCCGTCCACGGCCGCCCGGCTCGCCCCGAGCCAGTCGTGCTCGAGGACGGACGGGGAACGGGCCACGCTCTTATCCTAGGTGGGTGCCCGTCCCCCCCGATGGCCTCACCTCCGCGCAGGCGCGGGCCGTCGCCCACGGGGGAGGGCCCGTCGCGCTGCTGGGGCCGGCGGGGAGCGGCAAGACGCGCGTGCTGGTCGAGCGGCTGCGCTGGCTCGTGGAGCAGGGCGCGGCGCCCGAGGGCGTCGTCGTCCTCGCGCTGACG
>JBBQZE010000314.1:0-2217 GCA_038207985.1 Solirubrobacterales bacterium
CTGACTTTGTCAACGGTCCGGACCACCTCCCTCGAGCATGCCCGCGAGGCCGCGATGGCCGCCCACGCCGCAGGCGAGGTCCCCGTGACGCTCAGCGGCGACGGGCTCGTGGGCTGCGTCGCGGGCGCCCTCGCCGGCCTCGGGGCCTCCCCCACTCCCCTCATGGGCGTCCTGCCGGGCGGCCGTGGCAACGACTTCGCCCGGGTCACCGGCATCCCCGCCGACCCGGTCGTCGCCTGCGCCGTGCTCGCCGGCGGGACGCCCACCCCGATCGACCTCGGGCTCGTCGACGGCCGGCCGTTCATCGGGATCGCCTCGCTGGGCTTCGACTCCGAGGCGAACCGGATCGCCAACGAGGCGCCGGCGCGCCTGGGGAACCTCGTCTACGCCTACGGCGCCCTCCGCGCGCTGGCCGGCTACCGCCACGCGACCTTCGAGGTCGACGTCGACGGGGAGCACCGGCGCTTCACCGGCTGGTCGGTCGCCGCGGCCAACGCGAGCGCCTACGGTGGAGGCATGCTCATGGCGCCCGACGCCCGCTTGGACGACGGCGCGCTCGACGTCGTGATGAGCGCGGCCACGAGCCGCCTGCACTTCCTGCGGACGCTGCCCAAGACCTTCAAGGGCACCCACGTCGACGACCCGTCGGTCGAGGTCCTGCGGGGCGCCACCGTGCACATCAGCGCGGACCGCCCGTTCACGGTCTACGCCGACGGCGACCCGATCGGCGAGCTGCCGGCCACCCTGGGGGTCCTGCCCGGCGCCGTCCGGGTCCTGCTCCCGGCATGAGGGGCGCCGGGTGGAGGGGCGCGACCGCCCGCGCGACGGGCGCAGCCTCGCGCCGACTCGGCCGGGGCGGCACGAGCCTCCCCGGCAAGGTGCTGCTGCGCCTCGAACCGAGGGCGATCGGGAACCTGTCGCGTGGCCTCGAGCGCTCCGCCGTCATCTCGGCGACGAACGGGAAGACGACGACCGCCGCCATGGTGGCGTCGATCCTGGAGCGGGGCGGCGCGAGGCTGGTCTCCAACCGCGCCGGGGCGAACATGGCGGGTGGGGTCGCCGGGGCGCTGCTCGAGGGCAAGGGCGACACGGGGCTCTTCGAGGTCGACGAGTTCTGGCTCGGCCCGATCGTGGCCGACCTGCGACCGACGGCGCTCCTGCTCGCCAACCTCTTCCGCGACCAGCTCGACCGCTACGGCGAGCTCGAGTCGATCGCCGACCGCTGGGCGGAGATCGTCGCCCGCGGCGCCGCGGGGGCCCTCGTCCTGAACGCGGACGACCCGCTGGTGGCCGACCTCGGGCGCGACCGGGCCGACGTGTCGTTCTTCGGCGTCGAGGACGTCGCGCTGGCTACTGGCGCCCTGCAGCACGCGTCGGACTCGACGCACTGCCGCCGCTGCGGCGCGCCGTACGTCTACGACGCCGTCTTCCTCGGCCACATGGGCCACTACCACTGCCCGAACTGCGACGCGGCCCGTCCCGTCCCGTCGATCACCGCCCACGACGTCACGCTCGACGGGGTGCGGGGCGCGCGCTTCGAGCTGCGCACGCCGGCCGGGGTCGCGGACGTCGCCCTGCCCCTCCCCGGCCTCTACAACGTCTACAACGCGCTCGCGGCCTCCGCGCTCGCGCTGGCGCTCGGCGCCCCGCTGGCCGACATCGTCGCCGGCCTCGGCTCGGTGGCCGCCGCGTTCGGCCGCGCGGAGACCGTGCGCGTCGCGGGACACGACGTCTCGATCATGCTCGTCAAGAATCCCGCGGGGGCCAACGAGGTTCTGAGGACCCTCGCGCTCGAGGACGGGCGCCACGACCTGTTGGCGGTCCTCAACGACCAGGTCGCCGACGGCCGCGACGTCTCGTGGATCTGGGACGCGGACTTCGAGGCCCTCGCGCCGCGCCGGCGCCGCGCGGTGTGCTCCGGCTCCCGGGCGCCCGAGATGGCCCTGCGGCTGAAGTACGCCGGGGTGCCCGAGGCCGACCTCGTGGTGCAGCCCGAGCTTCCGGCCGCGCTGGACGCCGCGCTCGCCGGGGCAGAGGACCGCCTCTTCGCCCTGCCCACCTACACCGCGATGCTCGCCCTGCGCGAGGAGCTCGTGCGCCGCGGCGCTGCCCGGAGCTCGTTCTAGTGCCGGTCTTGAGCACCCAAGCAGCGGTCCGGTGGCACGACCTCGAGTGTGGCGGCTACGACGTCGACCTCCCGCTCTGGCGCGAGCTGGC
>JBBQZE010000315.1:0-2198 GCA_038207985.1 Solirubrobacterales bacterium
CGCGTCATCACCGGCGCCGAGGTGGCGATCACGCGTGCAGTCGACCTCGCCGACGACGAGATCGCCCGCCTCCGGCTGGGCGGCGGACCCTACCTGCTCGTCGAATGTCCCTTCTCCCCCAACGCGGTCGGCGTCGAGGTCATGATCGCCTCGCTGCTTGACCGCGGCAACCGGATCGTGCTCGCACACCCCGAGCGTTGCCCGGTCTTCCAGCAGGACGACGGCCTCTTGGCACGGCTCGTCAGCCGGGGCGTGCTCGCGCAGGTGACCGCCGGCTCCCTGGTGGGCCGTTTCGGCCGCACGGTGCAGGACACGACGCACGCCTTCGCCCACCACGGCCTGGTCCACGTGGTGGCTTCCGACGCGCATTCCCTCGAGCGACGACCGCCTTCGATGCTGCTCGAGCTCCAGGAGCAGGGCCTCACGGAGCAGGCAGGCTGGTTGACCGAGCTCATGCCGCGCGCGATCCTGGACGGCACGGCGCTGCCGCCCATGCCCGAGATGCCGCAGCGACACCGTTCGGGTTTGCGCCGCCTGCTCGGACGCTAGAAGACCAGCGCCCCGGCGAGGTTGAGCGCTGTGACTGTGCCGTGCAGCGGCGCGTCGTCCTGGTGCAGCGGCTCGAGCGCGAGCTCGCACCGCCCGCCGGGCGCGACGTGGAATGCGTCGTCGGCCGGCCGCCACCCCGGGAGGTGCAACCGCGCGCCGTAGAGCAGCGCGCGGCTCTCGACCACGAGTCGGGGAGCGTCGTCGCCCCTGATGATCGACGCCACGGCGCCGAGCGCGTCCGCGCCCCGCGGCGTGACGGGTCGGCCCGCCGGGAAGCGCAGGGCCTGCGAACAGACCCGACCGTCCCGCTCGAGCGCGGCAAGCACGACGTCGTGCGCCGCTGGCCCGAACCCGTAGACGCAGCTCACGTCCGCCCAGCGTCCGAGCAGCTCTTCTGCGTCGTGCTCGACGGTTGTGTGTGGGGCGACCACGAGCGGGACGCGGACCTCGTCGACGAGGCGCTCGGCGTGGGCGAAGAGCGCGACTCGAAGCTCGCAGCGCAGCGGGTCCGGCCCGTCGTTGGCGACGTGCACCGCGACGCCATTCATCCCTTCGTCGGTCGTCCAGACCGCCACGGGCGCCAGCGCCCGCCGCAGGTGGTGCCAGGCGACCTTGGGCTCGCCGCGAACGTCCAGGACACCCCAGCCGGCACCCGCAACGAGGTCCCGCAGCCAGAGCACGAGAGCCCCGCCGCACGGGGATCCCTCTCGTCGCCACTCCCCGAGCACTTCGGCCATCACCTCGCCGCTGACGAAGCGCGAGAGCTCGAGGTAGCGCTCGGGATCGGTCCGCAGCAGCGCCGTGGGATCGACGCCGAACAGCGAGGCGAGGTAGTGGTCGCGGACGTCGGCGAAGTCCCAGTCGGCGCCGGCGTCCCGCGGGACGCCACCCGCGGGCCCCGCCTCGGCGACCACCGCCTCGTCGGGGACATTGGCCAGCGCCAGGCACTCCGACGCGAAGCGGACGGCCGCACGGCGCACGTCGCTGAGGTCCCGCCGGTAGCCGGGCACGCCGAAGTAGTTCGCGACCCCCACGTCCGAGCGGAACGGCCGCACGCCGCCGCTCGGCGCGTCGGGGACGACGATCGCGTCGCTGCCGGCGGCCGTGACCGCGGCCGGCAGCAGCCCGTACCCCACGCCGTCACGGGCGAGGGCCGCGTCGAGCCCGAGCATCGCGACCTGCTGGCCGACCTCGCTCCCGCCGCACAGCACCGCGGTGCTCGGCCTGTGGCCGACCGCCCGCAGCAGCGCGGCGAGCTCCGCCTCGACGGTGGCGCGGAAGGCCTCATCCGTGAGCGGGTAGTCGAGGTTCGCGAACATCGCGTCCTGCCAGACGAGGAGGCCGAGGCCGTCGCACAGGTCGTGGAAGACAGCAGTCTCGTAGGCCGAAGTGCCGACCACGCGCATCAGGTTCATGCCGGCGTCGCGGGCGCGCTCCAGGGTCCGGCGCAGCTCGTCCGCGGCGGGCGCCAGGCCGACCAGGTCCGGCGGGCTCCATACCGCGCCGCGCGCCCAGACGCGCACGCCGTTGACGTGGAGGTCGAGCCCGTCGCGCTCGACGTCGTGCGTCGGCGACGCGCCGGCGGCAAGGGAACGGAAGCCTGTGCGGCGGCGGGCGAGCTCCTCGCCGTCGGCCAGCAGCACGACGTC
>JBBQZE010000316.1:0-2168 GCA_038207985.1 Solirubrobacterales bacterium
CGCAGCGCCGCGTTGGCGTCGCGGACCTTCCCGCCGGCGGGCGGACGGCCGAGGTCCAGCGGGATCGTCGGCACCAGCAGGCGCCGGCAGCGCTGCGCCACCGCGCCGACGGCCAGCCGCAGGTCGCGGTCGAACTCCCCCAGGTCCCAGGCGGGGTCGCGCACGTCGTTGACACCGGCGTAGACCACGCCGACGTCGTAGTCGCGCCGCACCCGCGGGACCTGGTCGGCGAGCACGTCGGCGACGCGTGCGCCGCAAGCGGCGTAGTTCGTGTAGGGCTCGTCGAGTGCCTGGGCCAGCCAGAGCGCCCAGGAACGCCCGTCCACGCCGAGGGTGATCCCGCCCTCGCCGTAGGTGATGGAGTCGCCGAGGGCGACGAGGCCGTACCGCGCGCTCATGCCCCGCGATGGTCCCGCATCGCCGCGCCGCGCGTCATCCCGGCAGGCGGCCCGACGCCTCCGTGGCCTGTCGCAACCGGGCGGCATGCCGGGCGGTGAGCTGGCCTGGCTCGAGCTTCCACCGCCACGAGCTCCCCTTGGTGCCCGGCACGTTCATCCGCGCCTGGGAGCCGAGCCCGAGCACGTCCTGGGCGGCGAGCATCGCCACGGGGCAGGGGGAGGAGAACGCGAGACGGATGAGCGCCCAGTGCTCCTCGCCGGCCGGCTCCGCGATGCCGCGTTCGGCGAGCGCCGTCGCGAGGGCGGTGCGCTGCTGCGGCGAGGCGCCCGCCCACCAGCCCGCCGCGGTGTCGGTGTCGTGCGTCGAGACGTAGACCCAGCGGTCGGCGGTGTGGTTCTCCGGACGGTGCGGGCCGTGGGGGTCGCCCGGGTCGAAGCCGAAGAGGGTCACGAGCATCCCCGGGAAGCCGAGCTCACGGCGCAGGCGCGTGACGGGCTCGGTGATGACCCCGAGGTCCTCGGCGACCACCGCGAGCGGCCCGAGCGCGCGCTCGGCGGCGGCGAAGACCGCGCGGCCGGGCCCGCGGCGCCAGCGGCCGTCGACCGCCGTCGCGGCTCCGTCCGGCACGGCCCAGTAGGCGACGAAGGCCCGGAAGTGGTCGATCCGGGTGACGTCGAAGAGCTCGAAGGTGTACCGCAGGCGCTCGGTCCACCAGCGGTAGCGCCGGCGGCGCATGGCGGGCCAGTCGTAGAGCGGGTTGCCCCAGAGCTGGCCGTCGGCCGCGAGCGCGTCCCCCGGCACGCCTGCCTGGCCCTCGTCGAGGAACAGCTCGGGCCAGGTGACGTGGTCGGCGCCGCCCGGCGCGACGTAGATCGGCACGTCGCCGACGAGCTGCACGCCGCGCCGCCGCGCGTGCTCGCGGAGGGCCCCCCACTCGCGCGCGAAGCGGACCTGGGCCGCTACGGCGCCCGGCCCGGCGAAGCGCTCCCACCCGTCGATCCAGTAGGCGTGCTGCTCGCGGAAGGCCGCCTCCTCGTCCGGGGCGACCGGTGCGTCCGGCTCGGCCAGCAGGCCGTCCCAGGCCGCGAACGCGCTGGCGGCCTTGTACGGCGAGCGGTGCTCGTCGGGCGGCCCGAGCGGCAGCACCTGCCAGTAGCTCTGCCCCGCCTCGGCGAGCCAGTCGACCCACGCGAACGCGGACGGGCCGAGGCGGCCGTCGGGTAGGGCGGTGAGGTGCAGCTGCACGCCGGAGCGCCGGGCGGGAGGAGGCATCGCTGCTCCTTCCTGCCCGCCGCGCGACGCCGTCACCCGCCGTTGCCGGGCAGGAGCGCCGTCGCGCGGGGCGAACATCCCTCGGCAGGCCCCGACCCGATGACGCCGCCACGCCTCCCACCGGCCCGCCGCCGCTTCGCCCGCGGGTTGGCCGCCGCCCTTGTCCTGCTCGCCGCGGCCGCCTGCGCGCTCGCGCTGCGCGGCGACGCGGAAGCGCTGGCCCGCACGGGCCTGCCGTGGTGGCTCCTGGCGGTCGCGGTCGCCGCCGCGGCCCGGTGGCCCGTGCCCGTCGGGCGGGGCCGCCATCGGCACGCCGTCTGCCTCGCCGGGTTCCCGCTCGGGCTCGGGCTCGTCTTCGCCACGCCGGCCCAGGTCCTCGGCGGCGTCGTGGCCGGCGCGACGCTCGCCGCGGTCATCGGCGTCCCGAGCCTCGGCCCGTTCCGCGCGGCGGCGGTCGTGGTGCGCCACGCCGGGTGCGCGGCCGTCGCGCTGCTGGT
>JBBQZE010000317.1:0-2112 GCA_038207985.1 Solirubrobacterales bacterium
GCCCTCTGGGGGGCCCACAACACCCCCCCGCAGGGTAAGCACACGCCAACGCTGGTCACGCTCGGCCGCTGGCCCGGGGCCCGCCCGGGGGGCCCGCGGCCCGCTCCGCCCCGCTCGCTCCCCGTCCCAGACTTCGGAGGCCTCGTGCCCATCACCTCTTCCCCCCCGCGCCGCGGCTCGCGCCCGGCCTCCGCCCCCAAGAAGTCCAAGGGCACCCTCGCGGCCGCCGGCATCGCCGGTGTCGCCGCCGCTTCGCTCGGCGTCGTCGCGCTGCAGGGCAGCGCCTCACCGGCCAAGCCCGCGCCCGCCACCGTCAAGGTGGTCGTCGCCCAGCGCGGAATCCCGCGCGGCACCGTCCTCACCGACCTCACGGGCAACGGCGCCGTGCGCCTCAAGGAGGTGCCGGCTGACCAGGTCCGACCCGGCGCGTTCCGGGCCACCGGCGCGGTCAAGGGCAAGATCGCCTACGCCGACATCCGGCCCGGCGCCCAGCTCACGGGCACCGCGATCGGCGCCGACACCGGCGCGATCTCCCGCCGGCTGACCGCCGGACAGCGCGCCATCACCATCCCGCTCGACGCTGCCCACGGGATGGCGGGCGACATCCGCGAGTCCGACCACGTCGACCTCTACGGCAGCTACCAGGTGACCACGAAGGCCGACTCGACCCCGCGCCCGGTGGTCCGCCTCCTCGCCCAGGACGTCCGTGTCCTGCGAGTGCCGGCGGTCGCCAAGAAGGCCACCGCCACCACGCCCACCGACCTCACGCAGATCACGGTCGGCCTCGGGCCACAGACGGCCACCAAGGTCGCCTTCGCCGCGGACAACGGCAAGATCTGGGTCGCCGCGCGGCCCGTCACCGGAGCCCGCCGGGTCGCCCCGCGACTGGTCACGCTCGAGTCGCTGATCTTCGGCGTCGCCCCGATTGTCGCCATCGACACGCCCAAGAAGGGAACCCGATGACCCGCGTCCTCGACATCGCCGTCGCCGTCGACGGCAGCGCCGGGCGTGACGCCCTCGTGCGCATGCTCCCGCCCGGGGGCGCCCTGCGCGTGGCCTCCGTCCTGCGCACCGATCCCGCGTCGCTCGAGGGCCCGGACACCGCCCATCTCGACGCCATCGTCGTCGTGTGCGGGATGCCCGGCCGCGAGATCTGCGACTTCGTCCGGGCCGCCAAGCGGGCCCGGCCGTGGCTGCCCCTCGTCGTCGCGTGCCGTCCCGGCGACGGCGCGGCCCTGCGCGAGCTCGTCCAGGCCGGCGCGGACGACATCGTCCCGCTGCTCGACGACCCCGAGGACAACCGCGCCTGCGCGGCCCGGCTGCTCTTCGCCCTCGAGAAGGCACGCGCGGTGCGCGGCGGCGCCGGAGAGCAGGCGGCGCGGCCCGGCGAGGTCGTCACGATCGTCGGCCCCAAGGGCGGAACGGGGAAGACCCTCACCACCTGCAACACGGCGGTGGCGCTCGCGAAGGCGGGCCGGCGCGTGGTCGTCGTCGACCTCGACCTCCAGTTCGGCGACGTCGGCCTTGCGCTCGGCCTCAACCCGGACCGCACCATCTACGACCTCGCGACCTCGGGCAGCGTGCTCGACGTCGACATGCTCGCGGAGTACCTGGTCGAGCACGAGTCCGGTGTGCGCGTGCTCGTCGCCCCCGTGCGGCCCGACCAGGCCGGCGCGGTCGACCCCGAGCTCGTCCGCAACGTGCTGGCCACCCTGCGCCGGATGTGCGACGTGGTCATCGTCGACACCCCGCCCGGCTTCACGCCGGAGGTCATCGCCTCCGTCGACGCCTCGACGGCGCTGTGGATCGTCGCCGGCATGGACTCGCTGTCGCTGAAGAACACGCGCCTCGCGCTCGACACGCTCGAGCTCATGGGCTGCGCGTCGGACACGATGCGCCTGGTCCTCAACCGCGCGGACACCCGGGTCGGCGTGACCCCCTCCGACGTGCACGCGCTGCTCGGCCGCCAGCCCGAGATCCTCGTGCCGAGCCACCGCGACATCGTGCGCGCGGTCAACGAAGGGCGCCCGATCGTGATGCAGGACCCGTCGTGCAGCGCCTCGCAGGCGTTCATGGCGCTGGCGGCCACCGTGATGCCGGAAGAGACCGCCG
>JBBQZE010000318.1:0-2101 GCA_038207985.1 Solirubrobacterales bacterium
TCGAGGTGGCGAAGCGCCGGGTCGAGCTCGGCCGGGACGTGGTGATCATCCTCGATGGCATCACCCGGCTGGCCCGGGCCTACAACCTGTCGATGCCGGCGACGGGGCGGATCATGTCGGGCGGCCTCGACTCCGGGGCGCTGTACCCCCCGAAGCGGTTCTTCGGCGCCGCCCGCAACGTCGAGGAGGGCGGCTCGCTCACCATCGTGGCCACCGCCCTGGTCGACACGAACTCCAAGATGGACGAACACATCTTCGAGGAGTTCAAGGGCACGGGGAACTGGGAGCTGAAGCTCGATCGTAAGCTCGCCGAGCGCCGGTTGTTCCCGGCGATCGACGTCAACGCGTCGAGCACCCGTCACGAGGAACTCCTCTTCACGCGGGATCAGCTGAACCAGGTGTGGAAGCTCCGCCGGGTCCTGAACGCCCTGGCCCAGGACGGGTCTGCGGCCGCCGGGCTCGAATTGTTGATCGACAAGCTCAAGACCACGAAGTCGAACGACGAATTCCTGGCCGAGATCGCGAAAGCCCCGACGCCGGGCGGTTAGGACGCCCCAACTGCTCGTACGCTCGCGCTCCTGACGGTCATGCGCTTCATGGGGCTCGCTGCCTCGCTGCCTCGCTGCTCGCCTACGGCTCGGGTGCGGGCTGCGGACACCCGGGAATACAAGGGCGTTGAGAACGGTAACGAGATTTTTCCCTAGACTGGACTGATCATGAAGACCGACATTCACCCCACCTACACCGAGTGCAAGGTGCACTGCTCCTGCGGGAACGAGTTCGTGACTCGTTCGACCGTGAGTGAGTTGCGCGTCGAGCTGTGCTCCGAGTGCCACCCCTTTTACACCGGCAAGCAGAAGCTGGTGGACACCGGCGGCCGCGTCGAGCGCTTCAACAAGCGGTACGCGAAGAAGAAGTAGCTCCAACGCGCACGGGCCCGACCGGCCCGGCCCGCAGGGCCAAGAGGGGAACCGACGTGAGCGAGCAGCCGAAGTACATGGGCGGCCAGGCCGTCGTCGAGGGTGTGATGATGCGCGGCGCCACCACGTGGGCGGTCGCGGTGCGCACCCCGGACGGCGACATCGACGTCGCGGTCCATGACGTCCCCGGTTGGGCCGAGCGGTACAACAAGATCCCGTTGCTGCGCGGGGTCATGAACCTCGCGGAGTCGATGTCGCTCGGCATGCGGGCGCTGTCGTGGTCGGCGAACCTCCAGATGCCAGAGGAGGAGCGCCTGTCGCGTAAGGCGATGGGGGCTGCCATGGCGGTGTCGATGGCGCTCTTCATGGGCATCTTCATCCTGCTCCCGGCGCTCGGCGCCCGCGGGCTCGGCAGCCTCTTCGGCATAACCGGCATCGCGTTCCACGCGATGGAAGGTGCGCTCGTCCTCGGTCTCTTCCTGGGATACCTCGCGGCGATCGGCCGCATGAAGGAGATCCGCAAGGTGTTCCAGTACCACGGCGCGGAACACAAGTCGATCGCCGCCTACGAGAACGACGTGCCCCTCACACCGGAGTCGGCCCAGACCTTCACTACCGCGCACGTCCGCTGCGGCACCAACTTCCTGCTCACCGTGCTGACCATCGCGATCATCGTTTACTCACTCATCGGCCGGCCCGCGCTCCCGTACCTGATCCTCTCGCGGGTCATCCTGATCCCGGTGATCGCCGGTCTCGCCTACGAGCTGATCCGGTTCGCGGCGCGGAACATGGAGCGGCGGTGGGTGCAGATCGCGATGATCCCCGGCCTGTCGCTCCAGAAGCTGACGACGCGCGAACCGACCCTCGAACAGCTCGAGGTTGCGATCGCGGCGCTCCGTGCCGTGTTCACCGCCGAGCAGTCGGCCGAGGTCGACGCCCGCGTCGCCGCCTGACCCGGCCTCCGCACGCGGCATTGGGCCGCGCCCACGCCCACGCCCTACCCTCGCTCGTGACTCAAGTGCGTGCGAAAGGGACTACCACGATGACGACGGCCTGGTCCGAAGCCGAACTGCTGGCCGACGAGCCCGACCTCGAGCCGCTCGTGGTGGCGGGGTATCGGTGTCACGGCGGATTCGACGCCGACGGTCGCTACTGCTCACCGCGCACCCGCTTCCGGCTGC
>JBBQZE010000319.1:0-2092 GCA_038207985.1 Solirubrobacterales bacterium
CTGATCGCCGAGGGCCGCTTCGGCGTCCGCGTCGGGCAGACGGTCGCCGAGGCCGAGGCGGAGCTGCTCGGCGTCGTGGCAGACGCCTGCGCCGGCGACGACTGGCTGGCCGGGCACCCGGTCGAGGTACGCGTGACAGGAGGACGGTTCGCGTCCGCCGCGGTGCCCTCCGACCACCCGCTGCCGTGGGCTCTCGGCGAGGCCGCGCGCGACGTGCGCGGGCGGCTGCCACCGTTCGTCGGCGTGCCCTACGGCTCCGACGCGCGGCTCCTGATCGACCACGGGGCGACGCCGACAGTCCTCTACGGCCCCGGCGATCCCGAATTCGCCCACACTGTCGACGAGCGGATTGCGCTCGAGGACGTCGCGAGCTGCGCGCGGGTGCTGGCCGTGTGGGTGATGCGGGCGCTCGCGGGCGACGCCTGAGCCTGGGTCAGGCGCCCGGCGGCTCGGGCGTGCCGTTGTCCCAGTGGCGCAGCTCGAACCCCCCGCTCTGCAGGCGTCCCCGCAGACCCGCGGCAACGGCCGCCGCACACACCGCGAGGACACCGCCCTCGCTGCCGTCATCGCGGCGCAGCGCCGCCGCGACCCGGTCGGGCGGCTGCAGGTGGTGGCCCTGCACGCCGAGCTCCGGGTAGGTGTCGCGGACGACCACCATCGAGCCGCCCGGCCCGCGCACAAGCGTGGCGAGGTTCACGAAGTGGCCCACGTCCCAGTCGGCCGGGGGCGGGTCGGGGCTGCCTCCCATCAGATGGTCGACCACGACCGCGGGATCGGGCCGCGCCCCCCAGAAGAGGCCCGTGCGCACGTTGGCGATCAGGGTCGCGGGGGCGGACCCGGCCGTGTCCATCAACGCACATACATGTTCGGATGTCCACGGTCCCGCGACCGGAATGGCCGAAAGCGCGGATCCTGACAAGAGCTCGATCGCCTCGGCCAGGGGCGGCGCCGCCGTGCCCGCGGTCTCCGGCACGGCCGCGAGTGGAATCTCGACCCGGTAGTCGTTGCGCGGAGTCGAGCCGGGGTAGATGTGCGTGAGCGGGTCGCCGCCCGGCAGGATCGCCCGCGCCGCCAATGCGACCGCCTCCTGGTCGGCATCAAGCCCGGCGGCGCGCAGCGCCAGGCTGCCCCAGAAGCAGCCGCACAGGTTGTCCATCTGCTGCGCCTCTTCGGCGTACAGGTTGGCCAGGGTCGACACGGCCGAGAGCGTACCCTACGCGGTCGCAGCGGGCCGGCGTGCGGCGCCGAACGTGCGCCCGAGCGCGACTCCGCCGACGATGAACCCCCCGCCGACGATCTGCACCGGGCCGATGTGCTCGCCCAGGAGCAGCGCGGCAAACAGGGCTCCCAGGAACGGCTGCAGGTACATGAACAGCGTCGCCCGCGCCGCGCCGACCCGGCGCAGCGCGCCGAAGTAGAGCACGTTCGTGACGACGAGCGGGAACACCGCCGAGTAGCCAAGCGCTCCCCAGCGCAGGGCGCCGATGCGGCCGAAGTCCTGGTCGGCTGCCTGCGATCCCGCAAACGGCGTCATCAGGGCGGCGCCGACCAGGATCATCAGCGTCGAGAGCCGCATCGCGCTGTAGCGGCCGAACAGCGGCCGCAACATGACCGAGTAGGCGGCCCAGGTGACGGCCGCGCCGATCGCGAGCAGGTCGCCCTTGAGGCTGAACCCCGCCACCCCGGACCCGCCCTGCACGACGAGCCCCACTCCGATCAGCGACACGCCGAGGGCCAGCCAGTGCGTCCGCCGCACGCGCTCGTGGCCGAGCGCCGCCGAGAGCGCGGCCGTGAAGGCGGGCGCGGCGCCGAGCAGGAGTGCAACGTTGGCTGCGGCGGTGTAGTCGAGCGCATAGTTGAAGGTGAGCTGGTTCAGGAAGATGCCGGTCGCGCCCGCGACCACCACGCGGGGCACGTCGCGGCGGTCGACACCCAGGCCGCCCTCGCGCACCCGCACCACGATCGCCATGGTCAGGCCCGCGGCCGCGAAGCACAGGCCCGAGAAGGCCAGCGGATTCCAGCGCTCGAACGCGAACTTCGTGGTGGCGTAATTCAGGCTCCAGAGCACATTGGCCAGAACCAGCATGCCGTC
>JBBQZE010000320.1:0-2035 GCA_038207985.1 Solirubrobacterales bacterium
GCAGGATGCGGCCGGCCTGGCGCTCGACGCCGTGCAGCGCGACGAGCGCGAGCGCCGCGGCGAGCACCAGGCGCACGGGGCGGGCCGCGCGCGCGGCGCCCACGGCCAGCGCCGGGGCCAGGACGGCCGCGAGCGGCACCAGGTGGAACTCGTCCGTGCGGGCCAGCAGGTAGGCGACGCCGACCGCCACGAGCGCGAGCAGGGCGACCGGCCGTGCTCGCGCGAGGACCAGCCAGACCGCGGTGCCGGCGAGCAGGACGGCGGGGAACAGCACCTCGAAGGCCTTGTTCGGGTCGGCGGGGGGATCGAGGGGGAACGGAAGCCGCTGGAGGCCCTGCAGGCGCGCGAAGCCGACGACGTCGTGCCCGAAGGCGCCGGGGTCGGCCAGGACGAACGGCGCGTAGAGCGCCGCGCAGGTCAGCGCGAACGCGGCGGCGCAGGCCGCGCGGGCGCCCGGGAGGACGAGCAGCGCACCCACGGCCGCGGCCAGCCCCACCTCGGGCCGCAGCCAGGCCGCGACCCCGGCGAGCGCCCCGGCCGCCAATGCCCCGCGGCGTCCGATCCCCTCCGGGCGACCCACGACGTGGGCCAGCGCGGCGAGCGCCGGCACGAGCGCCGGGACCGTGGGCCCCGGCGTGAGCGGCCAGGCCACGGCGCTCCCGGCCGCGAGCCCGGCCGCCACCGCCCACCGCTCGCCGGCACCGTGACGGCGGGCGACGCGGAGGCAGACGACGGCGACGGCGCCGCCCGCCAGCACCCGGACCACCCGCCAGACCAGGAGCGACGGGCCGAAGAGCTTCACCAGCCCCGCGAGCAGCACGGGCTCGCCCGGGCCGTAGTTCCACCAGAAGTCCCTGTAGGGCAGCTGGCCGGCGGCGATGCGACCCGCGGCGGCGAGCACGAGCCCCTCGTCGTGCGGCCCGACCTCGTCGAGGATCGTCACCCCGGCGAGCACCACCGCGACGAGCAGGACCGCCGCTTCCGCGAGCCGCTGCCGGCTCGTGGTCACCCGCGGCCCAGCGGGTGGCCGCCGGCCGCCGGGCCGCGCCACGGGCGGGAGGGCACAGCGTCGGCGATCGCGACCCGGGCGCGGCGGCGGCGCGCGCCGCGCCCACGCCACTCCCGGGCACCGGCCGCCAGCCCGGCGGCAAGCCCTCGGGCATGGGCACCCAGGACGCCGTCCCGGGCCGCGGCCCGCAGCCACGATGCCTGCCGGTAGGCCACGAGCGGCCACCAGCGCAGCGGGAACCATCGCGCGACGAGCACGAGGGTGTTGCGCGCGACCCAGTAGCGCACGGGCGCCGGGAGGCCGCCGGCGGACCCGCCGCCGGCGTGGCGCGCGACGGCCGGTACGTAGGCGCAGCGCCAGCCCGCGCTGCGCAGCGCCAGCGCCAGGTCGACGTCCTCGAGGTAGTTGCGGTAGCCCGGCGCGAAGCCGCCGGCCTCGCGGACGGCGGCGGCGCGATAGAGCGCCGCCCCGGCGCACGCGCCCCAGACCTCGCCGGGCGCGTCCCAGCTCCCGTCGTCCGCGCGCAGGCGCCCCCGCTGCTCGCAGACACCGTCGCGGCGCAGGACGTCGCCGGCGTCGTCGATCGTGCCGGGGTCGTCGCGCCGGACCATCTTGCAGGCCACCGCGCCGGCCCGCGGGTCCGCGTCCAGCGCGGCGGCGGTCGCCTCGAGCCAGCCCGGCGCGAGCTCGACGTCGGCGTTCACGAGCGCCACCGCGTCGGCCGCGGCGGCGTCGAGACCGGCCTGCGCGGCGACGGCGAAGCCGACCGGGCCGGGCCCCGGGCCGGTGGAGATCACGCGCACCTCCGGATGCTCGGCCGCGAGCCAGGCCGCGGTGCCGTCTGTGGAGGCGTCGTCGACCACCACGACCTCGGCGAAGCCCTGTCCGGCCAGCCCGGCGAGGCAGCTCGGCAGCCAGGTCCGCGAGTCGTGGACCGGGACGACCGCGGTGCTCCTCACGCCGCGAGGTGGCGTGCGCGGCGGCGGCGCGCCAGGGCGGTGGGCCCCGGCTCCTCCGCGGCCGCCC
>JBBQZE010000321.1:0-2016 GCA_038207985.1 Solirubrobacterales bacterium
GAGGTCCACGGCGAGCTGCCCCGCGGCGTGCGCGAGCGCCGCCTTCGCCATCCCGTACTGCAGGTTCGAGCCCGGCTTGCGCCCCGAGATCGAGCCGATCAGCACGGCCGCGCCGCCGCCGGCCATCCGGGGTGCCGCGGCGGCCACGAGGCGCAGGGCGTGCCCAGCGTTCAGCTCGTAGGTCGCCGCCCGGTCGGCCGGCGTGGACTCCGTGACCAGCCGCGGGCCGGAGGAGCCGCCGGCGTTGGCGACGACGGCGTCGAGCCCCCCGAGCGCCCCGCTCGCCGCCGCCACCCAGTCCTCGAGCTCCCCCGGGGCCGTGACGTCCGCCGCCGCGCCGAACGCCGCGTCGCCCGAGGCCACGAGTCCCGCCACCGCCTCGGCGTCGCGGGCGCATGCGCCCACGCGCGCGCCCTCCGCCGTGAGCGTGCGGGCGATCGCCAGACCGATGCCCCGCGTCGCGCCGGTGACGAGCACGATGCGGCCCGCCAGGCCGAGGTCCACTCAGCCCCCCGCTCGCCCGGGCCGCCCGGGCCGCCCGGGCCGCCGGAGTCGCGCGGGCCGCCCGAGTCGCCCGGGCCGCCGGAGTCGCCCCGCTCGCGCGGGTCGCCGGGGCTTCTGCGCGGGATCGACCACGGAAATCCGGGGTGAAGCCCGGGCAGAAGCCCACCGGGCGCCCGCCCGCGGGCGGCTCACTGCGCCAGCCGGCCGAACTTCTCGCGGATGCGGCGGTAGAACGACGACCCTGGGACCTGGGCGAGGTCGGCCGCCTCGCGGATGAAGCGGACCGTGAAGGAGTCGTCCGACCCGAGCTCGCCCACGGGGCGGCCGTCCACGGAGATGTCGACGGGGTCGTCGCCGCGGTTGTGCACCTGCAGCTCGTCGTTCGGCGCGACCACGAGAGCGCGGGCCGTCAGCGAGTGCGGTGCGATGAAGGAGACCACGTAGCCCTCAACCCCCCAGGCCAGGACGGGGCCACCGTTGGCGAGGTTGTAGCCCGTGGAGCCCGCCGGGGTGGCGACCACGAGCCCGTCACAGCGCACCGAGCCGACCTCCTGATCTCCGACGCCGTAGGCCAGCGTCGCCACGCGCGCGCCCACCCGCCGGTTGATCGAGACGTCGTTGATCGCGGCCTGCGGCCCGTCGGGGAGCTCGAGCGCGATGGCCGGCAGGGTGAGCACCTCGAAGTCGCCGGCCAGCGCGCGGGCGAACCCATCGGAGACCTCGTCCGGATCGACGGTCGCCAGGAAGCCGACCTGCCCGTAGTTGACCGCGAAGACCGGCACGCTCGTGCCGGCGTAGCGCCGCAGCCCGCGCAGGATCGTGCCGTCGCCGCCGAGCACGATGCAGAGGTCGACGTCGTCGACGACGGGCGCGTCGCAGAGCACGCAGCCGTCCTCGTCGACGAGACCGTGCTTGTCGGACTCGGTCGGGTCGAAGCGCAGCGTGACCCCGGAGGCCCGCGCGGTCGCCTTCAGCGCCGCGACGGCGGCCGCGGTCTGCGCAGCGCGGCCGTGCGTGAGCACGGTGACCGAGCGCGTCCGCGGGCGCGTGGCCTTGGTCGTCACGCGGCCTCCGGCTCGGCGGCGAGCGCGGCCCGGGCGACGCCGGCGGCATCGAGCGCGCCCTCGCGCCCTGCTTCGGCCAGCCAGACGAACGTCTCGCGGTTGCCCTTCGGGCCCGCCAGCCCGGAGGAGGCGAAGCCGAGGACCGATGCGCCGGCGTCCGCGGCCGCCCCGGCGACGGCCTGCAGCGCCTCGCGCCGCAGCGGGGCCTCGCGGACCACCCCACCCTTGCCGAGCCGCTCCCGGCCGACTTCGAACTGCGGCTTGACCATCGCCAGGCCGTCCCACCGGGGCGCGGTGCAGGCGATCACGGCGGGCAGCACCTTGGTCAGCGAGATGAACGACACGTCGGCGACGATCAGGTCCGGCGCGTAGGGCAGGTCCTCGGGCGTCAGCGAGCGCGCGTTGGTGCGCTCCATGACCGTCACGCGCTCGTCGGTGCGCAGCTTCC
>JBBQZE010000322.1:0-1996 GCA_038207985.1 Solirubrobacterales bacterium
CGGAACGCCTCGAGATGCGCGGGCGCGGCCGAGCCGCACCCGGCTGCGAGCGCGGCGAGCGCGAGGGCGAGCGTGGTGGCGGGGCGCGTGGCGGCGTGACGCGGCACGCCGGGCAGGATCGCACCTCGCCGCGCCGCGGGCGCCGGGGCGATCGGAGAGGGGCGTGGCACGTTGTGCCACCCATGGCACCACAACGTGCCACGCCCGCACCTCAGCCTGCGAGCGCCTCCTTGGCGGCGCGCGAGCCCGAGCGCAGCGCACCGTCCATGTAGCCGTTCCAGATCGTCGCGGTCTCGGCGCCGGCCCAGTGGATGCGCCCGACCGGGCGCCGGATCGCCGAGCCGAAGTCGAGCAGGGCGCCCGGCGGGGTGAAGCCGACGTAGCAGCCACGGGTCCACTGCTCCTGCGACCAGTCCATCTCGAAGTAGTCCTCGGGCTTGGCCGCGGCTGGGCCGAAGTACGTCGTCAGGTCGCGCAGCACCGCGGCACGCCGGTCGGCGGCCGAGCCGCGGCCGAGCACCCGCGCGGCGTGCCCCTCGAGGAACGCGAGCATGATGCCGGGCGAGCCGCTGGGCGGCGAGTTGTCGTAGGTGATGCGCACGGCGTCGGAGTCCGACGTCACCTGCCCCGCCAGGCCCGCGTCGCGCCAGAACGGCTTGGCGTACACCGCGACGCACTTGATCGCGTTGCCGTGCGGGAAGCGCTGGAGCAGCTGCGCGCGCTCGGCCGGGAGGATCGGGTGGTAGTCGATCAGCGCCGTCACGGCGGGCGGTGCGGTGACGATGACCTGCTTCGCCGTCACCTCGTAGCGATCGGAGACCACCCGGACCCGGCCGCCGCCCTGGACGATGCGGCGGACCGGCGTCCCGAGCAGCACCCGTCGCCCGAGTCGCCTCGCCAGCTCGAGCGAGACGCGCTGGGAGCCGCCGACGAAGCGCGACTCCTGCGCCCCGCCCGCGGTGGTGATGAGCCGGTTCAGCGAGCCGCCGGTCGTCTCGTTGCCGGCGCCCCGGATGTACATCAGGACGTGCAGCAGGGAGACGTCGCGCGGCTCGGCGGCCCACACGGACTGGATCGCGAGCTCCAGCAGGAAGCGCCCCGACGCGGAGGCCGCGTTGGCCTGCAGCCACGTCTCGAACGTCTGCCCGTCCCACTCCTGCGCTCGCGGCGCAGCCCACGGCGCGTCCAGCGGCAGCGTCGCGGCCATCTCGTCGAGCTTGACGATGGCGTTGAACGCGTCGACGACGCCCGTGGGGTCCGGCGGGACGGCGCCGAGGGGACCGTCGGCCTTGTAGCGCGTGCTCTGCCCCTCGCGGTGGTAGAGGTAGTCGCCCGCGTTGTAGGTCTTGAAGGTGTCGATCCCGAGCGTCTTGGCGACGCCGAGCAGCTTGTCCTGGGTGGGCCCGACCCACTGGCCCCCGACCTCGCAGATCGTGCCGGGGTGCCCGGCGAGGCGGTGGTTGAGCGTGCGACCGCCGACGCGCGAGCGGGCCTCGAGCACGAGCACCGACTTTCCGGCCACGACCACGTCGTGGGCGGCCTGCAGGCCGGCCAGCCCGGCGCCCACGACGACGACGTCGACCGTGCGCTTGCGTCCGCTGCGGCCGGCCGGCTTGGGCGCCGCGGCGCCCGCGTCCGCGGGGAGCAGCGCCGCGGCGCCGGCCGCCACCCCGGCCCCGATCGCCCCGCGTCGTGTGAGCCCGCCCGGCTGCGTCGCGTCGTCCATCGGCGCAGTCTGCCAGCGAACCATTCCCCGCGCCGGGCCCGCGGGTCGCTACCAGCCGAGCGTTCCCGGCGCGCCCTTGAACGGGCCCTTGAGGTCGGCGGTGATCCAGCCGCCGTAGAAGTCGCCGGCCTGTGACTGCACCCGCTCGTCGTCGAGCCAGCACGCGTCCATCCGCGACGGGTAGAAGCAGACGTGGTCGCGCAGCGCCGCGTAGCGGGCCACCGGGGAGCGGTAGGTCCACGCGGCCGCGGCCTCGGCGCGTTCGCCCCC
>JBBQZE010000323.1:0-1960 GCA_038207985.1 Solirubrobacterales bacterium
GTTTGGCACATGTCCTTCCGCCGTGCCCTCCCTCTCGTCGTCCTCGTCGCGTCCCTGGCCGCGCCCGGCCTCGCCGCCGCGAGCCCCGGCAAAGGCCCGACCGCGGCCGTCGCGCTGGGCGACTCGTACATCTCCGGCGAGGCCGGCCGCTGGCAGGGCAACAGCGTCTCGCCGGCCCCCGGCAACGACGGGACCGATCGCGCGTGCACCGGCGGCCCACCGTGCTCCGTGGACAAGTCGAAGGTCTACGTCGGGGGGACGGACACGAACGGCTGCCACCGCTCCGACGTGTCGGAGATCCTCAAGGCGTCGCTGCCGGTCGCGCTGCGCTTCAACCTCTCCTGCTCCGGCGGGGTCACCAAGAACATCTTCCGCGCGTCGAGCGGCGGCGAGGGCCAGGGTGGCGAGGCGCCGCAGGCCGACCAGCTCCTCCCCGTCGCCAAGGCCAACGACGTCACGCTCGTGCAGCTGTCCATCGGGGGCAACGACCTCGGGTTCGCCAGCATCGTGTCGGCCTGCCTGACGGCCTACGCGAGCAAGGGTGCGATGCCTCCGTGCAGCGTGAGCCAGCAGCCCGTGCTGGACTCCAAGAAGGCCAAGGCGACCGCCGACATCGAGAAGGCGATCGACGAGATCCGTTCCGTGATGACCGAGGCCGGTTACAAGGCGACGGACTACCGGCTCGTCGCCCAGACCTACCCGAGCGTCGTCCCGCGGGCGAGCGAGTCGCGCTACACCGAGAACGACCCGACCCGCGCGGACGTCTGCCCGTTCCTCGACGTCGACCTCACCTGGGGCCGTGACAGCGCCTCGCAGCAGATCGGCGCGGTCGTCAAGGCCGCGGCGACGGCGAAGGGCGTGGAGATCCTCGACTTCGGCGACGCGTTCCAGGGCCACGAGTTCTGCTCCAAGACGACCCGGCTGGCCGACCTGCTCACGCCACCGTCGGCGACGACCAGCGAGTGGGGCCGCTTCCTCGGCGGCAGCGTCGCCCAGCAGGGCGACCTCCAGGAGACCTTCCACCCCAACGCCTACGGACAGGCCGCGTTCGCGTCGTGCGTCGGCCAGGCGTTCGCGAAGCCCCCTGGCACGTTCAAGTGCACGACCGCGCCCAACGCGGCCCCGAGCGCCATGGTGCTCACGCCGACTGCGACGTTCGGCAGCGGCGGTGGCGGCGGGACGGGCAGCGGTGGCGGGACCGGCAGTGGCGGGGGGACCGGCAGCGGCGGGGGCACGACGGGCGGCGGCACGACGGGCGGAGGCAGCACGGGCGGCGGGACCACGGGAGGTGGCACCACGCCCGGCGGCTCCACCGCGACGCCGAAGCGCCTCGGGCTCGGGATCCTGCGGACCACGCGCCACGGGCGCCGGAGCTGCATGATCTTCAGCGTCCGCGCTGGGGGCAAGCCGGTCGCCGGGGCTTCCGTCCGCCTCGCCGGCACCCACCGCACGACCGCCACGAACGGGCACGTCGTGGTCTGCCACCGGTTCGCCAGCGGCAAGGCCACCGCCTCGGCCAAGCGCAAGGGGTACAGGACCAGCGTGGTGCGCACGGTGCGCCCGCGCAGCAACAAGAGCTAAAGGCGGCAGCACACGGCCGATACGGTCGGCCTGTGCGCGTCGCCTCGCTCGGCCACCGGACGGATCTCATGCTGCTCGCGCTGCAGGGCTCGACCCTGACCGAGCAGGACGACGCGCTGGTGGCGCGCACCCCCGCCAACCCGACGTTCTGGTGGGGCAACTTCGTCCTCGCGCCCGCGCCCGACGTGGTGCCGCGGGCAGTCCGGACGTTCGCCGGCGCGTTCCCAGAGGCGGCGCACGTCGCGATCGGCGTGGACGGCACCGACGGCGCGCCCGGGATCGAGGACGTCGCCCGCCCGCTCGACCTCGACGTGGAGCGCATCACGGTGCTCACGGCGACCGCGCTCCACCCGCCGCCGCGCCCCGACAGGACGGCGAC
>JBBQZE010000324.1:0-1959 GCA_038207985.1 Solirubrobacterales bacterium
CGGCGGCCACCACGACGAGCAGTCCAGCGGCGAGAAGCGCCGGGCCGCGATGCTGCAACCCGGCGCGCAGGCCTCCCAGCCCGGCGGGGGCCAGCAACAGCTCGCCGTGGGGCCCGCGGCGGGGCCCGCGACCGGCCAGCCAGCCCGCGCACAGCCGCGCCGGGACCGTCGTGCCGGGGACGAACCAGGTCCAGTCGACGTACGAGTGCACGCCGAAGACCACCACGACCGCGAGCAGGGTCCGCAGCCCCACGAGCTCGGCGTCGACGACGGGCCGCGGGGCGCCGCGCCGGCGCACCAGCGCGGTCGCGCGGCCCGCGCTCCAGCCCCAGGCCAGCAGCAGCGCCAGGGCGATGCCGCCGCCGGCGGCGCCGAGGTCGGCCAGCGTCTGCGGCACGAAGCCGTGGGAGTGGCGCACGTCGAGGTCGTCGGGGCGGACCCGCGGGCGCGCCGTCGCGAAGCCGCCGGCGCCCACCCCGAGGAGCGGCTGGTCCGCGAAGAGCGCGAACGAGTCGGCGAAGTAGCGGGCCCGCACGCTGCCGACGGCCGTCAGCCGTCCGGGCACGTTGCCCGGCGACGCCTTGGCGCCGGCGTTCGGGTCGAAGAGCTGGGTGGCGCCGTCGGAGAGCGAGCCCCCGAGGCCGCGGTCGGAGACCGCCAGCGCGACGGCCGCGGCGACCGGGACGAGCGCCAGCGCCACCAGCAGCGCCGTGCCGGTGCGCCGGCGCAGCGCCTGGCCCGGCGCGTTCTGCGCGGTGGAGAAGCCCGCCGCGAGCCCGACCACGAGCAGCACGAGGCACATCGCGACCAGCAGCAGCCCGAATTCGTGGCCGGCGCTCTCGCGCAGCTCGAGCAGCGTGCCGTCCTTGGTCAGCGGGTCCTGCCCGAAGACCCAGGCCACCACGGCCAGCGCGCCGAGGGAGCTCGCGCCGAGCACCGTCGCGCCGCGGATCCGCAGCGGCACGACCGTGAACCAGACGGCGCAGCCGACGACGAGGGCCAGCAGGCCGCCACGGGAGTAGGCGAGCAGCAGGCCGACGAGCAGGAGCGCCAGGACGGGGTAGGCCAGCGCGTTGAGGGCCGCGTGGCCGTGGCGCCGCGCGCCGAGCCACAGGCAGCCGGGGCCGCCGAGCGCCGCCATCAGCCCGACGGCGTTCCAGTAGCCGAACGGCTCGCGCAGGCGGGCCAGGGTGGCGTCCGGGCTCAGGCTCGTCGGGAACACCTTCGTCGCCAGCGCGTAGGCCGTGACGACGCCGGCGGCGATGACGGTGGCGCCGACCACCGCGCTCCAGCGGCCGGGCGCGAGGCGCACCAGGGCGATGCCCGACCCGAAGGCCGCGAGGTAGGCGAGGGTGCGGCTCGCCTCCAGCCACGCGTCGTCGGGCTGGACGGCCCAGAGGACAGAGGCCCCGGTGAGCCCCGCGAGCACCGCCATGAGCACAAGGGCGCCCGCGCCATGCACTCGCCGTCCGCCGGTGAGCAGCAGCGCGAGCGCTCCGAGCAGCCCGCCCACCGCCTGCAGCGCGATCTCCACCGTCGTCGTCCGCCCGAGCTGCAGCCCGCCGCCCGCGCCGAGCGCGACGGCGGCGAGCAGCGCCCCGAGGCCCGCGGCGGCGAGCGCCGAGGCCGGCGCGAGCCGCGCGGCGCCGACGGGCACGCTGCGCGCGGGGCGCGGGCTACGGGGCAGGGACGCGGCGGGCGCGGACACGCGAGCGGAGCTGGTGGACGGCGGCGGCGACCACGCCGAGGGCGAGCAGGACGAGCGCCACCGCGAGCGGGGCGGGCAGGACGTTGGCCGCGCCCGCGGGCGACAGCCCTGACGACGACGGCGACACGGCCTGGCCGCCGATGCGCACGGGCGCGGCGGACTTCGTGGCCTGGTCGAGCGGGGCGCGCTCGGCCGGGCTGGCGGACGCCACGACCTGGGCGGCCGAGCTCGCCGGCGCGCCGGGCGTCCCG
>JBBQZE010000325.1:0-1895 GCA_038207985.1 Solirubrobacterales bacterium
TGCCGCAGCCCGCGGGCGCAGATCGAGGCGGGCTCGGCCAAGACGCCCGCGGGCCCGAGCGCGCGCGGGATCGCGACGAGGTGCTCGGCGGCCTCGGTGACGAGCTCGGCGGCGAAGCCGTCCAGCCGGGTGATGCCGCGCTCCGCGTACGCCCCGGTCAGGCAGGCGTCGGGCGCCCCTTCCGCGCACGCGTCGCAGTTCTCGCAGGAGCGGCGGACGGTCGCGGTCACGAGGTCGCCACGGGCGAAGCCGCTCCCGTCGCGCTCGACGACGCCCAGCAGCTCGTGGCCCAGCACGAGCGGCGCGCCGGCCCGCTCCGGCACGCCGAACAGCCCTTCGGCGATCTCGCGGTCGGTCCCACACACGCCGACCTCGAGCGTCCGGACGAGGACCTCGCCCGGCCCCGGGCGCGGCGGGGTGATCTCCGTCAGGCGCGCGCTGCCGGCCTCCCCGGGGGTGGTGACGAGCGCGAGCACTAGGAGTCAGCAGCCTCCATCAGGCGGCGGTCATGCCGCCGTCGATCACGAGGTTCGTCCCCGTCACGAACGCGGCGGCGTCGGAGGCCAGGTAGGCGACCGCCGCGGCGATCTCGTCCGGGAGGCCCAAGCGGCCCATGGGCTGGCGGGCGCGCAGGGCGTCGAGCGATTCCCCGACGTCCTCGACCAGCCGCCGCACCCACGGCGAGTCGACCGTGCCCGGCGACACGGAATTGACCCGCACGCCCTGGCCGACGTGGTCGATCGCCAGCGCGCGGGTGAAGGCGAGGACCGCACCCTTCGACGCGCAGTAGGCCGCGCGGTTGCGCAGTCCGACCATCCCCGCGACCGAGCCGTTGTTGACGATGGTCCCCCGCCCCTGCTCGACCATGTCCGGGATCGCGTGCTTGCAGCACAGGAACGTCCCGGTGACGTTGACGGCGAAGACGTCCTCCCACACGTCGAGCGGCGTGTCGGGGGCGGACGTCGTCGAGCCGACGCCGGCCACGTTGGCGAGGATGTCGAGGCCTCGGACGGCGTCGCGAACCGCGGCCTCGTCGCGCACGTCGAGCGCGACCGCGGTCGCCCGCTCCCCGAGCTCGGCGGCAACGGCCTCGACGGCATCCGGCACACGATCGACGAGGACGACGTCGGCGCCGCCCGCGTGCAACGCGCGCGCCACGGCGGCGCCGATGCCGCTGCCCGCGCCGGTGACCAGCGCCCTGCGTCCGCTGAAGCGGCCTTGCGTCATGGTGCTCCCCTCGTCGGCGGACGCAGCACGGCGCCCTCGGATGCTGAGGCCACGCCGGCGGCGTAGCGGGCGAAGACGCCGTGGGCGAAGCGCGGTGCCGGCGGGGTCCAATCCGCCATCCGGGCCGCGAGCTCGGCGGGGTCGAGCGCGATGTCGAGCGCCCCGCCCTCCAGGTCGATCGTGATGACGTCGCCGTCCTCGACGAGCGCCAGCGGCCCGCCGCGGGCGGCCTCGGGCGTGACGTGGCCGACCATCAGCCCGCGGGTCGCACCCGAGAAGCGCCCGTCGGTGACCAGCGCGACCGTCTCGCCGAGCCCCGCGCCCATCACCGAGGACGTGACGCTGAGCATCTCGCGCATCCCCGGTCCGCCGGCCGGGCCCTCGTAGCGGACCACGAGCACGTCCCCCGCGCGCACCCCGCCGCCGCGGACCGCCTCGGCGCAGGCCTCCTCGGAGTCGAAGACCCGCGCGGGACCCGACTGCGCCATCCGGGCGGTGCCCGCGAGCTTGACGACGCTGCCGCCCGGAGCGAGGTTTCCGCGCAGGCAGAACAGCGAGCCGCTCGGATTGTACGGCGCGTCGGCGGAGAACGTCACGGAGCCGTCGGGCGACGGCGCGCCCGCGGTCGCCTCGGCGAGCGTGCCGCCCTGGACGGCCGGCGCGCTCCC
>JBBQZE010000326.1:0-1894 GCA_038207985.1 Solirubrobacterales bacterium
ATCAACAGCGTCGCCGGCCCGCAACTCGCCCAGTAGGCTGTCGCGGCTCAGAGCGCGCAGATCGACGGGGTGTCAGGCGCCAGCTACACGAGCGACAGCTACAGGACCTCGCTCCAGTCCGCGCTCGACAAGGTCGGGTTCACCGGCTAGCCCGGGTGTCGCGACGCGCTCAGCGCGCGGGGAGCGGCGGGCGTGGGCGGCGGTGTGCCGCGGTCCGGGACGAGCCGACGAGCTCGGCCAGGGCAGAGAGCGCCAGGTGCGCGCGGTCGCGACGACCGTGCAGGACGGCGTCGCCGCGGCGCAGCGCGGAGACCAGGTCCGCGCAGCCGAGCAGGTAGTCGGCCGCGAGGTCGGCGGACGCGTCGACCGTCACGTCGGGCCGGCCCGTCGCATGAGCGGCGCGCGGCGGTATGGTCGCCGCGGGCGGGCGCAGCTGCAGGCGGACCTCCGTGCACGGGTCATGGAGCCGTAGGGCCAGCGTCGTCGCGGCGCGGCCGAGGTGGGCGCGGAGCGTCGGGTCGGTCGCCAGGCGCAGGCGCAACGGGTCGACCACCTCTGCGTGAAACGCCCCCGCGTCCTCGAAGCGAGGGCGGCCGTCCAGCGCCTGGAGGTGGGCGCGGACGTCCGCGAAGGAGCGGATGCCCTGCGCGGCGCGGCGAAAGCGGGGGCGCAGCTCCTCGAAGGGGTCGGCCGCGCAGGCCAGGTGGGTCGCGTACGCGAGCTCCCCACTGCGGCCCCAGCTGAGACCGGCGGCCTCGCGCGGCCAGTGCGCGGCGGTTAGCCGCACGAGCCAGGCGTCGTCTTCGCGTGCGGGGTCCTCCGCCAATGCCGGCAGGCCATCGTTGACCTCGACGATGAGCCCCGACACGGGCGCGGTGAGGATGAGCGGGCCCGAGGGCGCGAGCAGCGCTGCGAGCTCAGTGCCCGGCTGCAGGCGCTGGCCGACGCGGGGCGCGAGCAGCTCCCCTCGGCCCAGCTCGCCGGCCAGCCCGTGCCCCACCCCGACGACCAGCTGCGAGCCCTCCTCGCGGACCCAGAGGTGGTGCTCCACGAGGCCGCCGCGCCCGCGGCGCACCTCGGCCGGCGGCATGCCGGGCTCCTGCGCCGGTCGCCGCACGGGTACCTGCTCCCAGGCTATCGGCGCGGCGTGCGCGAGCGCCGCCGCCTCGAGCCGGCGGTCGTCCACGACCGGCACGCCGTAGGCCTCGGCCGCCGCCTGCACCCGTGCCCGCTCCTCTTCGCCCGCCCGCCCGCGCAGGACCAGCGCGAGGACGCACGCGAGCTCGGCCCGGAAGCCCGAGGGGTGAACCATGAGGTCACCCCACGCGGCGATCGCGCCCTTCACCAGCAGTCCGCCTGCGCGTGTCATCCCGCCACCGATCCGCGCGTCGCGGGGATCGTTCAGGGCGTACAGCCCGCACGAGCAGCGCTCGTTCGGCGCGGGGTGCCGGCGCGAGGGCCCGCCGCCCATCAGGCCGACGTGGCAGCCGGCGCGGTTGACCCCGGGCTCCCACGTGGTGCCGGCTGTCCAGGCGCGCAGCCGCTGACCGCCGTCCAGTCCCCAGACCCTGTAGCCGGCGACCGGCTCGACGAAGTCCGGAGTGCTCACGCCCGCGCCGGCTCGCGCTGGGGAGCGCGCTCGGGCGGCGGAGAGGGGACGGGCGGCGGGCGTGCCGGCTCGGGTCCTCGCGGACCCGGCGGGCGTGCCGGCGCGGGCAGCCGCACCGGCTCGACGCGCGCGGGGCGCGGGCGGCCGGGGAGATCGAGGGCGGTCGTGGCCAAGAGCCGGCTGACGGTACGCCGGCGCTCGGACGCAGCCGCTCCCTCAGCCCGTCGCGCTCACCTCGAGGCGGAAGTCGGCCGAGAACTGGGCGCCGGGTTCGGCGAAGGGCAG
>JBBQZE010000327.1:0-1886 GCA_038207985.1 Solirubrobacterales bacterium
GCGTCCACGCGGGGCCGCTGACCTGGCTGACCTGGGAGGCGGCCGAGCCGCTCGACCCGGACGCCCACGTCCAGCACGCGACGCTCCCGGCGCCGGGTACGGACGAGCAGCTCCGCGCGTGGCTCGGCGATTTCTGGTCGCACCGCCTCGACCGCCACCGGCCCCTGTGGGAGATGGTGCTGCTCGACGGGCTAGAGGGCGGGCGCTGGGCGCTCGTGACGAAGACGCACCACTGCCTCGTGGACGGCGTCGGCTCGCTGGACATCGGCCACCTGCTGCTCGACGCCACCCCCGACGGCGGTGACCGCGCCGCCGACACCGCTCTGGGCGCGCCCCAGACCGAGGGCCACGGCCACGGCCGCTTCTGGTTCACCCCGTCCCTTGTCTTGCGGTCGGCCCGTGCGGGCGCGAGCGCCGCGCTCCACCCGCGCGCCTCGCTGGACCGCGCCCGCGCCGCCGTCGAACTCGTCGCGCGCGAGGAGATCGTCCCGGCCCCGGCCTGCAGCCTCAACGGTGCCATGAGCGGGACCCGGCACTACGCCACCGTCCGGCTCGATCTCGCGGACGTCAAGGCGGTGAAGACCCGCCTCGGCGGGACCGTCAACGACGTGGTCCTCGCTGTCTGCGCGGGGGGATTGCGCCACCTCCTCCTCGCGCGCGGCGACACGCTGCCGGATCGCCCGCTGCGCGCCCAGGTCCCGGTCAACGTCCGGCCGGGTGAGCACGAGCACGACCTCGGCAACGAGCTCACCTCGCTGTTCGTCGAGCTGCCGCTGACCGAGCCCGACGCGCTCGCGCGGTACCTCGCTGTCACCCGCCGGGCGGCGGCGCTCAAGGCCGGCTCGCAGCAGGCCGGCGGCCGCGCGATCGTCGCGCTCGCCGACATGGGGCCGCCCCTCGCCGGCGCGATCATCGCCCGCTCGATGTTCGGCGGCGCCCGCATGTTCAACCTGACGATCACGAACGTCCCCGGCCCGCAGCAGCGCCTCTACGCCTTCGGCGCGCCGCTCGTCGAGATCCTGCCGCTGGTCCCGCTCTTCGCCGGCCACACGGTCGGCATCGCGGTCCTCAGCTACGCGGGCGGAATGGTCGTCGGCATCAACGCGGACCGGATGGGGGCGCCGGACGTGGACGTCCTCGCGGAAGGGCTCGAACACGCCTTCGCGGAGCTCGCGGCCGTCCCCGCGACGCCCCCGCCCTTCGCGAGCACCCCGCAGGCGACCCCGGCGGCGGTCACCTCATGACCGCCGCGATCGACCGCCTGAGCCCCCTCGACGCGACCTTCCTCCACGTGGAGGACCACGTCACCCACATGCACGTCGGGTCGATCGGCATCCTCGAGGGCCCGCCGCCGCCTCACGACGCCATCCTCGGGACCGTCGCCGCGAAGCTCGCCGAGGTTCCGCGCCTGCGCCAGAAGGTGCGCTTCCTCCCGCTCGCGGCGGGTCGGCCGGTGTGGGTCGACGACGAGCACTTCGACCTGGGCCACCACCTGCGCCGCACCGCCCTCCCGGTCCCCGGCGGCGAGGTGGAGCTGTGCCGTCTGGTCGGCCGCCTGATGTCCGTCCCGCTCGACCGCGCGCGCCCGCTCTGGGAGATGTGGACGGTCGAGGGGCTCGACCACGGCCGTTGGGCGGTCGTCTTCAAGCTCCACCACTGCATGGTGGACGGGGTCTCAGCGTCCGCGCTCATCACCGGCTTGATGGACGTCACAGCGGACGCCCCGCGCACCGGCCGGCCCGCGGCGCCGGCCCCGTGGACGCCCGCCCCTGCCCCGGACGCGGCGACCCTCGTCGCCGGCGCCCTGGCGGACCGCGCGCGCTGGCCGCTGCGGCTGGCCCGCGCAGGCGCAGACGCGGTCCGCGACCCGGGCGCCGCCGCGACCC
>JBBQZE010000328.1:0-1865 GCA_038207985.1 Solirubrobacterales bacterium
GGCGGCGGCGCTCGCGGGCGGCGGCGCCACGGTCGGGCAGCTCAACGGCCCCGATGGCACGCCGCAGCGCGACCAGCCGATGCAGGTTGCCCCGGTCACGCACAACGGCGCCGAGCCGCAGCGCGACGAGCCGGTGGCCCAGGCGCCGGCCGCGCCCGCCCCGTCGCCACGCGAGCAGCCGGCGGCCGCGCCACCGCGCGCCACGCCGGCTCCCGCACCCTCACCGCCGCCGGACCCCGCCGACGAGTTCGCGCCCGACGCCGCACCCGCGCAGGCGCCGGCCACGGCCGCTCACCCGGCCGGCGGCGGCGAGTTCGGCCCCTCCGGCGGGGGTGGCGGAGGCGGGGCCAGCGGCGAGTTCGGGCCCTGAGCGCCATGGCTCACCGGACCCAGATCTGGTCGAGCAACATGTCGCTGCCTGGGCGGAACTGCACGTTGCCCACTCGCTTCGAGGTGACCACGACCGAGCGGCGCGTGTCGAGCGGAACAAGCGGCGCGCGCGCGGCGATACGGCGCTCGATCCGCTGCCAGGCCGCGCCGGCATCGGGGCCGGCGGCCCGGGCGCGCTCTATCGCGGAGTCGATGCTCCGGTCGCAAAAGCGTGAGAGGTTCGGAATCCCCCTGTCCGACAGATTTCCCTTGCAGGAGATGAGCGCGTTGAGAAAGGCGGCGGGCTCGGGGTAGTCGGCGATCCAGCCGTCCACGCCGATCTGCGGCCGTTGCCTCGCCTTGACGTCGGCGTCCTCGATCTTGCCGAGGTCCCCGAAGACGCGCAGGCGGCTGCGGAAGCCGAGCTCGCGGAGCACGCTGACGAGGTGTTGCGCGACGCCGCGCCGCGGAGTCCACCCCCAGACCTCGACCGGGGTGCCTCGGGTGCCCGACGCGGCGACGAGGCGCCTGGCCTCCGCTCTGTCTGGTGCCGTCCAGGCGCCCGCGGGAGAGGGTGCCACGGTGAACGGGCAGATCGGCCGGTACCCGGGCAGGCCGGGGGGCAACAGCTGGCAGGTCGGCGAGCCCGCGTCGGGGCCCCCGGTCAGGTCGACCACCCGTGCGCGGTCGACGGCCAGGTTCACCGCGCGCCGGACGAGCGGATCGTCGAAGGGCGGGGCCTTGACGTTGAGCCAGGCGTATTCGGTGAAGGCGGCGGGTGCGGATCGCACGCGAGTGCCGAGGCGGGTCCGCAGCGCAGCGAGCCGCGCCGCGGTCGCCTCGAAGACGCTCGCCAGATCGAGCCGCCCGCGCTCGACGGCCGCGACCTGTGCGCGCTCGTCACCACCCGTCACCTCGATGCGATCAGCGAACCCGGGCGGGCGGGCGTCTGGCCCGCGCGCCGTGAAACGCGGGTTGCGCGTGAGCAGCGCCTTCCGACCGGGCACGACGCGCTCCACACGGTAGGGTCCGGTGCCCACCGGCGGGCGGCTTGGGAGCGCTCGGTGCGGCGTGGAGGACGGCACCACAGACGCGAACGGAGTGGTCAGCTTTTGCGGCAGCTCGGGGTCGGCCCGGCGCAGATGGATGGTGATCGTGCCCGCCCGTTCATCGGCGACGACGCCGCGCGAGAGGTCGCAGCGTCGGGGGGCCGCCCGGCAGCGGGCCGCCCCGACGATGGCGTCGGGCAGCAGACCGGAATCCGCTCCGACGGCCCAGGCGCGCTCGATCGACGCCCGGAAGTCGCCGGCCCGGACCGGCGTGCCGTCGGAGTAGTGGAGGCCCCGCCGGAGCCGGAACACGTAGCGCCGGCCACCGTTGGTGGGCTTCGGCACCTCGGCGGCCAGACCCCCCACCAACCGTGCTCCCGCCGCGCCGCCGGCCCGGCGGTATTCGACCAGCCCGTCGTAGACGAGCTGGAGCTCGGAGAGCACGGG
>JBBQZE010000329.1:0-1827 GCA_038207985.1 Solirubrobacterales bacterium
GCCGCCCCCGGGCCGCGCCCCTGGCGGGCGCCCGCGCCGCGGTCGCCGCCGCCGCGCGCCGCTTGGCGGCCGACGGGCTGGTCACCGGCACGTCGGGGAACCTGAGCGCGCGCGAGGGCGACCTCGTCGCCGTGTCCCCCACGGGCGCGGTGCTCGCCGAGCTGCAGGCGGACGCCGTGGCCGTGGTCGACCGGGCGGGCACGCACGTCGCCGGCCCGCATGCCGCCACCTCCGAGCTCTCCCTCCATCTCGGCGTCTACGACCGCTTCGGCGCGGGAGCAATGGTCCACACGCACGCGCCGATGGCCACCGCGGTCGGCACCGTCCTCGACGTGCTGCCGTGCCTGCACTACGAGGCGCTGCACCTCGGCGGCGCGGTACGCGTCGCGCCGTATGCGACCTACGGGACGGCCGAGCTCGCCGCGGGGGTGCTCGACGCGCTCGAGGGCCGCAGCGCGGCGCTCATGGCGAACCACGGGGCGCTCACCCACGGGGCGGACCTGGACGCCGCGGTGCGCGCGACCGAGCTGCTCGAGTGGCTGGCGACCCTGCACTGGCGCGCGAGCTGCCTCGGGACGCCGCGCACGCTCGACGCCGCGGCGCTGCGCGCGGTCGCCGACACGATGGCCGCGACGGGCTACGGCGCCCCGCGACCCGGAGGGCAGGCGGGATGACCGCCGCGGCCGGCCACGGCGCACACGCGACCCGGAGCGCCGCCCGCAGGACCGCCGCGGCGGCGAAGCGCGGCCGCGCCCCGGCGTCCGCCGGCGCCCACCGCCTGATCAGCGCCAGCGACCTCAAGCGCCAGCGCGGCTGGACGGAGGGGCTCGTCGCCGCGCTGCTCGGCGCCCCGGACGCGCACGGCCCGAACCCACACGGCTTCCGCGCCCCGATGCGCTTCTTCCGCGCGGACCGCGTGGCCGAGGCGGAGCGCGAGCCGGCGTTCGCGCGTCGCGTGGCGCAGCTCGCCGAGCGGCAGGCCTGGCGGCGGGCCCAGCCCACGCGGACCCACGCACCGGCCGACGTCCCGCACCTCGAGTGGCTCGACGACCCGCGGCTGCTCGCGCTCTTCCACGCACCGCGGCGCCCGCGCCGGCCGCGGCGCCGCCCCGCGCCGCCGTCTCCCGCCCCCGCGCCCGCCCCCGGGCTGCGCTACGAGGTGCTGCGGCTCTTCTAGGAGGCCCGCATCCCGCGCACGCGCGCGAGACCGGATCAGCCCGCCGCCACCAGCCGGGTCGCGGCCGCCTTCCACGTCGCGACCACCGGCACGCCCGGTCGCAGGGCGAGGTCCCCGAGCGCGGTGGTGCTCACCTCCGCGGTGAGGTGCGCCGGGCCGGCAAGACCGAGCCGCACCCGTCCGCCGATCGTCGTGATGGAGGTGACCCGCACGTCGAGCCGGTTCTGCGCCGAACCCACCGCCTCGCGGCCGGGCGGCTCGACGGCGATCTCCCAAGGGAACACGGTGGCGGCCACCGCGCCCCGCGCGGCGTCGGTGCTGCGCACCTGCGCCCCGCCGGCCAAGGTGACCACGGTGGTCCCGTCCGGCGCCGGCGCCGCGGTGCCGTGGAGCACGACCGCCCCGGTGAAGTCGGCGACGAACGCGGTGGCCGGCCGCGCGGCGAGCTCGCTCGCCGTCCCTCGCTGCACGACCTGCCCGGCGTCCATCACGGCGACCTCGTCACCGAACAGCGCGGCTTCGGCGAAGTCGTGGGTCACGAGGATCGCCGGGACGCCGGCCTCGCGCAGCACGTCGGCGAGCTCACGCCCGGCACTGGCCCGCGTGCGGACGTCGAGGGCGGAGAGGGGCTCGTCCAGGAGCAGGACGTC
>JBBQZE010000330.1:0-1797 GCA_038207985.1 Solirubrobacterales bacterium
GACGAGTTCACCGGCAAGGTCGTGAAGACCACGACCTTCGGCGCCTTCGTCGAGCTGGCGAAGGGCACCGACGGCCTGCTGCACATCTCGAACATCTCGCCCGGCGAGCGCGTCGACACCGTGGAGGACGTGATCAACCGCGGCGACGAGATCGAGGTCAAGGTGGTCGAGGTGGACCGCGAGCGCGGCCGCATCGGGCTGCGCCTGGCACAGGACCCGGACGTGGCCGGCAAGTCGGCGGAGGAGCTGGCCTCCGTCGGCACCGGCGACAAGGGCCCGCGCGGCGGCGGCGGAGACCGCGGCCGGGGCGGGCGCGACCGCGGCGGCAACGGCCGGGGCGGTGGCCGGGACCGCGGGCGCGGCAGGGATCGCGACCGCTAGTCGACGGTCGACAGTCGACAGTCGACAGGAACGACGTCCGTATCTAGCTCTGTCGACTGTCCTACTGTCCACCGTCCACCCGAAATGACTGACACCCACCAGCTCACCACCCTCGACTCGGGCGCCCGCGTGGTTTCGGAGCACGTAGATTCCGTGCGCTCCATCGCGCTCGGGTTCTGGGTGCGCACGGGCTCGCGCGACGAGACGAGCGAGCAGGCGGGCATCTCCCACTTCCTCGAGCACCTGCTGTTCAAGGGAACCGACCGCTTCACCTCGCTCGAGATCGACGAGGCCTTCGACGCCATGGGGGCGGAGGTGAACGCGGGGACGGGCAAGGAGACCACGTCGGTCTACTCGCGCTTCCTCGACCGCCACCTGGATCACGCCTTCGACGTGATGCAGGACATGGTGCTGCGGCCGTCCTACCCGGACATCGACTCGGAGCGGCAGGTGGTGATCGAGGAGATCGCCATGTACGAGGACGAGCCCCAGGACAAGGTGCACGACGTGCTGGCCACCGCGGTCTTCGGCGAGCACCCGCTCGGCCGGCCGATCATCGGCCGCGCCGAGGTCGTGGGCAACGTGCCGGTGCCCGACATCGCCGCCTACCACGACGCCCGCTACCTGCCGTCGAACGTCGTCGTGGCGGCGGCCGGCAACGTGGACCACGACCGGCTGGCGCAGCTGGTGGAGTCGGCGATCGACGGGGCCGCGGCCTCGCCGGCGCCCGCGCCGTCGAACGGCCCGCAGGCCGGCGACCCCACGGTCCGCTTCCACAAGAAGGACACCGAGCAGTACCACCTGGCGCTTGGCGGGCGAGGGCTCGCCCGCGGCGACGACCGCCGCTTCGCCCTGCGCGTGCTCGACACGATCCTGGGCGGCTCGACCTCGTCGCGGCTGTTCCAGGAGGTGCGCGAGAAGCGCGGCCTGGCCTACGCGGTCTACTCCTACGCCAGCCATTACGCCGACAGCGGCCAGGTGGCCGTCTACGTGGGCACACGCCCCGACAACGTCGCCGAGGCGATGGACGTGATCGGCACCGAGCTCAGGCGCCTCCAGGAGGACGGCGTTAGCGAAGAGGAGCTCGAGCGCGCACGCGAGAACGTGAAGGGCCGCACGGTGCTGTCGATGGAGTCCACGCTGGCGCGCATGAACAGGTTGGGCTCGTCGCTCCTGATGGACGTTCCGATCCTCACCCTTGACGAGTTGCTGGTGGAGCTCGACGCGGTCAGCCTCGACGACGTGAACACGCTCGCGCGCGAGCTGTTCCGCCCGGAGCTGATGTCGGCGGCGGGCGTGGGCGGCGACGAGGACGCCTTCTGCGCCGCGCTCGAGTCGGTCAACCCCGGGTTGGCGCGAGCGGCGTGATCAACGTCGCGGTCTCCGGCGCCGCGGGGCGGATGGGGGAGACCGTCT
>JBBQZE010000331.1:0-1776 GCA_038207985.1 Solirubrobacterales bacterium
CGCAGTCCGCCCGCGCCGACGCTGAAGTCGACGGTGACATCACCGCCGCCTCGGACGGAGCGCGAGGTGGAGCCGAAGCGGGCGACGTTGACCCGGGGGCCGGCGTAGTCCGGCAGCTTGCCGGCGTTGAGCTCTGTGAGCGCATTGACGGCCGGGACGGCCCGCAGCTGGCACGTCTGTACCCCGGAGGCGTCGTCCGCCGTGCCGCTGCCGAAGGGGTTGTCCCCGAGCACCGCCGGGTCCGCGTCGGCGAGGAAGGAGCCGTCGGCCTCCAGCGGCACCCGGAGCGCGACGGTGTTGGCGTGGAGATCCCCGCCGCTGTCGGTCCAGAAGCAGCGCAGGTCGACCCGGTCGGAGATCGGTGCATCCGAAACGGCGCGCCCGGTGACCGTCAGCCGGTTCGCCGAGGCATTCGCCCCGAGGTCTGCGTTGTAGGTGCGGAACGCCGGGTCGGCGGGGCTGGTGATCGCCGAAGCGGTGACGACCGCGCCGGCCGGGGCCACCAGGCCGAGCGCGGCGGCGACGGCGCCCAACGCGACCGTGGCGGTTCGGCGGCAACGGCGGTGCATCGCGCCGAGCGTAGAGCACCTCCCGGCGTTCCCGCGACGCGGCGGACGGGTGTCGGGCCGGGCGTCCCCCGTCCGGATCCCGGGGCGTCTTGGGCGGTGGCCTGCACCGCTTGGGAGCGGCGCCGGTCGGGGGTACCGTGGCCGGTCGGCCCGTCCTGCGGGCTGCTCCGCATGCCCGCCCGCCGCCTCCGCCCCGTCGCGCCCTTGGCGCTCCTCCTGCTGGTCGTGATCCTCGCGATCATGCCCGCGCGCGGCCGCGGGGCCGACGAGCGCGGCCTGCAGCGGGCGATCGTGGGCCAGCGCGCCCAGGAGCGCTCGCTCGCGACGGCCGCCGCGCGCCTCGGCCGGCTCGAGGAACTCGCGCGGACCCAGGTCGCGCTGCTCGAGGGCCGCCTGGCGTCGGTGCAGGCCGATCTCATCGCTGCGCAGGGGCGCCTGGACCGCACACGCGTGCGCCTCGACGCCGCGCGACGCCGGGCGGACCGGCTGCAGCGGCGCGTGGGGATCGCGCGGACGTCGCTCGCGACGCTCCTGCGCGCGCGCTACGAGTCCGATCCACCGGATCTTGTGACGGTCGTCCTGCACGCCGACGGCTTCTCGCGGCTGCTCGAGCAGCTGGCGTTCGTGCGCCGCGTCCAGGACCGCGACGAGAACCTGCTGCAGACGATCCGCATCGCGCGGCGCGAGGCCCGCTCGCAGCGCGCCGAGCTCGCCGCGCTCGAGCCGCGCCAGCGCGAGGCCGCCGACGCCGTCGCCCGTCGCCGTGACGCGCTGGCGACGATCCGCGGCGCCGCGGAGCGACGCCGGACGGCGCTGGAGCAGGCCCGCTCGGCGCGCCTCGCCCTGCTCGGATCGGTCCAGGCCGACCGCCGTCAGTCGCAGCGCAGCCTGTCGCGGCTGCGCCGCGAGCGCCGCCAGACCGCCCTGCGCGCCTTGGCCCAGCTCGAGCAGCAGCGCCGCGACGCGGTCTCCAGCGCCGGGCCCGGCGGGCCGTGGGCGATCCCGTGGGCGATCGTCGAGTGCGAGTCCGGCGGCCAGAACCTCCCCCCGAACTCCGCGACCGCGTCGGGCTACTACCAGTTCCTCGACTCGACCTGGCGCGGCCTCGGCGGCTCGACGCCCAAGGCCTACCTCGCCTCGAAGGCCGAGCAGGACCGCCTGGCCGCGCGGCTGTGGGCCGGCGGGAAGGGCGCGGGCAACTGGGTCT
>JBBQZE010000332.1:0-1763 GCA_038207985.1 Solirubrobacterales bacterium
TCCTCGAGGACGGGACCCGGCTGGTGGGCGACGAGCTGCTCGTCGCCACAGGACGGCGCCCGCTGACCGACGACCTCGGGCTGGACGCCGTCGGCCTCGAGCCCGGCGGCTACCTCGAGACCGACGAACAGCTGCGCTCGACGATGCACCCGTGGCTCGTGGTGGTCGGCGACGCGAACGGCCGCTCGCTGCTGACCCACATCGGCAAGCACCAGGCCCGGATCGCCTGCAGGGTGCTGCTCGGCGGGCAGGCGAGCCTGCGCCCCACCGCGGACGGCGCCCAGTCCCCGCGGGTCACCTTCACCGCCCCGCAGGTCGCGGCCGTGGGCTGGACGCTCGACGGCGCGCGCGACGCCGGCCTGACAGTGCGCGAGGTGGACATCCCCGTCTCGGGCAACGCGGGCGGCTCGTTCTGGGGGCGCAACGCCGTCGGGACCGCCCGCCTGGTCGTGGACACGGATCGCGAGGTCGTCGTCGGCGCGACGATCACGGGCGCGGAGATCCAGGACTTCCTGCACGCGGCCACCATCGCCGTCGTCGGCGCCGTCCCGATCGAGGACCTCTGGCACGCGGTGCCGGCGTTCCCCACCCGCTCCGAGGCCTGGCTGCACCTGCTTGAGGCCTACGAGGCCTCGTAGGATCCCGGCATGAGCCACGAGGACCGCGTCCGCATCGAGGTCACCGGCGGGGTCGCCACGGTGACCATGGTCCGGGGCGACAAGCACAACGCCCTCGACGCGGGCATGTTCGCCGGCCTCGCCGCCGCCGCGGAGCGGCTGGCGACCGAGCCCGGCGTCCGCGCGGTCGTCCTGCACGGCGAGGGCAAGAGCTTCTGCTCCGGGCTCGACGTCGCGAGCTTCATGACCGGCCCGGTGTCGATCGACGACCTCCTCGCCCGTGACGACGGCCGCATCGCGAACCTCCCCCAGCGGGTGAGCACGGACTGGGCGGCGGTGCCGGTCCCGGTGATCGCCGCCATCCACGGCAACTGCTTCGGCGGCGGCCTGCAGATCGCGCTCGGCGCCGACGTCCGCATCGCGGCGCCGGACGCACGGCTCTCGATCATGGAGGTCAAGTGGGGCCTGGTCCCCGACATGGGCATCACCCAGTCGCTGCCGCGGCTGCTCGGCATCGACCGCGCGAAGGAGCTGACCTGGACCGGTCGCCGGGTCGACGGGCTGGAGGCCGAGCGCCTCGGCCTCGTGACGAGCACCGCAGACGACCCGTTCGTAGCCGCGCAGGCGCTCGCCGCCGACATCGCTGGGCGCTCCCCCGACGCCGTCCGGGCCGCCAAGCACCTCTACGACACGGCGTGGTCGGGCATGGCGCCCGCGGACGCGCTGCGGCTTGAGACCGAGCTTCAAGCCGGGCTCATGGGCTCGCCGAACCAGATCGCCGCGGTCAGCGCGGCCATGACCGGGGAGCCCGGCGCGTTCGCCGATCCCGGCGTCGCCAGCCCCGTCGCCGGCTGAGCTACGCCGCGCTCGCGGCGGCGGGCCGCGACGCTCGGGCGCGCTTGTCCTCATACATGCGCTCGTCGGCGTGCGCGAGCGCGGCGTAGAGGCCGCAGCCCGGGGGCGCCGAGCCCCATCCGACGGAGACCGCGATCGGCGGGTCGGGCCGGCGGCGCTGCTGCTCGGCGACGGCGACCGCCAGCCGGTCGCACCAGGCGGCCGCCTCCTCCTCCCCGGCGGCGTCGAGGAGAACCGCGAACTCGTCGCCGCCGATCCGGGCCACGCGGTCGCCGTCGCGGCAGGTAGCGG
>JBBQZE010000333.1:0-1737 GCA_038207985.1 Solirubrobacterales bacterium
CCACCCCGGCCCGCCGCGCCGCCACCCCGGCGCGACTCGCGGTATCGTGCACCGCGCAGCACGGGGGCGTAGCTCAGTTGGTTAGAGCGCCGGCCTGTCACGCCGGAGGTCGCGGGTTCGAGTCCCGTCGCTCCCGCTCCCGAAAACCTCCACTCCGGTGCTAGCGCGTGACCGTCGGCGCAGCACACCGGTGGGCGGAGAGCCGAGCACAGGCGACGCCGGCGAGCGCGAGGAGCACGACCTCGGCGCCGTGGCGCAGCCGGGTGTTCCCGAAGGTCGCGAGCGCGGCGACGGTCGCGACCGCGGCCGGGGCGAGGAGGATCGCCAGGACCACGTGCCGCCGCCGCAGCGCCCAGGCCCCGGCGATGCCCAGCAGCGCGACGAGGTAGTAGACGACGACGCCGACCCGCTGCACGGTGACCGACCGCCCCGTCACGTGCACCTGGCGGCCCGGCTCCCAGACGCCCCACAGGGTCCCCACGTGGATCGCGGCGATCACCGGGACACGGGCGGCGTGGTCCCGGGCGTAGGCGATGCCCTGGTCGCGTAAGCGCCCGAAACGCTCGGCCTCGTTGCCGCCGCGTGCGTGCGGCACCACGACGCACGCGAGGTCGAAGCCACCGGGGTGCGGGCCGTCGTAGGTCGCCGGGCAGTTCGCGCCGGCGATGGCGGTGCCGTCGTTGGTGGACAGCAGCACCCGGTCGAACCGCGCCACGTTGCGCCCGGCCCATGGGGCCAGGACCACCAGGGCCACACCGAGGGCGCTCGCGACGTGCACGAGGCGACGCTCCAGACCGCAGCCGCGACGAGCAGCGGCAGCAGCAGAAGCGTCTCGGTTCGGGTCAGGGTGGCCAGCGCGACCAGCCCGCCGAGGATCGCGAAGCCCTTCACGCGCGGCTGCGCGTAGACCCTCAGCGCTTGGAGCACCGCGAGGCCGACCAGAAGCCCGAGCAGCGTCTCGCTCATCAGCGCCCCGTCCGCAGCGACGAAGCTCGGGTAGCCCGCGGCGAGGGCCGCGGCCAGCAGCCCCGCGCGGTCGCCTCCCAGCCGCCGGGCGATGAGCGCCACAACGAGCACCACGCCCGTGCCGAGCGCCACGCCGAGCAGGCGCTGCACGTCGACGCCCGTGCCCCCGAGTGCGGCGATCGGCGCCAGCACCAGCGGGTACAGAGGCGGATGCTCGGCCGTGGGGACGGTCTGCCCGTGGAAGAAGAACTCGAGCGGGCGGACGTACCCGTGGCCGCCGGCCAGCGCGTTCGCGGTGAGGTGGAAGAAGGTGTCGTCGTCGAGGAACACGACGTCCGGCGCGAAGGCGAGCGCGCAGACCAGGCGCAGGAGGAGCGCCACGGCCAGCACCGGAACCAGCGTGAAGGCAAAGGAGCGCGGCACGCTACGCCTCACCTAGCGCGCCTCCCCGGGCCGCCGCCCCGGTGGCTTGCGCGAGAGCTGCACTTGCGTTTCGGTCCCATCGAAGCCCACCGACCGGTAGATGCGGACCGCGTGGTACTCCGGGTCGGCGGCGATGACGAGCGTCCGCACCCCAGGCCAGGTCAGTCCCTCCGCGCCCGCGTGGTGCACGAGCGTTCCCGCGAGTCCGCGGCCGCGCGCGTCGTGGTGGGTGTCGACGGCCTGGAAGCGCGCGACGCCCGAGCCGTCGGTGAACAGCCCGAGCCCGGCGCGCATGGTGCCGTCGACGAACGCGCCGAACCACGCGCCGTGGCCGGCCTCCTGGAGCCG
>JBBQZE010000334.1:0-1710 GCA_038207985.1 Solirubrobacterales bacterium
ACCGACGTGATGCTGTCCGGCAAGACCGCCGTCGTGTGCGGCTTCGGCGACGTCGGCAAGGGGTCCGCCGAGTCGCTGCGCGCCCAGGGCGCCCGCGTCATCGTCACCGAGATCGACCCGATCTGCGCGCTCCAGGCCGCCATGCAGGGCTACCAGGTCGCCAAGCTCGAGGACGTCATCTCCACCGCCGACGTCTTCATCACCGCGACCGGCAACAAGGACATCATCATGGCGGCCGACATGGCGCAGATGAAGCACCAGGCGATCGTCGGCAACATCGGCCACTTCGACAACGAGATCGACATCGCCGGCCTGGCCCGCTTCTCCGGCATCACGCGGATCAACATCAAGCCGCAGGTCGACGAGTGGGTCTTCCCGGACGGGCACTCGATCATCATGCTGAGCGAGGGTCGCCTGCTGAACCTCGGCAACGCCACCGGCCACCCGAGCTTCGTCATGAGCAACAGCTTCACCAACCAGACGATCGCCCAGGTCGAGCTGTTCACGAAGAACGACGAGTACGAGCGCCAGGTCTACGTCCTGCCCAAGCACCTGGACGAGAAGGTCGCACGCCTGCACCTCGACGCGCTCGGCGTGCGGCTCACCGAGCTGCGCAAGGACCAGGCCGAGTACATCGGCGTGGACGTCGAGGGCCCGTACAAGAGCGAGATGTACCGCTACTAGGACGCGTCCCCGTCGCGAAGGCCGCCACCCGCACCGGGTGGCGGCCTTCGCCGTGTCCGGCCTCGCTTCGGCGTGATCAGCCCAGGAGGCGCCTGAGGTCGGCGCAGAGCTCGCGGCTGGCCCGGTCGGCGGCGGGGGAGACGGTGCCGAGGCCGAAGAAGCCGTGGATCAGCCCGTCGTAGCGGCGCTGGACGACGGGGACGCCGGCGGCCCCGAGCGCGGTGGCGTAGGCCTCGCCCTCGTCGCGCAGCGGGTCGTACTCCGCGGTCGCCACGATCGCCGGGGGCAGCCCGGACAGGTCCGGGGTGGCGAGGACGGACAGCCGCGGGTCACGGCGGTCGGCGCCCTCGGGGACGTACTGCTCGCCGAACCACATCATGTCGTCCGCGGTGAGCAGGTAGCCCCTCGCGTTCTCCTCGCGGGACGGGTGCACGGTTGCGTCCTCGAAGTCCGTCGCGGGGTAGAGCAGCAGCTGCGCGGCCAGGCCTGGACCGGCCTCGCCCCGGAGCTCCAGCGCGACGGCGGCGGACAGGTTGCCGCCGGCGCTGTCGCCCGCGACCGCCACCCGGCTCGCGTCGCCGCCGAGCTCGTCGACGTGCGCCAGCGCCCAGCGGGTCGCGGCGACGCAGTCCTCCAGCCCGGCCGGCCAGCGGTGCTCCGGCGCGAGCCGGTAGTCGACCGACAGCACCACGGCCCCCACCTCGGCGGCGATCAGGTGGCAGTGGTCGTCGTGGGTGTCGAGGTCACCGATGACGAATCCGCCGCCGTGCAGGAAGACGACGGTCGGCACCGCGCCGTCCACCTCGGGCCGGTAGCGGCGCGCAGGGATGCCGCCGGGAAGGGTCAGCTGCTCGACCGAGCGGACCGGCGCGAGCGAGGCCGGGTCACGCAGCCCCACCGTCATCATCCGGAAGCCGGCGCGCGCCTGCTCCGGCGTACCGGCGGACAGCGCCGGCGCCCCCGCGCTCTCCATCATCGACAACAGCCCGGCGATCTGCGGGTCCAGCGGCACGTGCGCCTCCTCGG
>JBBQZE010000335.1:0-1691 GCA_038207985.1 Solirubrobacterales bacterium
AGAACCACAACGACGCCGTGGTCCTCTCCGACGGCGGGCGCCGCCGCGGCGCCTACGGGCTCTCCCACGGAGACGGCGCGACGCGGGACGACATCCCGGACCGCATCGTCGTCTACCGCGACACCCTGCGCCGCGACTTCGGCCACGACGCCGACCTCCTGCGCGCCCAGGTCACCCAGACCGTGCGCCACGAGCTCGCCCATCACGTGGGCTTCGACGAGCTCGGCGTGCAGGGCCTCGGGCTGTAGGGCCCGTTCGACGTGGACTTCGCCGCCGTCCGCCTGGCGCGCATCGCCGCGCAGCACCTCGGCGCGCGCCTGCCGGCCGGCAGCGCGGCCGCCGCGGCCGCTTCTGGGCTGCGCGACTCGCCCGCGGGGTCCGCGCGGGACGCGCTCGTCGCGCGGCTCGAGCCGTCGAGTGGTCGATCCGGCGTCGCGGGGGCGGAGAAGCGGCCACTCGACGAGGGGCTCGTGGGGGTGTGGGGTCCGCGCGCCGCGCCGTACGTCGTCGCTGCGGCGGACGTCGGGGTGTTCACGCGGGGCGCGCTGCCCTCCGACGAGGCATCCGCGCGGAAGCTCGCCCCGAGCGCGGTGAAGGCGCTCGACCCCCACGGCATCACGTTCCTCGATGCGATCGCCCGGGTCGGAGCCGCCATGGCCGACGCCGTCGCCGGCGGCCCCGTCGCCCGCGACGACCTGCACCAGCAGCTCCGCGAGCGCCTGCCCGCCGAGCTGCTGTGGTGGTGCAAGGGCTGCGGGAGCGCCCACGTCCACCCGATGGTCTGGCGGGCCGCGGGCCAGCTCGGCGCCGTGCGGCGGGAGCCCGGGACCCCTGGGCGCGCAGTGACCTTCGCCGCCGTCGAGGCGCCACCGGACCCGGCGCACGACGCCGAGGCGCGCGCCGAGCTCACCCGTCGGGCGCTGCGCCACCACGGCCCGCTGACCACCGCGGAGCTCGCGTCGTGGCTCGCGGCCTCGCGGGCGGACGCCTCGGCGCGGCTCGCCGCCATCGCCGCCGAGGTGCAAGAGGTGCACCGGGCAGGACGGGCGGCGTGGTCGCTGCGGGCCGGCCTCGCGCACCTCGCGGAGCCGCCCGCGGCCCATGGCATCCGTCTGCTGCCCGCCGGCGATCCGCTCCTCGACGGCCGCGACCGGGACTCGATCGTTCCGGACGCCGCGGCCCAGAAGGTGCTGTGGCCCGCCATCGGCGGTCCTGGCGCGGTGCTGCACGACGGGGCGATCGTCGCGACGTGGCGGGCCAAGGCCCGCCGGGGTCTTCTCGAGGTGTCGCTCGCGCCGCTGGGCACGGGCGTGCCGCCGGCGTCCGAGGCGGTGCTCCCGGAGGCCGAGGCGCTGGCCGGCGTCCGCGGGCTGCGGGGCGCGAGCGTCGGCTGAGGCGGCGAGCTCGGCGCCACCTCGGGGGTAGCCTCCGCGGACCATGATGATCGTGATGACCCCGCAGGCCTCCCCCGAGGAGATCGCGGCGGTGGAGGCCCGCCTGGAGACGACGGGAGTTCACGTCGAGCTCATCCGCGGGGAGACGAACACGGTCATCGCGGCCCACGCCGAGCTCGAGGGCGAGCGGCTGGCCTGAGGGCGGCCCCCGCCGCCACCGCCAGCTTCTCTGCCCGACGACGTTCGATGACCCGCATGCCAGCCGCCGTCCGCCCCCTGCTCGCCGCCGCCCTCGTC
>JBBQZE010000336.1:0-1679 GCA_038207985.1 Solirubrobacterales bacterium
CCCTCGGCACCCTGCTGGAGCTCCAGGAGCCCTGGCCGCACCTCGTCACGGAGCTCGGCGCGCGCGGCATCTCGGCCACCCCGATGCAGGTGCGCACCGCAATGCGCGCGGAGATCGCCCACTACCGCGCCGAGCACCATCGCGCGGGTACCGCGGCGGGCCTCGCGGCGCTCCGGCGCGAGTGCGCCGAGGTGGTGCGCGCGACGCTCGGCACACCGGGCGCGGTCGCGGACGTCGCGGACGTCGAGGCCGCGCTGCTGGCGGCCGTGCGCTTCAGGCCGTACCCCGAGGTGCCCGGGGTGCTCCGCGCGCTCCAAGCCGTTGGGGCGCGGCTCGTCGTCGTCTCCAACTGGGACGTCTCGCTGCACGAGGTGCTGCGGGGGACCGGCCTTGCGCCGCTCGTCGACGGGGTGATCACCTCGGCGGAGGCCGGCGTCGCGAAGCCCGACCCGGAGCTCCTGAATCGCGGGCTCGCGCTCGGCGGCGCCCGCGCGGATGAGGCGCTCATGGTCGGCGACGAGCTCGACACGGACATCGCGGCCGCGCGGGCGGCGGGGATCGCGGCGGTGCTGGTGGTCCGCGGAACGAGCGTCTCGGCGGCAGCCTCAGCGGCACCCGCCGGGGTCACGGTGCTCGACGGGCTCGGCGGACTGCCCGAACTGGTCCGCTACCTTCGGCGGCCCTGATGTCCTCCCTCCCGAGCGACCGCGTGGCGTTAACCCAGCCCCCGCCGCTGCGGCCCGAGCTCCCCGACGGCGTCGAGCCGCGGCCCATCGCGCCGCGGTGGAAGCCGTACACGGCGTGGCTGGCACTCGTGGCGGGCTTCGGCGGCGCGCTCGCCGGCGGCCTCGTGCTGGCCGGCATCGGGGTGCTCTTCGGCGCGTCGCTGGACAACCCGCCACCCGCGGTGAGCATCCTGTCCACCGTGGTCCAGGACCTCTCGCTGATCGGCGCCGCGGTGCTGTTCGCGAGCATGGTCGCCCGGCCCGCGCCGTGGCAGTTCGGGTTGCGCCCCTCGCCCGCCAAGCCCTTCCTGGGCTGGATCGTGGTGGCCTACGTCGGCTTCATCGGCTTCAGCGCGGCATGGGTGGCGCTGCTCTCGATCGATCAGAAGGACGACCTCCCCGAGCAGCTCGGCGCGGACAAGAGCACGGTCGCGCTGCTCGCGGTCGCCTTCCTGGTCACCGTGGTCGCCCCGATCGCCGAGGAGGTCTTCTTCCGCGGGTACTTCTTCGGCGCGCTGCGGAACTGGAAGGGCTTCTGGCCGGCGGCGCTGATCACGGGCGCGGTGTTCGGCGGCATCCACGCGGGGTCGGCGCCCGTCGGCTACCTGGTGCCGCTCGGGGTCTTCGGCGTGGTGCTCTGTGCGCTCTACGCACGCACGCGCTCGCTGTACCCGTGCATCACGCTGCACGCGATCAACAACTCGATCGCGTTCGGCTCCACCCAGCACTGGGACTGGCAGATCCCCGTGCTCCTGGCGGTCGCGCTCGGCCTCATCGCCCTCGCCGCCCGCGCCGTCCGCGCGCGCTTCGGGCCGGTCGCGAGCCACCTGTCGCCGTTCTAGATGCGTCGTGCGACGCATCCCGCTGGACGGCCGCACGCCCGGAGGTAGGATCCGCCGCTCCCATGCGCCCTTTCGTCGCCGCCATCACCGCCGCCGCCCTGCTCGCCGCCCC
>JBBQZE010000337.1:0-1675 GCA_038207985.1 Solirubrobacterales bacterium
CGGTGACGTCGTAGTCCTCGCCCTCCGTCTGGAGGACCCCGTTGAGGTACACGGTGAACGGCGGCTGGACCGGCGGCGGGAGGGGCACGCGGGAACCGGGCACAGGCGCGACCCTATCCCCGCGTGCCGGGTGCGGCGGGCCGCCGCCGGGCCACCTACGGTGTCCCGACCATGGCCGAGCCGCTCCGACAGGACCCCGCCGCGATCACCTACGAGGTCCGCCGCGCCCCGCGGGCCCGGCGGGTACGGGTGGCCGTCGAGCCCGACGGCACCGTCGTCGCCCTGCTGCCCCCGCGGGCGACGCAGCGCGACGCGGCGGCGGCGGTCCGGGAGCTGCGGCCGTGGATCGAGCGGCGTCTGCGGGAGGCCGAGGCACGCGCACGGCGCATGGCCCGGACCCCCGGCACGGTTCCCTACCTCGGAGAAGAGCTGCGGCTCCTCCCGGAGCCCGGTCGCTCCCGGGTGCACCGGCGCGGCGACGCACTGCTCGTCCCGGCCGAGCCCGCGGCCCGCGACGCCGCACTCGAGCGCTGGTACCGGCGGGTCGCGCGCGACGAGGTCACCCCGCGGCTGGCGGACGCCGAGGCGGCGCTCGGCCGCGCGTCCACGGCGCTCACGATCCGCAACCAGAGCACGCGCTGGGGCTCGTGCAGCGCCACGGGCGCCATGAGCTTCAACTGGCGGCTGCTCCTCGCGCCCGCGGACGTCCTGGACTACGTCGTCTGGCACGAGGCGTGCCACCTGGTGCACCTCGACCACTCGGCGCGGTTCTGGGGCCTCCTGGCGGCGCACCGCCCCGGCTTCAAGGAGCCGCAGCGCTGGCTGCGGGCCAACGGCGCTGCCCTGGTGCTGTGACGCGCGTCGGGGTCGTCGGCCACACGGAGTGGGTCGACTTCGCGGTGAGCGACCGGCTGCCGACGCCCGGGGAGATCATGCACGGCCGCGAGGCCTTCTCCGCGGCGGCGGGCGGAGGCGCGGTCGCCGCCGTGCAGCTCGCGCGCCTGGCCGGCCCCTCCGCGTTCTTCCTGACCGCGCTCGGCGAGGACGACGCGGGCGCCCGCGCGCTCGCCGACCTCGAGCAGCGCGGGCTCGAGCTGCACGCGGCGCGCCGGCCCGTGCCCCAGCGCCGGGCGTTCACCTTCCTGACCGACGACCACGAGCGCACGATCACCGTGCTCGGCGAGCGCCTCGTGCCGGAGCACGCCGACCCGCTCCCCTGGGAGCGGTGCGAGGGCGCGGACGCCGTGTACTTCACGGGCGGCGACGCGGACGCGCTGCGGGCCGCCCGCGGTGCGCGGGTGCTCGTCGCCACCCCGCGGGCCCGCGAGGCGATCGCCACCGCCGGCGTGCAGCTCGACGTGCTCGTGGCGAGCGGCGACGACCCGGGCGAGCACGTCGCCGACTCGGAGTTCGACCCGCCCCCGCGCCATGTCGTGCGGACCTCGGGCGCGACCGGCGGCCGCTGGATCGGCGCCGACGGCGACACGGGGGAGTGGGCGGCGGCGCCGCTCCCGGGCGACGCCGTCGACGCGTACGGCTGTGGGGACTCGTTCGCCGCGGGGCTCACGTTCGGCCTCGGCACGGGGCTCGGGATGCAGGACGCGCTGGCGCTCGCCGCACGCTGCGGCGCGCACTGCCTCACCGGCCGCGGGCCCTACGGCGCCCAGCTCGCCCC
>JBBQZE010000338.1:0-1642 GCA_038207985.1 Solirubrobacterales bacterium
CCCGCACAGTCGGCGTGCCGAAGGACCGGATCCACCACGAGGCCTTCGCGTTCTGATGAAGCGCGCGCCCATCGTCATCGCCGGCACGGCAGCAGGGCTCGCGGGAGTGCTGGGCTTCCATGCCCAGCGCCAGAGCCCCGCGGCATCCACCCCAACGAGGACGCCCGTATCGACGGCGCAGTCGTCGAAGCCCGCCAAGAGCACCGCCCGCTCATCGTCCGCCGCGACCAAGACGGCCGCCGGCGCCGACGCGCCCAACCAGTACGGCGACGTGCAGGTGAGAGTCAGCGTCAAGGGCACGAAGATCACCGATGTGACCGCCGTGGCCCTGCCCAGCAGCGACCCGAAGTCTCAGGAGATCAACAGCGTCGCCGGCCCGCAACTCGCCCAGCAGGCTGTCGCGGCTCAGAGCGCGCAGATCGACGGGGTGTCAGGGGCCAGCTACACGAGCGACAGCTACAGGACCTCGCTTCAATCCGCCCTCGACAAGGTCGGGTTCACCGGATAGCCCGGGCGTCGCGACGCGCTCAGCGCGCGGGAAGCGGCGGGCGTGGGCGGCGGTGTGCCGCGGTCCGGGACGAGCCGACGAGCTCGGCCAGGGCTGAGAGCGCCAGGTGCGCGCGGTCGCGACGACCGTGCAGGAAGGCGTCGCCGCGGCGCAGCGCGGAGACCAGGTCCGCGCGGCCGAGCAGGTAGTCGGCCGCGAGGTCGGCGGAGGTGTCGACCGTGACGTCGGGCCGGCTCGTCGCATGAGCGGCGCGCGCCGGTATGGTCGCGGCGGGCGGGCGCAGCTGCAGGCGGACCTCGGTGCACGGGTCATGGAGCCGTAGGGCGAGCGTCGTGGCGGCGCGGCCGAGGTGGGCGCGGAGGGTCGGGTCGGTCGCCAGGCGCAGGCGCAACGGGTCGACCACCTCGGCGTGAAACGCCCCCGCGCCGGCGAAGCGAGGGCGGCCGTCCAGCGCCTGGAGGTGGGCGCGGACGTCGGCGAAGGAGCGGATGCCCTGCGCGGCGCGGCGAAAGCGGGGGCGCAGCTCCTCGAAGGGGTCGGCCGCGCAGGCCAGGTGGGTCGCGTAGGCGAGGTCCCCGCTGCGGCCCCAGCTGAGACCGGCGGCCTCGCGCGGCCAGTGAGCGGCGGTCAACCGCACGAGCCAGGCATCGTCTTCGCGTGCAGGGTCCGCTGCCCCTGCCGGCAGGTCATCGTTGACCTCGACGATGAGCCCCGACACGGGCGCGGTGAGGATTAGCGGGCCCGAGGGCACGAGCAGCGCTGCGAGCTCGGTGCCCGGCTGCAGGCGCTGGCCGACCCGCGGCGCGAGCAGCTCCCCTCGATCCAGCTCGCCGGCCAGCCCGCGCCCCACCCCGACGACCAGCTGCGAGCCCTCCTCGCGGACCCAGAGGTGGTGCTCCACGAGGCGGCCGCGCCCGCGGCGCACCTCGGCCGGCGGCATGCCGGGCTCGCGCGCCGGTCGCCGCACGGGCACCTGCTCCCAGGCGATCGGCGCGGCGTGCGCGAACGCCGCCGCCTCGAGCCGGCGGTCGTCCACCACCGGCACGCCGTAGGCCTCGGCCGCCGCTTGCACCCGTGCCCGCTCCTCTTCGCCCGCCCGCCCGCGCAGGACCAGCGCGAGGACGCACGCGAGCT
>JBBQZE010000339.1:0-1573 GCA_038207985.1 Solirubrobacterales bacterium
GCCCGCGCTCGACTCGGCCCGGGTCTCCGACGTCCAGGTCTCCGCGGGCGTCGCGCTGCTGGCCTGGCTGTCCTCGATCAACGTCTTCCTGCTCGTGTTCAACCTCGTGCCGGCCTTCCCGCTCGACGGCGGGCGCATCGCCCGCGCCGTGGCCTGGCGCGTGACGGGCGACAAGCACCGCGGCACCCGCATCGCCGGTCGCATGGGCCAGGCGTTCGCCTACCTCCTCATCGCCTTCGGCATCGCGGTGGCGCTGCGGGGGGACACGTTCAACGGGCTCTGGTTCGGCGTCCTCGGCTGGTTCCTCGGCCAGGGGGCGCGGGGGGCCGTGGCCGCGAGCGAGTTCTCCGAGTCGATCGACGGGGTGACCGCGGCCGACCTCATGGACGCCCAGCCCGTCAGCCTGCCTGCGCTCACCCCGGTCGCCCGCGCGCGCGAGGAGTTCTTCCTGCGCTACGGGTGGCCCTGGTTCCCCGTGGTCGAGGCCGACGGGCGCTTCGTGGGCATCCTCGACGAGGGGCGCCTCGACGGCGCCGCCGAGTCCGCGACCGCGGGCGAGGCGCTCGACGCCGCCCAAGGCGGCACCTTCGCCGTCCCCGGCGGGACCTCGCTCGAGGTGCTGCTGGGCTCCGAGCCGCTCGGGCGCCTCGGCGCGCTGATGGTGGTCGACGGCCACGAGCGGCTCATCGGCGTGGTCACCGCCGAGCAGGTCCGCCGGGCCCTCGCGGCCCGCTGAGCGGAGCGGCGGCAGCCGCGCCAGGACCCCCGGGGCCGCAGGCCGACAAGCACCATCGGACGTATACAGTCCGACTCGCCCTTCAACCGTCTCGAGCGCAGAAGAACCCTCATGCCTTCCCATGACGTCCTGATCATCGGCGCAGGTCTCGCCGGCCAGCGGGCCGCCGTCGCGGCGGCGGACGCCGGCGTGTCGGTCGCGATCCTCTCCAAGGTCCACCCCGTCCGCTCGCACTCCGTCGCGGCCGCAGGCGGTATCAACGCCGCCATCTCGGTCACCGACGACTGGCGCTCGCACGCCTACGACACCGTCAAGGGCTCCGACTTCCTCGGCGACCAGGACGCCATCGAGGTCATGTGCTCCGAGGCGCCCAAGGAGGTCATGCACCTCGAGCACATCGGGGTGACCTTCCACCGCAACGACGACGGCGAGCTCGACCTCCGCGCTTTCGGCGGCGCCTCGGTCAAGCGCACCGCCTACGTCGCGGACATCACGGGCCAGGCGATCCTGCACGTGCTCTACGAGCAGCTCATGAAGTACCACGAGACCGTCGACCGCTACGAGGAGTGGTTCACCACCTCGCTGCTGATCGACGACGACGGCGAGTGCGTGGGCTGCGTCGCGCGGGACATCCGCACGGGCGCGATGGAGACGTTCACCGCCAAGAACGTCATCCTCGCCTCGGGTGGCGCCGGGCAGTGCTTCAAGCCCACCACCAACGCGCTCATCTGCACGGCCGACGGCATCTCGCAGGCCTACCACGTGGGCGCGCCGCTGATGGACATGGAGATGATCCAGTACCACCCGACCACCCTGGTCGAGAACGGCTTCCTCATC
>JBBQZE010000340.1:0-1570 GCA_038207985.1 Solirubrobacterales bacterium
CGCCTCGCGCTGCGCCGCCGCGGGGCGACCGTGACGGCGACGTGGTCGAAGGTCACGGGCGCCGCCGGGTACCGCGTGCGCGTCGTCGGCTCGGACGGCCGGCGGGTGCAGGTGACGCGCAAGGCGCGCCGCTTCGCGGTCACCGGCATCGGCCCGGGCGAGAGCGTGCGGGTCGCGGTCCGGGCGGTCTCGGCCAACGGCCGGCCCGGGTCGGCGCGGACGGCGACGCTCCGGCGCCGCGGGTGAGCGACGATCCGGGGATGCCGGAACTCGACGCGCAGGGCAGGGTCATGGCGGCCGGGGGCGTCGTGCTGCACGACGGACGGGTCTGCGTGATCCACCGGCCCCGCTACGAGGACTGGTCGCTGCCGAAGGGCAAGCTCGACGCCGGCGAGGGCTGGGAGGCCGCCGCGCTCCGCGAGGTCTGGGAGGAGACCGGCCTGCGCGCGACGTGCGCCCGCGAGCTGGCCCCGCACGAGTACATCGACCGCAAGGGGCGCCCGAAGCTCGTCCGCTGGTGGCACATGGCGGTCGGTGACGTCGCCCCGTTCGTCGTCAACGACGAGGTCGACGAGCGGCGCTGGGTCACGCCCCGGGAGGCCGAGCGGCTGCTCGAATACGAGCACGACCGAGCGCTCGTGCGCGAGGCGTGCGGCGCGCCTAGGCCGTCTTCTTCCCCGGGTTGAACAGCCCCTTCGGGTCCAGCGCGTGCTTGACCGCCTCGTGGGCTCGTACGGCGCCCGCGCCCCACTGGCGGTGGAGCTGACCGCGCTTGAGCCAGCCGACGCCGTGCTCGCCGGAGACGCTGCCGCCGAGGGCGAGGGCCAGCGCGAAGAGCTCCTCGACCGCCGCTTCGGCCCGGGCGAGCTGCGCCTCGTCGCCCGGCTCGAGCAGGAACGTCGAGTGCAGGTTGCCGTCGCCCGCGTGGCCCCACGAGCAGCCCTCGAGGCCGTTGCGCTCCGCGATCTCCACCGTGCCGGTGATCCCCTCCGCCAGGCGGTCGAGGGGGACGGAGACGTCCTCGGAGAGCTTGCCGCCGCGGCGTGCGGTGACCGCGATGGAGACCCCGTCGCGCCAGCGCCAGAGGTCGCGCGGCGAGGGCCGCAGCGTGTCGCCGAGCTCCCCCGCGAGCGCGGCGGCGAGCTCGTCTGCGTCCGCCTCGGACGTGTCGGCTTCGCAGACCACCAGGAACGCGGCGCCCTCCGGCAGCCCGCCGGGGAACGCCGCGGCGCTTGCCGCCAGGGCGCCCTCGTCGAGGTACTCGATGGTGGCCGGCACGACACCCGAGGCCAGGACGCGCTCGATCGCAGCGCAGCCCTCCTCCACGCCGGCGAAGGCGCCGACGACGGGCAGCTGCAGCGCGGGCGCGGGCAGCAGCCGGAGCCAGGCGCTCGTGACGATGCCGAGGGTCCCCTCGCTGCCGGTGAGCAGCCCGACCAGGTCGTAGCCCGCGACGTCCTTGCGCAGCGGACCGCCGACCCGGACCACCTCGCCTGGGGCGAGGACGGCCTCCAGGCCGCTCACCCACGTGCGGGTGACGCCGTACTTGAAGCAGTGCGGGCCGCCGGCG
>JBBQZE010000341.1:0-1562 GCA_038207985.1 Solirubrobacterales bacterium
GCAGGCCGACACGATGCTCGCGAAGCCGAGGTCGGTGCCGCCGATGGACAGCTGCACGAGCTTGACGTCGTTGGCCATGGCGACGGGAAGGAGCTGGTCGGCCTGCGGGGCCTCGCCGCCCTGGCCCTCGCCGCCGCTAGACGCGCGGAAGATGTTCTTGGTGACCCCGCCGGAGCACGAGAGGTTGATGCGCAGGGCGACCGGCAGCGACGCGGTGAGGATCTCCGAGACGTCGGAGCGGTGGCAGCCGTTGGTGTCCGTCCCGCCGACGTAGACCTTCGACTTGTCCACCGAGCACGGTGGGCCGCCGGTGCACGCACGATCGGTCCCGTCGTTTCCGGGGGCCGGCGAGACGCTGTTGCCCTGCCAGCGGCCGGCCTCGCCGGAGATGTACGAGTCGCCCAGCGCGACCGCGGCCGTCGGCCCCTTGCCCGGGCTTGCGGCGGCGAGGCCGGGCGCGGCCAGGGACGCGACGAGTACGACGAGAGGGAGGGCACGGCGGAAGGACATGTGCCAAACGTAACCATCCCGTGAACGGCGTGCTCCGGTTGCCGGTGCGCTGCGGCGGTCAGGGCGCCTCGAGGACGGTGCGGATGTAGCTCTCGCGCACGGCCTCGGACTGGCGAAGCATCCAGACCTGCTCGGCGAGCTCGCCCTTCCCGAAGGCGTGCTCGGCGAACGAGCGCCGCAGGGCGCGGGGCTGGCGCAGCATCCAGGCCTGCTGCGCGTCGGCGGCGAAGCGGGCCGCGGCCCGCGCCACCGAATCCGGGGCGGTGAGGACGCGGAGCTCGAGCTCAGGCGACGCCATCGCAGCCCTCACTCCGCGCCGGGGTGCCGGCGGCGCGCGTGCCCGGCGCGATGTCGCGGGTGACGACGGAGCCCGCCAGCACCGTCGCGCCCGCACCGACCGTCGCGCCGCGCAGGACGACGACCCCGGGCCCCAGGATCGCCCCGGCCCCGACGTGCACGGGCGCCGTCCGCAGGCCCTGGGTGCGGACGGGCCGCTCGACGTCCTCGGCGACGTGGTCGAAGTCGATCAGGGCGCAGCGCGTCCCCAGCCGAGCGCCGGCGGCGACGACGACCTCCTCGCGCGCGACGACACGGCAGCCCTCGCCGAGCTCGCCGTCCACCCGGATGGTGGCCGCGCCCGTGGCTTGCAGGTGGCAGCCGGCCCCGACGACGGCCTTCGGGCCGAGGACGATCCGCGCGTCCGGCCCTTCGGCCAGCAGCACGGCACCGCCCGCCACCCGGGCCCCCGGGTCGCGTTCGACGCCCCGGTGCCGTCGGATCCAGCGGCGCTCGCGCACGCGGCTCATCCCGCCCGGTGCTCGCGCTCGCGTCGCCAGGCCTCGCGCACCCACTGGCGGCCCCAGCCCCGCGCGAAGCGGCGGACGGCCTTCGGGTCGAGCTCGCGCTGCACCATCGTGCTCGGGACCACGCCGGCGCCTAGCGCCCGCGCGGCGCGGTCGGCGATCTCGAGCTGGCCGAGGGCGGTGGGGTGGACCGCGTCGGGCAGCAGCCAGCGCCAGCCCCGGAAGTCCTCGAGGGGCACGACCGTCGCG
>JBBQZE010000342.1:0-1543 GCA_038207985.1 Solirubrobacterales bacterium
CGCGCGTGCGGCTCGACCTCGCGCAGCTCACCGGCGTCGAGCATCGCGACCCCCTGCACCCCGTTCGCGCGCGCCCGCTGCTCGACGGCCGCCAGGCGGGGAAGCTCCGCCGGCTCGGTGGCCACCACGACCTTGCCGCACCGGTCGTACGGCACCCCGCGCTCCGCGCAGAACGCCTCCAGCAGCTGCGCGCCGCGCAGGCACAGCTCGGCCTTGAGCGACCCCGGCTCGTAGTAGAGCCCGGCGTGCACCACGCCGCTGTTGCGTCCGGTCTGGTGGGCGGCGACGCGCCGCTCCTTCTCCAGCACCGTGACCGTCACGTCCGGATGGCGCTCCGCCACCAGCCGCGCGGCCGCCAGCCCGAGGATGCCGCCGCCGACCACGACGACCTGCCCGCCCGGGCTCAGGACGGACCCGCCGCCGCGCGGGGGCTTCATGCGATCGTGGGCGGATGCCCGAGTCGCCGCTGGAGGTGCTGGAGCGCTGGGAGACCCACGGGGCGCCGTGGCGGCTGGCATGGCGCACCGCGGACGAGGTGGCGGTCGACCTGCTCAGCTGCACGGGCGAGCGGATGGACCAGCTGCGCTCCGACGACGCCGAGCTCCGCCGCTACCTCGAACATCGTCCGTCCTCCGAGCACGACTGATCAGCCCGCGCCGATCGCCGCGACCCCGAGCAGCGTCAGGACGACGCCCGCGGTCTGCACGCGGGCGAGGCGCTCGTGCAGCACGACCCGCGCGAGGAGCACGGTGACCGCCGGATAGAGGGAGCCGAGCACGGCCACGACGCTCAGGAGGCCGCGGTCGGCGGCGAGCACGAAGAGGACGTTCGCCCCGGTGTCGAGCACCCCCACGAGCGCCAAGAGCGCGAGCGTAGGCGGGTCGCGCGGCAACTCCAGCCGCGCCCGGAGCCCCACGGCTGCCACGCCGACGACTGCGGTCGCGGTCGCGCGGGCGACGAGGATCGCCCAGAACGCGTCCTCGTCGCCGGCGCGCTCGAGGCCCACGAAGACGAGCCCGAAGCCGAGCGCGGCGACCGCGGCGAGCGCGATGGCGGAGCGGTGCGCGCGCCCCGGCGCGGACCCGGCGTCGCGCGAGGCGAGAGCCACGCCGGCCGTCGCGACGGCCGCACCGACCAGCTGCGCCGCCGACGGCCGCTCGCCCTGCACGACGCCGACGAGCACCGGGACGACGACCCCCGTGGCGGCGATGGGCGCGACCACGCCCATCGTGCCGACCGCGAGCGCGCGGTAGAACGCCGCGACGGCGACTGCCCCCGCCGCACCGCCGCCCGCGGCGGCCAGCAGGCCGGTGGTGCTCGGCACGTCCCCGGCGGCGAGCACCCAGACGGCGACGGCCAGGACGAGCCCGCCGGCCTGCGCGACCACGACGACCGCCCACAGCGACCGCCGCCGGGCGCTCAGGCCGCCGAGGAAGTCGGCGCTTCCCCACACCAGTGACGCTGAGAGGCCGAGGAGGAAGGTCAGCACGGGCGCACCCCGCCTCCGGCGTCGAGCTGGGGGAAGGGCACAGCGGCATGGTGA